>JAFTTT010000108.1 GCA_017466625.1 Clostridia bacterium
GTCGGCTTACCGTTCGAAGTATTTACGTCGCCGTCTACGAAAGAGCCGTTTATACCTATATACTTCCAGTTCATCGCACTCGGAAGAACGTTTTCGGTGCTTCCTACGTTAAGAACCGGCTGTGAAGCGTCGGGGAAGACGTCTGCCGCAAGGTCGGTTCTAAGGAAAGCAACCGCGTTTTTCTTTGCGACCTTGAAAAGCTTGCCGCTTTCGTTACGGAATAAGCAATTCGAGGGGTCGGAGCTAATATAATATGTGTACTCGAATGTCTTATTATAACTCGAATATGCGACCTTATATATCGCAAATTCTGACGCCGCCGCCGGAAGCGAGGTAGCCCTTCTGGTGTTTTTATGCATTCCGATAAGTGCGCTGCAGAGCGACTTATTCTCCTTATCGGATTTGAGATACGTCTCGCTTTCGCCGCTCGGAACGGTTATAACGAGCTTCGATACCGAGCCCTCCGTTACGGGATTATTTATCGCGTATATATAAGACGACAGCGCTATTACCGTCGGCATTATAAGTACCGCTATGACGATCACGAGGGTTATTATTCTCTTCTTCATATTTCTACACCTTTCGGGATTTTTACGTACATTTCGACATTTACATTATACACCACTCTCCCCTTTCGGTCAAGACATATATCAAAAATATTTCCCTTATATTAAGGCGCGAAAAAAATATGTTGAAGAAATTTCGAGAATTATGTTGGAATTATCGGCAAGATATGATATAATAATATGAATACCTTTTTGGGAGCGTTTTATGGTAAAAAGCGTAACTTTTGCGCGTCCGCAAAATTTTGACCTTGATCTTATATTCGACTGCGGTCAGTCGTTCCGCTTCGTTAAGAGCAGTGACAATTCTTACTCGGGAATTGCCTATGGCCGTGCTGTCGACTTTATTCAGGAGGATGACAGGATCACGATAGTCGGTGCAGATAACTGTGATTTCGAAAATATTTGGAAAAGATATCTCGCGCTTGACCTTGATTATTCTGCTCTCAGAGGCGAGATCCTCTCCTCTCGTCCCGACGACGAGGTCCTCAAAAGCGCGATGGAATACGGCTCCGGTATACGTCTGCTTCGCCAGGAGAAGTGGGAAACGCTTTGCTCGTTTATAATCTCGCAAAACAACAATATCCCCCGTATCCGTTCGCTCGTTGAGGCGCTCTCTTGCCGATACGGAGACAGGATCGAGGCATACAGTGTCGGTGAATTTTACTCGTTTCCGTCGGCTGAAAGGGTTGCCGAGATCGGCATAGATAAGCTTCGCGAGCTGAAGGTCGGCTTCCGCGCTCCCTACATACACGACGCGGCAACGAAGGTCGCGTCGGGCGAAATTGACCTTGAAGCGCTTGATGACCTTTCAACCGACGAACTCCTTTCGGCTCTTATGAGTATAAAGGGCGTCGGCCTTAAGGTCGCATCCTGCGTTGCCCTCTTCGCTTACGGACGGCTCGACTGCTTCCCCATTGACGTTTGGGTCAAGCGCGTACTTGACAAATACTATCCCGACGGATTTGATCACACGGCTCTGCCGAATACCGCGGGACTCGTTCAGCAGTATCTTTTCTATTACGAAAGGTTCAGACAATGATAAAGCTTCTATCCAAGATTTTTATCAAAGATAATGACTACTCCGATTCCGCCGTGCGTTCAAAATACGGAGTTCTGTGCGGAATCGTCGGAATAATCCTCAACATTCTGCTTTGCTGTGCAAAGCTTGCCGTATCGTTAATCACCGGCTCGGTTGCAATAAGCGCCGATGCATTTAACAACCTCGGCGATGCCGGCTCGTCGGTCATCACTCTTATCGGCTTCAAGCTTGCAGATCAGAAGCCCGACGAGAGCCATCCGTTCGGTCACGGAAGAATGGAGTATCTTTCGGCGCTCATAGTTTCGATGCTCATAATGCTTATGGGCTTTGAGCTCGGAAAAACGTCGGTCTCGAAGATCGCGGGCGGCGAAAGTCCCGTTTTCAGCTACGTTGCAGTTATCGTGCTTGGGCTTTCGGTTTTGGTTAAGCTCTACATTTTCCTTTACAACCGAAGCATCGGTAACAAGATAAACTCACAGGCGATGAAGGCGACTGCCGTCGACTCGCTTACCGACTGCGTTTCAACGTTCGCAGTTCTCATCTGCACCGTTCTTTCCCTTTTTGTAAACTTCAATTTCGACGGCTGGTGCGGACTTGTTATTTCTGCGTTCATCATCTTCTCCGGCATAAAGGCGGCAAAGGAGACTATTGATCCGCTTCTCGGCACTCCGCCCGAGGGTAATTTCGTCAAAAACGTTGAGGAGATCGTCTTATCGTATCCCGAGATCGTCGGCATTCACGATCTCGTCGTACACAATTACGGACCCGGACGGGTCATGTTGAGCTTACACGCGGAGGTCTCGCAGTCTATCGACATTCTCATCGCGCACGACATAATAGACAACGCCGAGCAGAAGCTGAGCCGCGAGCTCAAATGCAGTGCGGTCATTCATCTTGACCCCATCGCGACGGACGACGAAAAGGTTAACGAGGTCCGTTTCCGCGTCAGCGAGCTTGCAAAGGCGATACATCCGCAGATAACCATTCACGACTTTCGTATGGTCGTCGGCGACAGCCACACTAATCTGATCTTCGATATGTCGGTCCCCTTCTCTCTTAAGCGCGACGATGATGACATCAAAAAGGAAATGGCGCGGCTCGTCAAGATCATAGACGAAAAGTATCTCACCGTTATCTGCATTGACAAAGAATTTATAAAGGACGGAAAGTGATCTATGGATTTCTGGAAGGAATTTTCGAAAACCGTTTCAAGCGCGGCGGAAGGCACTGTTAAGGGTGCCGAGAAGCTTACCGATATGGCGAAGCTTAAATACAAAATCTCGTCCCTCAACACGAAGCTGACCGATGCTTTTACCGAAGTAGGCAAGCTCCGTTATTCGGAAAAGAACGGTGACACCGTTTCGGAAGAAGCGTATCGCGAGCTTTTCGACAGGATCGATGAATACAATTTCCAGATCGCGGAGGCCGAGACCGAGCTTTACGATCTGATGTGCTTCGTGTCTTGCCCGAAGTGCGGGACGAGAATGAAAAAGGACTGCCGTTACTGTCCGAAGTGCGGCGAAAAGCGTTAAAAAACAATGATAGCACTAAACTGCGAAAGCATTTCCCTTTCCTTTGGCGTTGACGAGGTCCTTAAGGACGTTTCGTTTGCCGTTCAGGAAGGGGAAAAGCTTGGGATCATCGGTGTAAACGGCGCGGGAAAATCGTCGCTGTTTTCGATAATTTCGGGCAAGCGCGAGCCGAGCGGCGGCGCTTTCTATATTGCAAAAAATCATACCGTCGGTATGCTTGAACAGAATATCGCTTACGAAAGCTCAAGGACGATCCTTGAAGAAGCTTATTCGGCTTTTTCTGACCTTATCGAGGACGAAAAGCGTCTTGAGGAGCTTCGCATACAGGCACAGAACAGCGGAAGCGAGGAGGACGCGAAGCGTTTTTCCGCCCTGCAGGAGAGCTTTACTTCGCGAGGCGGATACGAGTTCCGCTCACGATGCAAGGGCATCCTCAAGAACCTCGGTCTTCCCGAGGTGTTCTGGGACAAGCCCGTTTCCTCTCTCAGCGGCGGACAAAAGACTCGTCTTTCCCTCACCTGCCTGCTTCTTACCGATCCCGACATTCTGATGCTCGACGAGCCGACCAACCATCTTGACGTTTCGGCTCTCTTCTGGCTTGAAAATTATCTCAAGGCGAGCAAAAAGACGGTTCTTATAATTTCGCACGACCGTTATTTCCTTGACAGCATCGTTGATTCGGTGCTTGAGATCGAAAACTGCAAGGGCAAGCTCTATAAGGGTAATTACACCGATTACGTAAAGCAGAAAGAGGTCGACCGCGAGCTTGAGGAGCGTCACTACCGTAATCAGCAAAAGGAAATCAAGCGCATTGAGGCGTACATTGAGCAGCAGAGACGATGGAACCGCGAGCGCAACATAATTGCCGCCGAAAGCCGTCAGAAGCAGCTTGACAAGATGGAAAAGCTGGAGAGGCCCGAGAATCTTCCCGATACCGTTCGTATGAGATTCGAGCTTTCCGGCGAAAGCGGAAACGACGTTATGTCGGTAAGCCGCTTGCGCAAGGCGTATCCGTCGAAATTGCTCTTTGATAACGTAACTTTCCAAGTCAAAAAGCACGACCGTCTGTTTATCACGGGCGAAAACGGCTGCGGAAAGTCGACGCTTATAAAGATACTTGCCGGACGGCTTGGTGCCGACAGCGGCTCCGTGCTTCTCGGCTCAAACGTAAAGATCGGTTACTACGATCAGGAAAATCAGGATCTTCATCCGTCGAGCACCGTTCTTGACGAGCTTTGGAACACTTATCCGACGATGACCGAGACCGTTCTGCGAAACACGCTTGCGCTCTTTTTATTCAAGGGCGACGACGTTTACAAGCGCGTGTCGCTTCTCAGCGGCGGCGAAAAGGCGCGTCTTACCCTTGCGAAGCTGATACTTTCAAAAATGAATCTGCTCATTCTCGACGAGCCGACGAACCATCTCGACATCGTTTCGCGTGAGCGTCTCGAAAAGGCGATAGCCGAGTTTGAAGGAACCGTCATTGCCGTTTCGCATGACCGTTATTTCGTCAACAAGCTTGCTACACGCATTGCCGATTTCGGAACGTTTGAAAACGGAAGCGTTTACGTATACGAGGGAAATTATCAGTCCTTCCTTGATTATAAAAAATCTCTTCAGACAGGCGACGGCAAAAACGTCAAGGTAGAAGTCATGACCGCGTCGAAGGAACAATACCTGAACGCAAAGCGCGACCTTGCCGATAAGAGAAAGCAGGAACGTAAGATAAACCGTGCGAAAGAAGATATTGAAAAGCTCGAAAAGCGCATTGAGGAAATAAACGAGGAGATGTCGGGCGACGCGGCGTTTGACCACGTCAAGCTCGCTTCCCTCTCCACCGAGTTAAGTGAATGCGAAGAAAAGCTCATGGAGCTTTACGAGCTTCTTGACGGTCTGTCAGAGCTATAAAAAATAACCTGCGGATTTTTCCGCAGGTTATTAAAATATTTTGCAAAAAAGTATTGACAAAACACTTTTAATCTGTTATAATATCAACCGTTGACGCTGCTATGGCTCAGTTGGTAGAGCACATCCTTGGTAAGGATGAGGTCATCAGTTCGACTCTGATTAGCAGCTCCAGCCCCGCACAATAGTGCGGGGTTTTATTTTTTTCCTTTCCTTTAGATTGTTGACATTTTATGCGTTTTGTTTTATAATACTGTTAGACTATTTTTTGAGGCGGTCATTATGGATATTACAGAAAATACTCAAAAGAAAGAAAACGTTTTGCTCGGTGCTTTGGGCGCATTTCTCTTTTCGCTCATCGGTGCAGTACTGTTTTTCGTTCTTAACGCGATAGGACTTATCGAGTCGATAAGCGGATTTGTCGCTGTCTTTGCCGCGATAAACGGTTACATCATTTTCGGCAAGGGTCAAAGCAAAAAGGGCGTTATCATTTCGCTTATCATCGCTGCCGTAGTTATTATTGTTTCCTGGTATTTGTGCTTCTGCATTACAACCGTCAAGCAGATTAACGCGCAGGCAGGCAAATTGCCAGACGAACTCAAATATTCCACTACCTTCACCGAGTTTTTCCCGAACGGATTCGGTGTTATCGCAAAGCAACCCGACCTTCTGATCTCGCTCGGACTTTCGCTCGTTTTCGGCGCACTCGGCTACGTAAGCCACGTAACCGGTCTCTTCTACTCCGATAAATCGAAGAAGAACGGCAAATAATATGCCTTCGTTTCGTAATATAATTTTCGAGTACGCAAAAGAGATTTACGGAACTGCTCCCGAGTACCCTTGGGAAAGTGCTCCCGATTACGCCGTGCTTCGCCACGGAAACGGCAAGTGGTACTGCGTTATAATGGATATTCACCCGAGCAAGGTTGGACTCAGCGGCGATGGTAAAATAGACGTTATGAACGTTAAGTGCGACCCGTTTCTGATCGGTACGTTCCTATCACGCAAGGGTTACTTTCCGCCTTATCACATGTGCAAAAGCAGCAACTGGATAACAGTTTCCCTTGACGGCAAGGTCGACATTGAGCAGGTAAAGTTTATGCTCGACATGAGCTACGAGATAATCAATAAAACGAATAAATTCAAGCGCCTTCCGTAAGAAAGGCGCTTATATTTATTCATCTATACGTGCTCTGCCGAGTATTTCGTCAAACAAGTAGGTCATTCCTGCCGACGAATTGACGTCGATTATTTCGCCGCCTGCGATGCGAAGCTCGATCGAGTATCTTCTCTCGACCTCTTCTTCCCTTTCGGTAAACCTCTCAATGCAGCTTATTTCAACGATCCAGCCGTCTTTTTTATAGACGTCCTTGACCTTAATATACTCGAACTTATAGCCGCGCTCGTTATAGAGCTCCATTCTCTTCACGAAATCCTTGCGGCGGTGTTCGTTATACTCCTTGCAAGTCATTTTCAGCTCTTCTTCGTAGAATTCAAGGAAGTTTTCCTTCGCCTTTTCAGCATTGTCTTCTATATAAGATTTTGCGTCGTCGTAGATTTCTTTATTAACGACTGCTGAAACGCCAATTATCATAGGTGCATTAAATGTAAGATCTGCACCGATAGGCGTGCTGTTTACTGAATAATAAACACCGTACTCGGTTTCGTGGCGGTAGAAGAACCAAACTCTATCGCACTCAATTCCGTTTATTTTTCCGGGAATAATCGCGTTTTCTTCAAGATCTGCCATCCGATAATACTCCGTTACAAGCTCGTTCCAGATGTGCTCCGGAATAAACGCCTCGGTCGGGAAATTCATCATTATCACGGACCAGAATTGCTTTTCGTTAAAGTTCGTTCTCCAATCGGTATATCCTGATCTGTCAAGGATCTTGGCAAAGTTGCCCGAGATAGCGTAAACGTCATCGTTTTTGTCTACTACGACGGCGTCATCGTACCAGGTCGTGCCAAGCTCTTCTTTTGCATTCATTATATCGCGGTAATCCTTCGTGAAGTCGAGATATTTCGCCGCTTTCTCGTACTCCCCTTTTTCGATATGTTTGGCGAATGCGCGGGCAAGGTTTATTTCGTCGATATTGGAAAAGCAAATACCCTCCTTGTCAAGCTCGTTTTTGATAAGGAACGATGATAGAATTATCGGAACGAGAAGGATAAGCGCGACCGTCGTAACTACAAAGCGCTTTCTTATTTTTCTGAAGCCCTTTTTAAGCACCTTTTCGCTTGGGATCGGCTCGGTATTCACGGTCTCGCTTACAAGCTCGTCGGTCTTTTTTATGCTTTCGAAAAGCTCACGGCAGTCTTCACATTCCTTTATATGCTCCTCGATAAACTCCTTCGTTTCGGGTGAGCATTCGCCCTCTGCGTACTGCCATATAAGGTCTTTTACTATCGCGCAATACTTGCTCATTTTTCCACCTCTTTGATTATTTTTTCCTTTGCTCTGTAATAGGTAACTCTTGCCCAGTTTTCGGTCTTTCCGTAGACACCGCCGATGTCCTTGTAGCTTTGCTCACCGAATACTCGGAGCGAAAATACGCCTTGATACGGTTCTTCAAGACGTGAAAGTATCGCTCTGATACGCTTACATTCGTCTTTTCTTATTACGAGCTCCTCAGGTGAGGATGAATCCTCGTTCAGCGTTTGCTCCGTCGGCAGATCGGTTATGCGTTTTTTCCTTTTATACTCCTTGAAGTAAGCGTTTTTACCTATCTGACAGAGCCAGGTCACAAGCGACGATCTACCTTCGAAGCGGTCTATATTCATAAGCGCGCGGTAGAAGGTCTCCTGAAGAAGCTCCGACGCAAGGTCTTGGTCGCCGCTTAAGGAAAGAAGAAACTTATAGACCGTTCCGCTGTATTCCTTATACACTTCATAAAACTGTGCCATCGCGTATTCTTCCTCCCTTCCTTTCTCTTACGGCGTAAAGCTTACCGCTGAAGATAAATATTCTGTGTAAAAGATAGATCATCACCGCACTCATTACAAATGAGAGGGGTACATACAAGCTGTTTTCCGAATATCCGCGCAGCCATTCAACGATCGGACCGTGCAGGATATATACCATAAGCGTATCTGCGCCTATTTTTGTTATCGGCAGACGTTTATTCGGCGATAGATAATAAATGCCGAGTGTAATTAAAACTCCTATTGCGTAGCAGAGAACTCGAAGTATCACGCCTTTAATACCGAGTTTTCCGAACGGCGTCGCGTGGTACATAAAAAATACCGGGATCGCATTTTTTAAGATAAAATACAGAGCAAGCCCCGAGGCAAGAAACGCGCCTCCGCGCTTTATTCTGCCCTGCTCTTTTAGGTTTTTCGGCATCATTATGCCGATAAGGAAATACGGCAGAAATACGATACTTCTTGAGAGCGAGAGCGTTCGGTCGATCCCGTTCACGAGTCCGACCGTGATGCCGACGGTGAACGTGATAACGAGGAGTGAAGCAGATAAGATCCTTTTGCCCTTAAGGAATGACGACAGGTAATTATAGCCCGCGCCGATGAGGCACCAAAAGGAAAGCGCCAAGAGATAGCAAATATGCCAATACGGCGTTATGAGATCGATCTTGCCAAGGTATACTGAAGTAAAGCATATATTTGCTATAACGTATCTTATGAGCGAGGATCTTGCGCCCTTTATGCAGGACGAAGCGTTTTTCATATAGATACCCGAAATAAAGGAAAATGCCGGCATGTGAAAGGAATATATAAAGTGATATATCCCGTATGCCGTCCTGCTTCCGTTGATACACGGACGGATGAGGTGCGAAAGTATCACGAGGTATAAAAGCATCAGCTTAAGGTTACATACCGATGCGTCTCTTTGCTTTACTTTTACTTCCATCGTTTTTTCCTCCGACACCCGTTAGAGTCGGAAAAAGGAAAAACGTTACAGGTTTTATCGAAAAAACCGCATAAGCATCAAATTTGTGCTCATGCGGTCATTTTCAGAATTTTCCGCCTCGTCCGCCGCCGCGCGAGCCGCCCGAGCTTCCTGAGCCGGAGTTGTTTTCGGCACGCTTCGTACGAGTAATCGTGCGGTATAGGTACAGGTCGAGGTCCTTTGTCAGCATAAAGCTGCCGTTTCGAACGTAATTTGACGCCGCCTTTTGCGGACGCACGCTTTTGAGCTTGCTCTTCATCGAGAATACTATAATAAGCGATATTATCGCTCCGATGACAACAGCGATCAATAAGCTTCCGAAAATATCAAAGGAAAGCACATCGTCGCACGCATCGGCGTATGCGAGAAAGCCGTCGTAAAACTCGTTGTCTCCAAAATACGGAAGCATTGCGTCTTCGAGCTCTGTAAGCTCGCTGTCGCCGAATTTATCCTCGGCTTCGCCGTAGGTGTATATGTAGTAATCCCTCGTGCTCATTGCGAGAAGCAAAAGGATTCCGCTCTTTTTCTTTCCGTAGCCGTAGCCGTTATCGTGATAATAGCCATCGGCGTATGAGTATGGAGTTCTTCCGTTCAGATCGTCTATCGTTACGATGATAAAGTGCATTTTGTGCTCTTTGATGAGATCGTCGAGCTTACTCGTGAGGCGATCCTCTTCAAGGTCCGAAAGAACGCCGGCGTCGTCGATAACCGTGAGTGGCATATCGGGCGAAGCATAAGACGTGAGCGGCAAGATAATCGAAATAATTAGCGCAAATGCGGTTATTATCAGTGATTTCTTCATATCGATCACCGCCTTATATAAGCCACAACAGGTATAGCAGCGCCATTGCGGCGGCTGTTATTCCCGCAAGCCATAGTCCGAGATACTTGAAGAAGGCATTTTTGTCCATCGGCAGATCGCCGACGAATTTTCCCGTTTGGCCGTTCATCGCAAAGGTGTAATTCTTACCGTTCCATTCGGTCGTCATGAGCCACACGGGGAGAAGCGCGTAACGGATCCTGCCCGACGCCGTCTTTACGTACGAGCGCTCGGGAACTACCGTTGCGTACCCAAGGGTCGTTGACATAAAGGCGTTTTCGGTGCTTCTCTTTATGCGCTCGTTTGCTCTCGGCTGACTTTGCTCCGACGTGACGTCGTACTTATCGGCAAGGAAGCCCGAAAGATACGCAGTCTTGAAGTCGACTGCTTCCGCGAAGTTGTACGGCTCGATAGATTCCATAAGCGCGTCATCAAGCTTACGCGAGCCGTCGACAGGAACGTTATCGAAGGAAAGGTTTCCCTCTCTTATCAGCGCGTAGTGGCTCGTTTCGGTATAATTGTAGCTACTGTCGCTCCAGACGCGTGTACGCGTTGCGTGATAGCGAATTTTCGCGTCTGCATCGGCGTCAAACAGCCAGAACGGCGCGTATATACCCTTGACTTCGTTTATTCTGTTTTCGTCCTTGAAAACCTTCGGGAGCAGCTTTTTGCCCATAAGGTGCTTGCGAAGCCCCTCCTTTGCCGCTTCTTTATCGAGCTTAAAGGGGATGACGAGGTCGGGCATAAGCTCACCGCTCAAGTTGCCCGTGAACACTACGGGATTTCCGCAGTAGGGGCAGGAGGTTGCGGCGGTGACGTCCTCGCAGACGATCTCTCCGCCGCAGGACTTACAGGAATAGACTGCCATTCCGTCGTCCTCGCTCCATTCATTTTTGCTTTCTCTTTCCCAATTGAACTCGTCCTCTTTGCCGTCGATGCTTTCGAAAGCAAGGTTCTTTACGCTTTCGACGTCAAATTCGGTATCGCAATAGGGGCATTTCATATTCTGCCCCGCGGTATTGAACTCTAATTTTCCGCCGCAGGACGGACATTTATATTCGAGAATATCGTTTTCCACTTTTTTCTCCGTGTTGTCAGATCATATCGGATCCGTTGAAGGGGTCTCCGCACTGGGGGCAGAACTTGGGAGGATTCGATTTATCCTCGGGCTCCCAGCCGCACTTATTGCAGCGGTAGGACGCCGTCGTCTTCTTTGCGCCGCAGTTTGAGCAGAAATTGCCCTGATTTACCTGTCCGCAGGTGCATTTCCAACCGTTTTCGGGCTTTTTAGCTCCGCAATTTTCGCAGAAGTTTCCACCGTTTTCCTGTCCGCAGATGCATTTCCAAGTGTTTGCGGATCTCGGTGCTGCCGCCTGCTGTGCCCGGCCCATAGCGAAGAGGTCGCCTGCGTTATTTCCGCCTGCGTTCATTGCCATTCCCATACCGATAAAGCCGTTCATTGCACCGCCTTCGTTGTTTGCAGCCGCCTTCATGGCTTCTGCCTGTGCGCCGACGAGAGTTGCGGCAGCCATAGTGGGATCGCGCATAACAGCGGCACGCTGTGCGTCCTGAATGAGCTTTTCCTCGTCCTCGGGGAGCGTGATCGGGTTGAGCGCGATGCTCTTTACCTTAAGACCGCGCAGGTCTGCCCACTTTGTAGCGAGTGCGTCGTTTATTGCCTTTTCGAGCTCCGCCGTATACGTTATTATCTGGTTGGGGCGGATCTCAAGGGCTGAAAGCTTACCGAGCGCGGGCGCAAGTGCGCTTATAAACTCAGTCTTGAGCTGATTGTCAAGCTCGCTCCTTTTGAATTCACGCTCTACGTTTCCGCAAACGTTCGTATAGAAAAGAAGCGGGTCGACGATGCAGTAGGAATATATACCGGAGCAACGGACGGATACGTCTATATCAAGACCTATCTTACTGTCAACGACTCTGAAGGGCACGGGATTAGGCGTACCGAACTTATTGTCGTAAAGCTCCTTTGTATTGAAATAGTAGACTCTCTGATCCTTACCCGTGTCGCCGCCGTAGGTAAAACGCTTACCTATCGTCTTGAAGGTATCAAGGATGCTCTGACCGAGATTGCCTGCAAAGATGCTCGGCTCGCTCGAGGTATCGTAGGTATACTCGCCGGGAACGGCACATACCTCAACGACCTTTCCCTGCTCGACGATCATCATACACTGTCCGTCTGCAACTGCTATTCCCGAGCCGTTCGAGATGACGTTATCGCTTCCCTTTTTATTCGAGGAGCGGCCGCTTACCTTCTTCTGTCCCTTTACGACGAGAACGTCGCTTTCGAGCGCGTCACAGTAGAAAAATTCCTTCCACTGATCGGCGAGTGTTCCGCCAAGCGCGCCTATGCCTGCTTTAATAAGTCCCATATTATTTTCTCCTTTTCGGATTTTATTTCGGTTAACCGTTTATTATATTATAGCAAGTTTTTATTCGTTTTTCAATGCCAATGTGAGCAAAACTCGGTTGGTTTTGGGCGTTTTAGGGTCAAAACGGCGGCTTTTTTATTGTGTTTTGAATTTTTTTGAGCCGTAGCGCGTTATTTTGAGGTTTTTGCAACTGATTTTGTTGGTAATTCAAAAAAACTTTGTAAAAACTATTTATTTTTTTATGTATTTATGATATAATATAATACTAAAAAGAATTTCGGAGGACGGTATGGCTAAGCTTTATTTCAAGTACGGCGCGATGGGCTCGTCGAAAACGGCACAGGCACTCATCACCAAATTTAATTACGAGGAGCGCTCGATGAAGGTTTGGCTTATCAAGCCCGCAATTGACAACCGTGACGGCGAGAGAGTGATCCGCTCGAGGATAGGTCTACAAGCTACCTGCGAGATAATCTTCGACGGCGAGAATATTTTTGATATTTTTGCTTCAAATCATTCCGACTGCGACGTTATAATTGCCGACGAATGTCAGTTCTTCACGTCGGAGCACGTCGATCAGCTTCGCAGAATAGTCGACGAGCTGAATATTCCCGTTATGTGCTTCGGTCTTCGTGCAGACTTTATGTGCAAGCTCTTTACGGGAAGCAAGCGTCTATTTGAGCTTGCCGATTCGATATCCGAGATCAAGACGATCTGCTCCTGCGGTGCGAAAGCTACCGTAAACGCACGTCTTGACGAGAATATGAACGTCGTAACCGAGGGCGCGCAGGTCCTTCTCGGCGGTAACGACCGCTACATAGCTATGTGCCACAAGTGCTGGCAGGAAAAGATCAGAAATCAAAATAAGTAAACATACAAGTGAGGTAAAAAACAATGGAACTTTCAAAAATTCTTTCTAAATGCGACCATACTCTTCTTGCCCAGGGCGCTACCTGGAACGAGATCAAGGCAATTTGCGACGACGGTATCAAATTCGGTACTGCGTCGGTCTGTATTCCCGCTTCCTACGTTAAGCGCGCAAAGGAATACGTAGGCGACAAGCTCGCTATCTGCACCGTTATCGGCTTCCCGAACGGTTACTCGACGACCGCTACCAAGGTTTTTGAGTGCAAGGATGCGCTCTTGAACGGCGCTGATGAGATCGACACCGTTATCAACATCGGCGACCTCAAGGACTGCCGTTACGACGAGATCCTGAACGAGCTTAAGGCGCTTAAGGAAGCTTGCGGCGAGAAGATCCTCAAGGTCATTATCGAGACCTGCCTTCTTACCGACGAGGAAAAGATCAAGATGTGTCAGATCGTAACCGAATCGGGCGCTGACTACATCAAGACCTCGACCGGCTTCTCGACGGGCGGTGCTACCCGTGAGGACGTTGCACTTTTTGCCGCTAACGTAGGCAAAAACGTGAAGATCAAGGCGGCAGGCGGTATTGCTTCTCTTGCCGACGCTGAGGACTTCATCAACCTCGGCGCAGACCGTCTCGGTACAAGCCGTATCGTAAAGATCGCAAAGAACGAGCAGCACAGCGGATATTAATTAAGGAGAATACTAAAATGTCAGATAAACATACACCTCATATTAAAGCTACACCTTCCGATTTTGCGAAAACCGTCCTTATGCCCGGCGACCCGCTTCGTTCGAAGTTCGTTGCCGAGACCTTCCTTGAGAATCCCGTTCTCGTAAACAACGTTCGCGGTATTCAGGGATATACGGGTACCTACAAGGGCGTTCCCGTAAGCGTTATGGCGAGCGGTATGGGTATGCCCTCTATCGGCATCTACTCCTACGAGCTTTACAATTTCTTCGGAGTTGAGAACATTATCCGTATCGGTTCGGCAGGAGGTCTTGCTGAAAACGTACAGCTCCGCGACGTTCTTATCGGAATGGGCGCATGCACCAACTCCTCTTACCAGGAGCAGTATAATCTCGGCGGAAACTTCGCTCCCATCGCCGATTTCGGTCTCCTCCGCAAGGCAGTAAACGAAGCAGAGGCACTTGGAGTACGTTACCAGGTCGGTAACCTTCTATCCTCCGACGTGTTCTACAATGCAAATCCGTCCTTCAACGACGGCTGGCACCGCATGGGCGTTCTCGGAGTTGAGATGGAGGCGGCGGCTCTTTATATGAACGCGGCTTATTCGGGCAAGAAGGCACTCGCTATCTGCACTGTATCCGACCACATCATAAGAGGCGAAGCACTTGACGCCGATGCGCGTCAGAGCACCTTTACCGATATGATGACCATTGCACTCAATATCGCGGCATCCGAAAACTGATTTTCAGGGGTAATTTATGCCTAAATACGAAGAAGTAAAAAAAGAAATAGCCGATCAGATCGAAAAAGCCAAAAGAGAGCATTGCTATCCCGGCACGGCGTTTCCCGATTCGGGAGCGATCCGACGCCGTGACGTTGCGCGCGACCGCGGAAGCGTTTGGCGCCCGACCTTCGTTCACGACGTTGACAAGATAATGCACTGCCCATACTACAACCGCTATTCCGATAAGACGCAGGTATTTTCTCTAACTAAAAACGACGATATTACAAGACGCGCTCTGCACGTTCAGCTCGTTTCGCGTATTTCCCGTACCATAGGTGCGGCACTTCACCTTAATCTTGACCTGATAGAGGCAATTTCCCTCGGTCACGATATAGGTCACACGCCGTTCGGTCACACGGGTGAGCACTATCTTGACGGGCTTTATAACGCCTACACGGGACGTCATTTCTATCATAATATTCACTCTGTACGAGTGCTTGACGGAATATTCCCCTACAACATCAGTCTTCAGACGCTTAACGGCATTGCCGCGCACAACGGCGAGATTGAAGTCGAGGAGTATCACCCCGTTCCGCTTTCCTCTTTCGAGGAGTTCGACAAGATGATCGAGCGTTGCTACTGCGATCCCGCGGCGGCGTCAGAGCTTATGCCCTGTACGCTTGAGGGCAGCGTCGTTCGTCTTGCCGACATTATCGCTTATCTCGGCAAGGACCGCCAGGATGCTATCATCCGTGCGAAGCTTGCAGATGAGAGTATGTTTATGAACGAAGAGATCGGATCGATCAATTCGGAGATCATCAACAACCTCGTCGTAAACGTCATTGAAAGCAGCTACGGCAAGCCGTATATAGGGCTTGACGCAAAGCATTTCAAGGCGTTAAGCAAATCGAAGATGGACAACTATGCCCGTATCTACAACCGCGCGGCGGCGCTTGCTCATCTCGATACGACGGTCAAGCCGATGATGGCTGAAATTTACGGTCAGATGCTTGACGACCTTAAGAACGGCGTCAAGAGCTCGCCGATATTCACTCATCACATTGATTACGTCAATGCGGTCTACTATAAGAAGCGCAAGGTTCCTTATGAGAACAGCGAGCCGAACCAGATCGTCGTTGACTACATTGCAAGTATGACCGACAACTATTTTATCGAGCTTCACAATTACCTTTTCCCCGAAAGCGATCTGAAGGTCGAATATGCGGGCTACTTTGACGAGGAGCTTCGCGCAAGAGAGGAAAAGAAGAATGTTTGATAAGATACTTGATCTAATTAAGAAATACCCCGTTATCGTTATCCACCGTCACAAGAATCCCGACGGTGACGCGCTCGGAAGCCAGATCGGTCTTAAGCATATTATCCGCGACAGCTTCCCCGACAAGACGGTCTACGCCGTCGGTGATATGACACCAAGATACTCCTTTATGGTCGACGAGCCGATGGACGAGATCTCCGACGAGGTCTATAGTAACGCGCTTGCGATAGTTCTCGATTCCTCGGCAAAGGCGCTTATCAGCGACGAAAGATACACGCTCGCGCCCGAGAATGCGCGCTTTGACCATCACCTTTTCGTTGAAGAGATCTGTTCCGAGGAGCATGTTGACACGAGCTTTGAAAGCTGCTGCGGTCTTATCGCTTCATTTGCAAAGGAATGCGGTCTCACCGTTTCCGAGACCGCCGCAAAGGCGCTCTACACAGGCATGATTACCGACTCGGGACGCTTCCGTTACGATTCGACGACCTCGCAGACCTTCGATATGGCTTCTTTCCTTATGGAAAGAAAATTCGATACGAACGAGATCTTCAGAAATCTCTACACGGACGAGCTTTCGTCAATTCAGATACTTGCGTCCTTTACTCTTAAGATAAATATTGACGAAAACGGTGTTGCGTACATATACACGACTCTTGACGAGGCGAAAAGCTACGGTGTTGACAATTTCACCATCTCTCGCGGAATGGTAAACACGATGTCGGAGATCAAGGGAATTGACCGTTGGGTCAATTTCACCGAGACCGATAACGGTGTGCTTTGCGAGATCCGTTCGTCAAAGATGAATATAAATCCCATTGCCGTAAAGGACGGCGGCGGAGGTCACAAGAAGGCAAGCGGTGCTACGCTCAAGGATAAAAACGAGGAGATGGAGCTGCTAAATGACCTCATTTCCCTTTCGGAGGACAACAATGAAGCTTGAAAATATGACGGCTATACTTAACAAAATAAAGGAATACGACTCTATCGTCATATTCCGCCACAAGCGTCCCGACGGTGACGCGGTCGGCTCGACGAAGGGACTTCAGAGAATTTTGCGCCTGACCTTCCCCGAAAAGACGGTCCTGCTATCGAACGCGGATTATTCCGATTACGTAAGTTTCCTCGGCGACGAGGACGGGGTTATACCCGACGAGACACTAAAAAAATCGCTCGGTATCGTTATTGATACGGCAACGACCGAGAGAATTTCGGACAAGCGTTTTGTGCTTTGCCCAGAGCTTATCAAGATCGACCATCACATCAGCGTTGATAATTACGGTGATCCTTCTTGGGTCGTTGAGGAAAAATCCTCGTCCTGCGAGATGATCGCGGAGTTTTATTACGCCTTCCGTAACGAGCTTAAGATAGATACCGAGGCGGCTACCTATATTTATGCCGGAATGGTTACCGACTCCGGAAGATTCCGTTTCCGTTCGGTTTCGGGCGATACGATGAGATATGCAGGTATGCTTCTCGATCTCGGCGTTGACACCGATCATCTTTACGCGAACCTTTATATGAAGGAATTTCACGAATTCAAGTTCCACGGCTACGTTCTTGACAACATCAGGATGACCGAAAACGGCGTGGCTTACGTCAGAATTACCGCTGACACGCGCAAGGAATTCTCGCTTACCTACGAGGAAGCGAGCGCCTGCGTTTCTTATATGGATTCGATCAAGAATTCGCTTATCTGGATCGCGTTTATTGATGCCGACGACGGCGAGATCAGAGTTCGTCTGCGCTCGCGCTTCGTTACCGTAAACGAGATCGCGGAAAACTACCGCGGCGGCGGTCACGACTGCGCAAGCGGTGCGACCGTTTACAACGACGATGAAATTGCCGAACTTCTTTCCGATGCCGACAAGCGCCTTAAAGACTACAAGGAAAATAACGAGGGCTGGTTATGAAGATACTTATAGTAAACGACGACAGCATGTCATCCCCCGCGCTTCCCGGTCTCATCCGTTGGGCAAGAAGCCGCGGCGAGGTCACGGTCGTTGTACCGAAGGTGGAGCAGAGCGGAATGAGTCAGTCGCTTGAATTTGTCAAGCCGGTTGCTCTTTCAAAGGAAGTTATTGCCGACGATATTGAGGTCTATGCTCTCGATTCTACGCCCGCCGACTGTGTTCGATTCGGTGTAACGGGTCTTAAGACCACCTACGATCTCGTAATTTCGGGAATCAACAAGGGCTATAATCTCGGCGACGATATTGCCTATTCGGGTACTGTCGGCGCGATCCGTGAGGGCTCGCGTCTTGGGATCAAGGGTATTGCCCTTTCTGCCGGTCACGACAGATTCGTGACGGCAGTCGAGGAGCTTGACCGTATTTTCGATTACGTTCTCGAAAAGGATCTGCTTTCAAAGGGCGATCTCTTTAACATCAACATTCCTCACGAGGTCAAGGGCTTCAAGATCACGAAGCAGGGCGGCGAATTCTACACCGACGAGTTTATCGACTGCGGCGACGGAACGGTGCTTCAAACGGGCATGCCCGTTGAGCGTGAGTTTAACGATCTGACCGTCGATATAGACGCGGTAAAGAACGGTTACGTTTCGATAACGCCTTTAACCGCATGTAAAACGGA
The DNA here is from genome assembly GCA_017466625.1 of Clostridia bacterium. Lineage (GTDB taxonomy): Bacteria > Bacillota > Clostridia > Oscillospirales > CAG-272 > Colimorpha_A. The sequence goes on from JAFTTT010000108.1 coordinate 18,304, forward strand.
TCTTGCGGTATTTGAAAACATAAAGAACATTTAATTAGAAAAGCACCGATAACTCGGTGCTTTTTTGTATCTTTACTTTGGCACACCTTTGCTTGCAACCTACCTCATCCGCCCGAGGTTTACCTCCTAGACACCCTTCCCCTCAAGGGAAGGCAAGAAAACGCGCCAAAGTTTTCTTAATTCGAAAGGGGTTTCCAAAGGGGAAAACGTGTGCAGAATTTTGTACAGCAAAATTCAAACGGTTTGCCCATTGGCACGTTTCTTTGCGAGCGTTTCTTTTCGTGCGAAAAGAAATGCGAAAAAAATAGACAAAAGAAAAGCCACCCGAGGGTGGCTTTTCAAATTTTACCGTGAACTAATTAAGCTGCAGGGGTGTGCTCAACGATCCAACCGTTCTTTACCTGAGCGGTCTCGTTGTAGTGACCGATTACACCGTAGATCTTAACGGTATCGCCTGCTACGGGCTTGGTTGCCATTGCGTCGTAACGGGTAGAACCGTCAGCGCTGTAAGTGCCGTAGATGGTAAGGATATTACCCTCTGCGTCCTTGATCTTCATGTTACCGTACTGCTCGTTGTAAACTTCAGTGATCTCGCCGACAACATAGTACTTACCTTCGGAGTAAACGTTGTGAGTCATACCCTTAACAAGGTCAAGGATCTGGGGGATGGTAAGAGTGGTGTCAGCAGTAGGAAGCTCGGGACCTTCGGGCTTTTCAGCGGGCTTAAGCTTATCAGCTGCATCGGAAGGAACGAGTACGCAGGGGAACTGCGATACGCCGGAGGTTTCGGGCTTCATATAGGTTCCTTCGGAGATGGAGAACGTGTCGTAAGAGCTGTAAGAGCCAACAACGTACTCAGCGCCGTCAAGCTTGGTGAACCATGCGTTGCAGTCCGCCTTGTAGTACCAAACGTTACCCTCTTCGGTGAGTCTGAGGTACTTGCTCTTGTATTCCTTGCCGTCTTCGAGGATAAGAGCACCGGTGAGGTACTGCTTAGCGCCGTCAACAGTAGTGTAGAACTTGTAGCCGCCCTCTACCTTTTCAGCGTAGAAGTCAGGAGCTTCAGCAGCGTTTTCGGTACCCTTGAGGTACTTCTTCTGGCTGTTGGAAGCTTCGGTGGTAACGAAGAGAACCTTACCAACGGTAAGCTGATCCATATAAAGCTTATATGCCTTGCCCTCTTCGGGGTTGCCGATAGCAGCGGTAGGATCGATTACGGGAAGAGTGATGGTGAATTCCTTGGTCTTGCTGTCCTTGCCGACCGAAACGGTTGCGGTAAGAACGTAGGTGGTTTCGTTTTCGTTTGCGGAAGGAAGATCTACCGTGTAGAAGCTCTCCTTTTCGCTCTCAACGACCTTGATGGTGTCAAGACTTACGGTCCAAACAACAGCTACGGTCGTTTCGCCAACCTTGACGCTACCAACGAGGTCATAGTCAGCGGGGGTCTTGGTGGTATCCTTGTAGAGGTTATTGAGGATTGCAATAGCATTGTCAAGAGTCTTGCTATTGTCAACCTTCTTTTCACCGTCACAAGCTACCATGCCGAGGCAGAATATCACTGCCAGGATAAGTGCGAGAAGCTTTTTCATTGTGATTTCTCCTTATATATTAATATTTTTTGGGATCAATGAATCAGTGTACTACTACGTCGTTTACCGAGAAGAGCTTGATCTGATAATCGTCTGCGAAGAACGTGATTATTCCCTTAACGTCGATCGTCTTGCCCATAAAGTAATCCTCGGTTACAAGCTCACCGTTATCGTTATAAAGAACGATAGTACGGATCTGAACCGATTTTCCATCGGGGGTTTCACAGGTAAGAGTAATTGCACCCTTGGAGGAGCTATCCTCTTTCGTCGTAGTATAACAGTCGGTTACGAGGAGTCCCTTCATCTCAATAGTGGTATCAAGAGCAAGAGCTGCAAACTTAACCGTCTTCGGCTCGGAATCCTCGATCTCTATCGTGACGTCGGATTTATAGCTTGCTCCGTCAACAAGCTTGAAGGTCGGGGTGTGACCCGTGCTTATAAGCTTAAGGTTATTGGGATTATTCGGTCTCATTGCCGAGTACTCGACGCCCGATACCTGGTAGTATCCACCGGTCTCATAATAGGTTACGGTTCCTACGATACGGACACGGTTTCCGACGTTGAGTATCTCAAGTCCGTCGCCGCCGAGGCCGTAGCCGTAGTATACGGAAATTCCGTAATAAAGCCCCGTTTCCTCGTCGTAATCCTCGACGTACGCGGTATTCGCGTTGTTCATCGTAACGATGCCCTCGAAGGCAACCTTTGCGTTATCGTAATCGGTAACGTTTACACGGAGTTCCTTAAGTGTAAGCTCGGTAGCTTCACCGTACGGGAAAAGCGGGTCCTTTTCAAGAGAATGAGAATGGAGTTCTTCCTTTTTCGCCTGTGCAATAGCGGCCATACAGGTCTCTCCGTAACGGTTGTTAGCGGAGTTGGAGGCAATAGCAAGGCCGAGCTGGAGGATCTCGATATTGAGGTTACGGTAAGTATCGCTTTCAGCGGTCTTATACCATACCCATACGAGATATCTGCCGCCAGTCGAGTCGGCGTTCCACTTATTATCGTCGCTCTCGATTATGATCGAGGTCGCGTTTTTGAGGGTATTCTTCGTGTACTCGGACGCGGTCTTACCCCACGGCTCGATCTTACCCGTAGATTCGGGGGTGTTTATTGCAAGGTATCTTGCCTTAAGCACGCCGCCCGGCATAACGGATTCGGGAACGTTAAAGTGTGTCGTATCGCCGTCGATGTAAGCGTGGACTGTTACTTCCTGCTTGAGAGTTTCGCTTGACGCAAGGTCAAGCTTGACCGATGCGGCGTAGTCCTTGTGCGTGTCCTTCGGCTCAGAGCCGCCCTTCTCACCTGCACACGAGATGCAGGCGAGAATTACGGTGGCGATAACAAGCACAAGCGCCGTTATTTTAGTAAATCTTTTTATAAAAGCAGTTTTCATATAAATTATTTACCGATCTGGTAGTTACACTCTTTGACTGCTTTTGCGAATTCGGACTTGATCTTATCAGCAACCTCGGCATCCTTCCAGTCAGCAACGAGACAGGTCTGGATAAGGTAACCAACCTGGTCGCGGGCAACAGAGGAACCGTTGAATGCGGGAGAGGTGTAGTATGCGTGCTCCTGCTCGAGACATACCTTTGCGGAGAGAGCTGCGATGCGGTCGCCGCCGTCTGCCTTCTCAAGGAAGTCAGCATATACGGGGTGATCCTTAACGCTCTTGATTACCGGAACGTATCCCGATACCATAGAGAACTCTGCCTGGAACTCAACCGTGGTGGTGAGGTACTTAACGAAGAGCCAAGAAGCGAGAACTTCCTGAGGATCTGCCTTCTTGAAGATGCAGAGAGAAGGACCCTGGGAGATAACCTTGGGGTTATCAGCGTTCATCTGAGGAATGGTTGCGATGCCTACGTCGAAGGGATATGCGCCGCTTACCTTTTCGGGACGCTGGTGAGTAGCACCTGCGGACGAACCGATAGACATATAGCTGTTACCCTTTTCGGAAGCAGCCATGGTGAAGAGCTCGGAGGTGTAACCGCCGGAGATCTCCTGAGTAGTTACGTAACCCTTCTTGTACCAGTCTCTGAACTTTGCAACGAAGTCTCTGTTTGTCTGGTTGTTGAAGAGGAAGTTGTTTTCGCCGGTTGCGGTGGTGTACTTGGAGCCGAGCTGCTCGCACATGGTGATGAACCAGTTAGACTCGGAGTCATAGCCGAGCGGGATGCAGTCGGGGTCGATCGTCTTGATCTTTGCGCAGAGAGCTTCGAGCTCGTCCCAGGTCTTGGGAACCTGAAGGTTATTTGCCTCGAAGAAGGTCTTGTTGTAGTAGAGGACCTCGGTAGACTTCGAGAGAGGAAGAGTATACATCTTTCCGTCGCCGAACTGCATACCTTCTTCATAGTAACCCTTGATGAAGTCGTCCTTCTGTGCCTGAGTAAGACCGATCACGGTCTCGTTGCCGAGAGCGTCCTTAACGGTCTTATCAGCGTCGATAAGAGAGTCGAGGGTCTGTACTGCCTGCGACATGTTGTAAAGAGCAACGTGGTCGGGATAGCAGTAAGCGATGTTCGGCTGGTTACCAACGGTGATCTCGGTAGAGATAGTCTTACGAACGTCGTCGTAGTTACCTACCTGCTCGTGCTCGATCACGATGTTAGGATAGAGCTTATTGAACTCTACGATGTATGCATCGAGAACGTCACGAAGGTTGGAGCCCATCGTGTGGTAGAAGGTGATCGTTACCTTTTTTGAGGTATCGAAGCCCTTTTCGGGCATTACGAAGTCGGGTGCGAGCTTGTTCTTATTGCAGGAGAAGAGCATGAGCATGCTCGAAAGCATTGCAACGACGAGAAGCACCGAAATGAGAATTTTTCTGAGTTTCACGGTAAAAATTCCTTTCTTATTTTAATTTATGATATCGGTTTCCCGAATTATCAACCCTTGATTCCGCTACGGGATACACCCTTCATGATGTACTTGCGGAGGAAGAGGAACACGAGGAAGAGAGGGGCAGATACGATAGCAACCGCCGCCATCTGTACGGGGAAGTTGGTATCGCCCGACGCATCTGTGTATGCGTTACGCAGACCGTTTGTAATAAGCTCCATCTCTGCACTCTTCGTGACGAGATTAGGCCACATATAGGAGTTCCATGCGCCCATCATCTTAAGGATCGTGATCGAAATAAGAGTCGGGAGCGCGAGGGGGATCATGACCTTCCAAAGGTACTTGATATCGCTCGTACCGTCGACCTTTGCCGCGAGATACAGCTCGTTCGGTATCTGCAGGAAGTTCTGACGGAGAAGGTAGATATAGAAGATACTTACAAGGAAGGGGACGATAAGTACGGTATAGGTGTCCATCCAGCCGAACTCGTTAACTGTCTGATAGTTAGTTATCGTAAAGAGCTCGCCGGGGATCATCATCGTTCCGAGGAGCGCCGCGAAGAGCGCATTCTTTCCCTTGAACTCAAGACGCGCAAACGCAAACGCCGAGAGGACTGTTATAACGAGGGAGAGAAGAGTCGAAACGACACCGACTATTACTGTGTTCTTGAAAAGTGTTCCGAGGTTTGCCGCGTCGAACGCTTCGACGTAGTTATGCCAGAGTATCTCTCTCGGGAAGAGAGTCGGAACGGAGAGCTTGTACTCATCAAGCGACTTAAGAGATGAGATTATCATCCAGTAGAACGGGAAAAGGACGATTATTGCGATGAGGAAAAGGAACGCGTAGGTAAGGGTCTTTGAAGCTGCCTTTGTGACCTTTTGCGCCGCGCTGACCTTTTTGAGGTCCTTTTCGTGAAGGGTAACGTTTAGTTTATCTGACATTTTCGTTCCCTCCTTAATAATGCGTCTTCTTCTTGCTTACTGCAAGGTTGATAAGCGTTACAACAAATATAATGCCGAAGAGGATAAGTGCCGCGGCACTCGCTCTTCCCTGCTGGGTATCGATCGCGTCGTAGATAAATCCGACCATCGTATTAAGACGTCTTGCATCACCAGTCGGTCCCATTTTTTCGCCGAATATACCGACGATGCTCGAATACTCCTTGAATCCACCGATAAAGCCCGTTATTACAACGTATGCGATCATCGGAGAAAGGAGCGGAACCGTGATCTTCGAGAACACGCGGAAGCGGCTCGTACCGTCGACCTTTGCGGCGTCGTAGTACTGCTTGTTAACGCTCTGGAGTCCGCCAAGAAGAATGAGTATCTTAAAGGGGAGCGCGTTCCATACGATATATACGACCATGACCGTTATGTTCGCCCAGTAGGACGAGCCGGCGTTTATCCAGTTTATCGGATCTCCACCGAAGAACTCGATCACGTTATTGATAATTCCCGCAGTTATAACGAGCTCGTTTTCGTTACCGAAGTTGTTTCCGACCATGTTGAACATTGCCGCGAATACCATACCGATAGCGATGGAGTTGGTTACGTAAGGGAGGAAGTATATCGTCTGAAGGAATCTCGAAAGGGGGCCTATCGAGTTAAGGCATACTGCAATGACGAGCGCGAGGATCGTCGAGATCGGCACCGTCAGCACGCAGAGAAGGATCGTATTGAAAAGACAGTCCTTAAAGTAGTCGTACTCAATGACATTCTGGAAGTTACCAAAGCCGTAATCAAACGTTACTCCGATGTTCGCCTGGGCCTGATTAAAGCCCTCCTGAACCGACATGTGAAGCGTGTTTATGATCGGCCAGACGGTAAATATCAGAAGAAGTATGATCGCGGGGGCTAAATACAGCCACGCTTTCCACTTATGCTTACTTTCTACCATATCACGCCACCTCAGAAGTAAATACGGCTTTCGTCTTCTTTGGAGAAGAGGAATACCTTATGGGGCTTGAGGGAGAAGGTAACGGTCTCGCTTGCTTCGACCTTATTGTCTGCATTGATGATAGAACGAACGACGGGGTTAAGCGATGCTTCGTTCGTTGATACGATAGATACGTCGCGTCCCATGACCTCAACGTTCTGGAGCTTACATACGAAGGCACCGTTAGGATCGAGGTTGAAGCCCTCGGGACGGATGCCGACGGTAACGGGCTGATCGCTGACGCCGGGAACGTCAAGCACTGCCGCGTCGCCTATGTAGAGCTTTTCGCCCTCTACTTTGCCCTCGAATACGTTTATCGGAGGAGTTCCGAGGAACTTTGCAACGAAGAGGTTGGTAGGATCGTCGTATACCTCCTGGGGAGCGCCGATCTGCTGAACTACGCCGAGCTTCATAACTACGATAAGGTCGGAAATGGACATTGCCTCTTCCTGGTCGTGAGTTACGAAGATGGTCGTGATTCCCGTTTCCTTCTGGATACGGCGGATCTCTTCACGGGTCTGAAGACGAAGACGAGCGTCAAGGTTAGAAAGCGGCTCGTCAAGGAGCAGGACCTTCGGCATCTTTACAAGCGCACGCGCGATAGCAACTCTCTGCTGCTGACCGCCCGAAAGCTCACTCGGCTTACGGTCCATAAGGTTGTCGATCTGGACGAGCTTTGCTGCCGTATAGGCACGCTCGATCATTTCTTCCTTCGGGAGCTTGTCCGCGCCCTTCAGGTTCTGAAGGGGGAAGAGAATATTCTGTTTGACAGTCATGTGGGGGTAAAGCGCGTAGTTCTGGAATACGAGACCGACACCGCGGTTTTCTGCAGAAAGCTCGGTTACGTCGTCGTCTCCGAAGAAGATCTTACCGCCCGAGGGCTTCTGAAGACCGCTTATCATGTAAAGAGTCGTACTCTTTCCGCATCCGGACGGGCCGAGAAGTCCGATAAGCTTTCCGTCGGGGATAGTGAAGGTAAAGTCGCTTACAGCAACCACCTCGTCCTTGACCTTCTTGTTTCTGCTCGGGAAGATCTTGGTCAGATTTTGCAAAACAATTTTCATACCGTTTCGCCTTTCTTGTTTTATATATTCTTATTTTTTTGAACTGTTTTAATACGCGGCTTTATCCGCATTTTCCGCCTGAAGCTTATTCTTATAAGCCACGAGCTCGTATGTCGTTTCGAATATCATCTGGCTCGCCATATCGACGGTCACCGTCTGCGCGAGCTTATCGTGAAGCACCGTTCTGTCCTTCGTCAGTACAAGCATCATAAACTGCGCGAAGATTATACCGATGACGACCACGAGTCCTTCAAAGCCGATAATTCCGAAATACATCATTATCAGAAGCAGCAGCGGGATCATCGTTTCAACGGTGAATTTTCCGAGCACCGTTCGTGCGAACATCAAAACGCCTTTTACCCTTATTCCGTCCTTGCGCATAACCGCAATTCCGAATACCTTTTTACCGAGCGTCTGCCCGTTTTTCAGAATAAGCGGTATCATAAACTCGAGAATAAGGAATGACAGAAGCAACGGGAAGGTTACGATCATCAGAATGAGGTTGAACATCATCTGATAGGTATATCTCGCTTCTTTATCCTCGCCGTATTCCTTCGACGCGGTCTCGTACAGCTCCTTTTCCTCGTCCGTCAGCTTTTCGTATTCCTTTGCGGAGATACCTAAGTCGACACCGAATTTTTCGGAGTAGTAGTCGCGGCGGTCCTTGAGCTTTTCGGCGTAGCTCTTATAGTTGAGCAGCGACGAGGCGCCCCACATGAGTCCGACCGCAAGGGTAACGAGGATTATGAAATCGAATATGGCAGCCGAAATGCGCTTGAACATATTCGCTTTTTGCAGATCGAGCATACCGTTTCTCCCGTTTCTGAGTTTGGGCATAGTTATCCCTTTTAATTTACTTATACATTATAACACAGTTGATACTTAATAATCAACAGTTTTTTAATAAAATTATCTATTTTTGTCAAAAAATATGTCAAAAAATATTTGAAATATTTATTTTCTGTAAAACGCGTTTCCGCCGATGAACTCACGCACGAGACTCGTGGGCGGAATTTCGTCGTCTACAGATGCGGGATGCACGAAATTCAGAACCTTTACTATCGCTCTTACCTCGTCGTAGTATTCGTCCTCGGGTCCGATCGAAATGAGGAGCGGGAAGATGTGCTTACAAAGGACGGCAAGCTCGTAAAGAGTCGAGCTGTTGAATATGACGTCCGCCTTTTCCTGGAACGGGAATATCCATCTCTCTTCCCCGCGCCGTACCGACTGCCACATTGAAAGAGTGTTGCTGACCGACGAGCCGCGCGTTTCGTAGTCACGGACTATTCTTCGGAGCAGACGCAGATAGCTGCTTGCTATTCTGTTATGGTCGTCGAGGTTAAGCGGAAGGAACGGGCATACGAACAGCTTGAATACCGCTTCTTCGGGGAGTCCATCGGGTAGCATTGCGGGATTGAGCGCGTGAAGTCCCTCCACGATTATGACCGAGGTCTCTCCGAGCTTGAGACGGTGTCCGTTATACTCTCTTTTACCCGTTTTGAAATTGAAGGTCGGGATCTCGACCTCTTCACCGCGTAAAAGTGCCGCGAGATGCTCACCGAAGAGTTTTGTATCTATCGTGTTTATATGCTCGAGGTCGACCTCGCCGTTAGGTCCTTCCGGGATCTTATCGCGGTCGATGTAGTAGTCGTCCAAGCTCATAAGGATCGGCTTTCTGCCGTGCACGCGAAGCTGTGTCGCGAGACGGTTTGCCGACGTCGTTTTTCCTGACGAGGACGGCCCTGCGAGCATTACCGCCTTGCTTCCTCTCGTGCATATCATATCGGCGATCGCCGAGAAGCGCTTTTCGTGCAGCGCCTCGTTTACTCTTATAAGCTCTCTGATCTTTCCCGAATCGACGAGCTCGTTCAGGTCTGCGACGGTCTCGCATTCCATAAGCTCGCCCCATTTTTTGCCCTCGATATAGACGTTAAATGAGTTCGGCATTTCGCGGTATTCCGCGACCTCGTCTGCGCTTTTTCTGCCGGGGAAAATAAAGACGAAGCCGTCGGTTGCGGGAATTATATCCCATACGCGCAAGAAGCCCGTTGAGGGCGCCATTTCGCCGTAATAATAATCGGAAAAGTCCTCGTATTCATAGACGTCGAGGGTCGGAACGGGGCGGTACGAGAAGAGACGCGCTTTATCGTTTTGTCCCTCCTCCGCATAGTGCTTTATAGCATCTGCCGTGCTTATACGGCGGCGGCGAAGCGGAATGTCCTTATCAACGATATCATGGACTCTTGCTTCGAGAACGTCTGCGTTAAAATCGGGAGCGCCCATTATCTCAATATAAAGTCCGTCACCGACCGTACAGTGCATTCTCGCCTTCGCGTTTGGCCAAAGCTGCCGCAGCGCAAGGAAAATTACGAACTGCGCCGTTCTGAAATAGACGTCGTAGCCCGCGGGATCCGTATAGCGGAGCAGCTTTATTTTTCCGCCCGACGCCTCCATTGCTTTGCGCTTGGTCTCGCCTATCTGACCGATATCCTTGCTGCGCAAGGGTACGTAGTTCAGGGTAAACACCTCGCCCGCGATCTTCGCGGCGATCGGGTCGTTTGACAGCTTTCCGTTCATCAGCCCAAGACGCCTTACTATGTCCAGCAATGACTCATCGGGCATTACGTTTACTTCGTGTCCTTCAATGTATAGTTTCATAATAATTCTCCTTAAATCGTTATATTCTTCTCTTGAACGGCATCAGTATCTCGCTTTCAGGCGAAGCATAGCCGTTTTCACCCAGCTCGGTCATAAAGCGCAAAACAACCTCGCTGTACTTATATCCCGGCACAGAGTATCCGAAGCTGATTCGGAGATCCCCATCCTCTTCTCTGCCGATAAATATACCTACCGGCTCATTTCCGGAATATACCATATATATTTTTGACCCGTCTCCGATATTCAAAACAAAATCGGGGAAGCGTCTTTTTATATCCTCGCCGTTTTTTACAAGAAAGGCGTCGATGGCTTCGTCGTTTGCTTCCTTGCAAATCACGTTAAAATGCTTTTTCCTTCTTTTTTCCATTAAAAGATGTGTAAGGTTAATCGCGATCAGCCCAAGATTCAGCAGCACTACCGGCATAGCATCGGAAAGATACGAATACGCTGCGCTGATAACTGAGCCGCATATATTAAAAACGCGAAGCATTGAAAGCTTCGTCATCATCATTGAAATCAGGACGAGAGCCGTGCCTATATAACCGAAAATTTCAAGCCAGATCATAGTTTAGTCTCCTATAAGCATAAAAATAGCCGACTGCCGGAAGCGGTAGTCGACCATTATCGGTGGTTCGTAGAAACACCTGCCCATATCGCAGGTATATACCAAAATATCGCGGTGAGTTTA
>JAFTTT010000109.1 GCA_017466625.1 Clostridia bacterium
CATCAACGACAAGAAGCGTGTTGACGGCAGAAGAATGGACGAGATCCGTCCTCTCGACGCAAAGGTCGACCTTCTCCCCCGTACTCACGGCTCGGGTATGTTCACCCGCGGTCAGACGCAGGTCCTCACCATTGCTACTCTCGGTACTCTCGGCGACGCTCAGATGCTCGACGGCATCGACGAAGAAGAGTCGAAGAGATATATGCACCACTACAATATGCCCGGTTACTCGACGGGTGAAGCAAAGGCAGTCCGTTCTCCCGGACGCCGCGAGATCGGTCACGGAGCTCTTGCAGAAAGATCTCTCGTTCCCGTTCTTCCCTCCGTTGAAGAGTTCCCCTACGCTATCCGCTGCGTATCCGAGGTCCTTTCCTCTAACGGCTCTACCTCTCAGGCATCCGTTTGCGGTTCTACCCTCGCACTCATGGCAGCAGGCGTTCCGATAAAGGCACCTGTAGCAGGTATCTCCTGCGGTCTTATCACCGAGGAAGACGGCTCCTGGACGACCATGATCGACATCCAGGGTCTTGAAGACTTCTACGGCGATATGGACTTCAAGGTAGCAGGTACTCATAAGGGTATCACCTCCATTCAGATGGACCTTAAGATCGACGGTCTTACCCCCGAGATCATAAAGGAAGCTCTCGAGACCACCCACAAGGGCCGTGACTACATCATCGACGAGGTACTTCTCAAGGCGATCGCTGAGCCCCGTCCCGAGGTTTGCAAGTGGGCGCCCAAGATGATCTCCATGAAGATCAACCCCGAGAAGATCGGCGACGTTATCGGACATAAGGGTAAGGTAATCCAGAAGATCCAGGCAGAGACCGGCACCGAGATCACCATCGAGGACGACGGCTCGATCTTCATCGCAGCAGTTAACCGCGACGGCGGCCTTATGGCAGAAGCCGCAATCAAGAACATCGTATTCGAGCCCGAGGTAGGCGCAACCTACGAGGGTACCGTTACCCGCGTAATTCCGATCGGCGCGTTCGTTGAGTTCGCTCCCGGCAAGGAAGGCCTCGTTCACATCTCGAAGCTCGCTCATACCAGAGTCGAGAAGGTTGAAGACGTCTGCAACGTCGGCGACAAGCTCGCAGTTAAGTTCCTCGGAATCGACGAAAAGGGCAGAATGAACCTTTCGCATAAGGACACTCTTCCCCGCCCCGAAGGAATCACGGAGGAAGCTCCCGTTGAGCGTCCCCGCCGTCCCTTCCGTACGAGAAGAGAAAGATAATTAAAACAGGAAAACCGCCGATTTTTCGGCGGTTTTTTGTCATTAGCGGCTTGCACGCTTCGCCACGCTGTCCTCTCCCCCTTTGGGGGAGCTCCGCCGCAGGCGGTGAGAGGGTCAGTCGTGAAGCAAGCCCCTCTCCGCCCGAGAAGAGAAAAATAATTAAATTAAAAGAGATACGGTGAAAACCGTATCTCTTTTTTGTTATTCAAACTCTCTTGTGCGGATTATCTTCTTGTATTCACCGGGCGAATAGTGCTTGTACTTCTTAAATACTCTATTGAAATAAGAAAGCGAGGAAAAGCCCATATCGTTTGCGACCTTAAGCAAGCTCGTTTCGGTCTTTAAGAGCTTTTCCGCCTTGCTGACGCGAACGAAATTGATATAATTCATCGGGCTCGTACCGACGATGCTCTTGAACAAGCGGCAGAAATACTGCTCGTTGAAGTTGAACATACTGCTGAGATCGGCAGTCGACAAACGCTCTCCGCAGTTGTTGTTTATATATTCAAGCACGGGACGGATCTTGTTGATATCCTCGCGCTTTTTCTGTATCTCGTCGGAAATAACGCCCTGTCTTCTAAGCGAAGCGAGAAGCAGACGCATGTGGTTGTAAATATAATCGCTCCAGTACGGCTTCTTCTCCGCGTATTCGTCAAGAATGGTATCAAAGCTGTGCCGTATCTCTTCAAATTCGGGCGTTCCTTTTTTGAAAACGCAGGCAGGCGTATCGGAAATACTCGTGAAGCGCGATATGTACCTCGTTATCGAGTCGCCGTCGGAGGGCAGACGAAACTGAATAAGCGTGCTGTGAGTATCACTCGTTTCCTCGAAGGTGCTGTGAGGAACGTATTTATTGATAAAAATAATGTCCCCCTCGTGCAGAACGAACTCACCGTCGAGCGTCACGCACCTGAAGATTCCGCGGTCGACACGCAAAAATTCATACTCGTTGTGCAGATGCATGTCGCTCAGCATACGTCTGCGGCACTCGACCGTAACGCCCTCGTCAAGCGGCGGAACGTCGGACCGTGAAATGTGGATCGATATGTTGTTGTCGAGGTTAACTATCTCTTCTCGCATCGTAAATTTCTCCAAAAGTGAAAATCGTACAAATTTAAGTTAAAATCCGTGTAGTCAAAAAATCAAATATTCGGTACTATAATAATAGCATATTAAAATAAAAAAATCAATATGCCGTTTCGAAAGGAGACAAAAATATGGCACACAAAGGATTAGATGCTTTTAAGTACAACCAGGAAGAGACCGTGATCGACGCTTCCAAAAAGGTTAAAATCGGTATAATCGGTACCGGCTGGATCGCAGAGTCGCACCTCGACGCTCTGCTTCAGATGCCCGACGTTGAGATCGTCGCAGGCGCTGATCTTATCCCCGGTAAGGCAGAAAAGTTTTTCGCAAACTACGGCATCGAGGGAGTTAAGACGTACCCCAGCCATAAGGAGCTTATCGACGCAGGCGAGTGCGACGCAGTTTGCGTCTGCACCTACAACGCAACTCACGCAGAGTGCGCTATCTACGCTCTTGAGCACGGCGTACACGTTCTTCTCGAGAAGCCGATGTGCGTAACTCTTGAGGAGGCAGTTGCTATCCGCAAGGCAGAAAAGGCAAGCGGAAAGATCCTCTCGATCGGCTTCCAGCCCCGTTTCGACGACAATATGAAGATGGTCAAGAACATAGTTCAGTCGGGCGCTCTCGGTAAGGTATACTACATTCAGACCGGTGGCGGACGCCGCCGCGGAATCCCGACTCCCTTCGGAACGACCTTCATTCAGGGCGATACCGGCGTTATCGGCGCTATGGGCGATATCGGATGCTACTCGCTCGATATGGTTCTTAACTCCATCGGCTATCCGAAGCCCCTCACCGTTTCGGGCTACGTTTCCGACTACTTCGGAAAGGACCCCGAGTACTTCACCTCCGAAGGCAAGCCGGCAGAATACGCCGACATCTTCTCGGTTGAAGACTTTGCGGCAGGATTCGTTCGTCTTGAGGGCGGAATCATCCTCGACTTCCGTATCTCCTGGGCAATGCACCTCGATACCTCGGGCGATACCATCATCATGGGTACAAAGGGAAGCTTGCGCATTCCTTCCACCGAGTGCTGGAACGGAACCGTCGGCGGCGACCTTACCCTCTACTCGAGAGTTGCAGGCAAGGAAGTTGAGACCAAGTTCCCGATGATGCCTCCCCGTGAGCACAACAACTTCTACTACAAGATGAGAACCTTCCTCGACGCTATCAAGAACGGCGGCGAAGCTCCCATTTCGTCCGAGGAGATCATCATCAACCAGGCGATCATCGATTCGATCATCAAGAGCGCAAAGCTCGGAAAAGAGATCGAAGTAGAGATCCCCGAGATTTAAGGAGAATATAATGAAGCAGTTTAAGGTAGGTCTCCAGCTTTACAGCGTAAGAGACGCAATGGAAAAGGATATGGAAGCGACCCTCAAGGCAGTCAAGGAAATGGGCTACGACTACGTAGAGTTCGCGGGCTATTTCGGCAAGACCGCCGAGGAGGTAAAAGCGCTTCTCGATAAGTACGGGCTCAAGGCGATCTCGGTCCACCAGGCGACCGACCTCTTCGAAAAAGAGGGCAAGGCGGCTGTCGATTACCTCAACACTATCGGTGTTGAGTACTCGGCAATTCCGTGGTACGACAAGAACGAGCTCTACAACAACTGGGACGAGACCGTAAAGAAGTTTGCAGAGGTTTCGAAGCTCCTCAAGGCAGGCGGAATCCAGCTTATGTACCATAACCACGACTTCGAGTTCGTAAAGGTCGACGGCGAATACGTCCTCGATAAGCTTTATAGAACCCTCGACGCCGAAACCCTTATGCCCGAGATCGACACCTGCTGGGTACACTACGCAGGCGTTAATCCCGCAGAATACGTAAGAAAGTACGCAGGCAGGATCAAGGTGCTTCATCTCAAGGACTTCGTATGTAAGAAGCTCGGCGGCGGTCCCGTCTACGCACTTATCGACGAGGACGGCAACGAGATCAAGAACACGTCGAAGGAGGATAACGGCTTCAAGTTCACTCCCGTGGGCTCCGGTATCCAGGATTGGAACGAGATCCTCACCGCGGCTGACGAAGCAGGCGTTGAGTACGTCATCGTCGAGCAGGACGATTCGTACGAAACCTGCTCCCTCGAAGCAGCAAAGATGAGCAGAGATTATCTCAAAACTCTCGGACTTTAATAAAAAATATTAGCCGAGCGCAAATGCGCTCGGCTTATTTTATCGGCAAATTAAGTTAGTTGCAGCCGCAACCGCAACCGCAGGAGTTGCCGCCGTTGCAGTACCAATAGAGGATAAGGAGAATAAGGATTACGATCCAAACGTTGCAGTCGTCAAAAATGTTGCAGAGGCATCCCATGGTATTACTATCCTTTCTGTTTCATTCAAAAGGTCGGTTTTGCCGCCCTTTGATACCATTCTATGCCTTTCACCCCGTGCCGTTACCGAAGCAAAAACAGCGGAAAAAGAAATTTCAAAGAAATTTCAATACTATTGTGGAAAACTCATCAATACTGTGTTATAATCGAATCAACGCAAAAGCAAAAATAAATTTCCGATTTCAAGGATAAGAGAGCAATATGAGAAAAGCATTTATTAACGCGAAGATCCTGCGTAGCGGCGAAATAACGGAAGGCGCGTTCGCCATTGAAAACGGCATTTTTACCGATTACATCGAAGGCGAGGATGCCATCGACCTTAAGGGCGACACCGTAATTCCCGGGCTTATCGACCTGCATACTCACGGCAGATGCGGCTTCGATTTCGACGAAACGACGCCCGAGGAAATGTCGGCACTCAAAAACCTATACGCAAAAAAGGGCGTTACGACCGTAATTCCGACCCTCGCGTCAAACGAATACGAGAAGATGCTTCAGCGCGTAAGAGAAGCGTCGGAGCTCGGATTCCCCGCCATGCATATCGAGGGCAGATATATGAATCCCGAGAAAAAAGGCGCTCACGCGCCCGAGTATCTTGCCCCTCTCGACCCGAAGGAGATCGAGGATTTTGCCGAGGCGGCAAAAAATATGCACCTGCATTTTTCATGCGCCTTTGAGCTCGACAGAGAAGGAAAATTCCTTGACGCGATCCTTTCGAACGGATACACCGCCTCCCTTGCACACACGACGGCGACCTATGAAGAAGCCAACGAACTCATCAAAAAGGGCGTAACCTCCTTTACGCACCTCTTTAACGCAATGCCGCCAATTCATCACCGCGCAGGCGGTGCAGTCGTCGCGGCGCTTACCTCAGACGCGTATACGGAGGTGATATGCGACGGTCACCACCTCGCTCCCGAGACCGTAAAGCTCATAAGAACGGCAAAATCAAAGAGCCGCGTGATCCTCATAACCGACTCGATCCTCGGCGCGGGCTACGAAGGGCCCGAAAGGAGCTTCTATTCTGCAGGACTTGAGATATTTATGAAGGACGGCACCGCGCGTCTATCCGACGGCACGATTGCAGGAAGCACACTTGAGCTTTGGCAGGGCGTAAAAAATTATATGTCCTTCACAGGCGCATCTCTCCCCGAAGCCGTCGCCTGCGCGACCGAAAACCCCGCGAATCTTCTCGGCTTAAAGAACGTAGGTAAGATCGAAAACGGATATAAGGGAGACTTTATCAGAATATCCGACGATCTTTCTATAAAGGAAGTTTACGTCGAAGGCGAGAAAATATAAAAAACAAGAGCAGACGAAGAATGTCTGCTCTTGTTTATGTTTAATGCAGGTCTTGTTTTACTTGAATTCAGGTATAAAGCTTTCCGATGCGCTTTCGCCGTCCTGGATATAAGCGTTTTTAATTCCAATACTTTCCGCATAATTAACGACGGTATCATATTCCTCCGCCGTCAGCTTCCGATCCAACCCGTCGGGCGCGTTCGGCTGGGGCGTATATTGGCTCATAATGCTGATAACGATGCTGTCGCCGTACTCACGGTGCAGATATTCAAGAACGCGTATACTGTCATCGGTATGATTCGGCAGAACGAGATGGCGGACGATAACGCCCTTGACCATCGTTCCGTCGGAATTATATACCGCATCACCGCGCTGATTCACCATTTCGGAAAGCGACCTTTTCGCGACCTCGGGATAGTCACCGACGCCCGAAAAGCGTTTGCCGAGCTCTTCGTCCATATACTTGAAATCGGGCAGATAAACGCCGATATATCCGTTCAGCGAACGAAGCACGTCGGCGCTCTCATATCCGCCGCAGTTGTAGACCGTCGGCAGATGAAGCCCCATTTCCCAGGCGAGATCGAGCGATCTTTTTATATTCGGCACCCAAGGAGTAGGCGTCACGAAATTTATGTTGCAAACGCCCATATCCTGAAGCGAAATATACGCCTCGGCAAGCTCTCTTTCGGTCATCTCGCGCCCGAGCTTTCCGTTACTGATCCTTCCGTTCTGGCAGAACGAGCAACGGAGATTGCACCCCGAGAAAAAGACGGTTCCCGAGCCCCTTCCCGTGCATATACACGGCTCTTCCCAAAGATGAGGCGCAATGCGCCCGACCACGGGAGTCGATCCGACGCCGCAATAGCCGGTTATTCCATTGTCCCTTTCAGCGCCGCAAGCGCGCGGGCAAAGATTGCAGTTCATAAAAATTTCCTTTTGATAGAAGTGCGGGGCATTCGTCGGCTCCCCCTTTGGGGGAGCTCCGCCGAAGGCGGTGAGAGGGCATTTTGACCTTTAAGATTACCCTCTCCGTCCGAGGTTTACCTCTTAGACACCCTCTCCCGAAGGGCGAGGCATTATCCTTCAAACATCTCCATTATCTCATCGGTGCGAAGCCGATCGGCAACGTACGCCTTACGAAGCAGCTCCGACGGAATACGGTCGTCGTACTTTTCAAACACGGGGCATTCGTTCGCGCCGACGAGCGACGATTTGTCGATTCCGTTTTTGGCAATACGCTTTATATACTTCATAAACGACTCGCCGTCGCCCTTTTCGAGCTTGAACGTCATATAGAAGCAGCCCTCAAATTCAAGTCCCGAAAGTCCGTAAGAAGCGCCGTTTTTCGCAATAAACTTGCGAAGCGTGCGGAAGGAGCGCGTACCGAGCCAAGGGAAAAGGCACCAGGTATATCCGCCGAGATGAACGATCTCCTTTTCAAGCATACCGGTGTTTCTCGCAACACCGCGAGCGACACTTAGACGCTTGCGCGCGTTTTCCTTAAGATAAGGATAAACGGTGTCCTCCTCAAGCACCTTTTTCATTCGCTTAAGTATCTTCGTGTGTATCTCGCCGTAATCACCCGGCCAGGATACCTCCATTTTGCCCTTTACCTGCTTGCAGTAAATGAGTTTTCTCGGGATATCAAGCTCCTCGACCTCCCAAACTCTGCCCGCGAGCGCAAAGCGGTCGCCGACGGGGGGCGGTGTCGTTATCGTTCCGATCTCATCGGAGCCGCAGCGGACGGTAAAGTCCTCGCTGTCCTTGAAAACGGCGTAGAACTTGAAGCTGTTTATGAGCCGTTCGCCGCGGACACCTATAATGAGCGTTTTTTCCTCGGTCATTTCAAGATACTCGAGATTGAGCATCGAAACGAGAAGTACCCTAAAGTCCTCGGGCGAAACGTGAGTGAACGGCGGGAGCGTCAGTACCCTCTCTGCAAGCGCCTTCGCGCTAAGCTCACCGCAGGAGGCAAGAGTGCTTAAGGTCTGCTGGAAAAGCAAGCTGAACGGCAGGTGACGGACAGACGGCGGCTCAATAAATCTTTCCTCAAGATAAAGCTGAACTATCGCGATAGCGCGTATAAGCTCCCACGGCATAAGTTGTGGGAGCGGAGTATTCGGAAGCGGATTTTCCTCTCTGAACACCGTCATCATCTCGGGCGGATTTCCGCGTCTGCCCGAGCGTCCGAGACGCTGAAGCAGGCTCGACACCGAGTGCGGAGATTCGAGCTGAATAATTCTTTCGAGCCGTCCGATGTCGATGCCAAGCTCAAGGGTAACCGTCGCACAGGTGACGGTACGAATATCCTCATCCTTAAGCTTAAGCTCGGCTTCCTCGCGGATAGACGCAGAAAGATTTCCGTGATGTATCTGAAAAACGTCCTCCTCACCGCGCCTGTCGGCTATCTGACGGAGAGTCGCGGTAAGATATTCGGTCTCCTCGCGCGAATTTGAGAAAATCAGACACTTTTTCTCGCGCGAGCAGTCGTAAATGTACTCAAAACCGGGGTCTATCGGGATATACTTGTCCTCACTCGGCATACTTCCCTCGCCGTCACCCTCGTTCTGAATATAAAAATGCTCCATTCCGAGCCGCCACGACGTACGCGTATCGGGGCAATCAACGCAGACGGTATTTCGTACCGATCCCGCGCCGAGCCACTTGCAGGCGGCGTCAATGTCTCCGACAGTCGCAGACAGACCTATTCTTACGGGATCGTAACCGATAGTCCTTGCAATTCTGGTAAGCTGGCAGAGGATCTGATTTCCTCTGTCGGTCCCCGTCAAGGTATGGACCTCGTCGAGGATCACGAAGCGAAGCGAGCCGAAGAGACGCACGATATCGTTGCTCCTGTTCATAAGCATGCTTTCGAGCGACTCGGGAGTGATCTGAAGTATTCCTCTCGGATCCTTGAGCGCCTTTGACTTGTGCGACATCGCAACGTCGCCGTGCCAATGGAAAACGGGAATTCCGCTCATATCAAGCACCTCGTCAAGGCGCGAAAACTGGTCGTTTATCAAGCTCTTAAGGGGCGCTATATAGAGCGCGCCGATGGAATTCGGCTCCTCCTCGTAAAGCTTTGAAAGCACGGGAAAAAGAGCCGCCTCGGTCTTGCCCGACGCAGTCGGAGAGGTTATTAAAAGATTGTTCTCGCTTTCAAAAAGAACCTCGGCAGAGCGCACCTGAACGTCGCGAAGCTCGCTCCAGCCGTGGCTGTAAATATAGTCCTGCAAAAAAGGCGGAAATTTTCCGAAAATGTCCATATTTATCTCCTTTGCGCATCGTCTCCCTTCATTATAGCATTATAGTTACATTTATTCAACCTTTTTTCTGTCGTCGAGAAGTAAAATTATTCCGCACGCGATATGCAGAAGCGCCGAGAAAACGACCTCGTTCAGCGCCGCCGACGGATATGAGCTTACGCCGAATGTCACTCCGCTTTTTGCGAATCTGTCGAGCATTATGACCCATATACCGCCCATAACGGTCGAAACAAGCCCGAAAAAGAGCACCAAAAGGTATGTATTACTTAATTTGAGATTTCTTATTTTCTTTATCATATTCATCACCTCGGTTATAATTATAGCGTATTTTATACGCTATGTCATTGCAAAAATTCTGTAAAATCAGGCGCAAATTGACATTGAAAATAATTTGTGGTATAATTTGTTTAACTTTTACCGCAAGGAGAACCCCAATGACCGACCTCTGGCAGTATCTGAAAAGTGTGACAAAGCCGATCGTCCTCTACGGAACGGGCGACGGAGCCGACAAGATACTGAACGTAATGGCTGAAAAAGGAATAAAAGCAAGCGGGGTTTTCGCCTCCGACGGATTTGTACGCAAGCGCGTTTTCAGCGAAATGCCTGTGCTTTCGTACAAGGAAGCAGTCAAGACCTATGGAGATATGATAATCCTCATCGCCTTCGGCTCGTCGCTTCCCGACGTGATCGAAAACTTCGTAAAGCTGTCGCTTCTTCACGAGACCTACGTCCCCGACGTTCCCGTTGCGGGCGGAGAGCTTTTCGACATTGATTTTTATAACGAAAACCTGGACAAAATAAAAGAAGCTCGCTCGCTTCTTTGCGATACCGCGTCGGTCAAGCTTTACGACAATATGATAATGGCGAAGCTGACGGGAAAGGTCGAATATCTTCTCGACGGCTGTGAAAGCGACGACGAGATACTCTTGTTTCTCCACGCGGAGCGTTTCCGCGTGACGCTCGACCTTGGCGCATACAACGGCGACACGGCGCTGAAATTAGTTGACAGTTGCCCAAAGCTTGAGACGGTAATTGCCCTCGAGCCCGACGAGCGAAACTTCAAAAAGCTTTGCATAAACACCGTCCCGACGGGCAAGGTCGAGCCGCACTATGCCGCCGCCTGGGATAAGGACGAGATACTGACGTTTACAAAGGGCGGAGGACGCGGTATACACCGCCGCGGCGGTGAAAAGACCGTAGAGGTCGCAGGCGTACGCCCCGATAGCTTCCTTGACGGACGAAAGGTCGACTACATAAAGATCGACGTAGAGGGCGCCGAGCGCCAGGCGATAGACGGCTGTAGAAACGCGATAGCCGATTACCGCCCGGCAATGAGAGTCGCCTTATATCACAAGAGCGCGGATATTTTTGAGATTCCGCTGCTTATCCGCTCGATCTGCCCCGATTACAAAATGTATATCAAGCGAACGATGTCCTTCCCCGCGTGGGATATAGACCTTATAGCGCTCAACTGAAAGGATAAAAAATGCAAAAATTCAACGTAACCGGAATGTCATGTGCCGCCTGCTCGGCGCGAGTGGAAAAGGCAGTATCAAATGTAGACGGTGTAAAAACCTGCTCCGTCAACCTGCTGACCAACAGCATGACTGTCGAAGGTGACGTTTCCGAATCGGAAATAATAAAGGCGGTCGAAAACGCCGGCTACGGAGCGTCAACCGATAACGGCAAAGCACCCGAGAAAAAGGAAGAGACCGACAACGTCGAGACGAAGAAGATCCTTCTGCGCCTGACGTTCTCGATAATTTTCCTCGCGGCTTTAATGTATATTTCAATGGGACGAATGGTCGGTCTTCCGCTCCCGTCCGCGCTTGAAAACAACCACCTCGCAAACGCGCTTACCCAAATGCTCCTCTCCCTTGCCGTAATGGTAATAAACCAAAAATTCTTCATAAGCGGCTTCAAGGGGATAATTAAAGGCGCGCCGAATATGGACACACTCGTCTCGCTCGGCTCGGCGGCGGCATTCGGGTACAGCACCGCGATGGTCTATAAAATGACCGTCAGCCATTCTCATTCGCTTCTTCACGGACTCTATTTCGAGAGCGCGGCAATGATACTGACGCTCATCACGGTCGGTAAGCTCCTCGAAGCTCGCGCAAAGGGCAAAACGACGAGCGCCCTCAAGGGACTTATGTCACTTTCCCCCGAGACCGCAACAGTCATAAAAGACGGTAAGGAAATAACCGTTCCGATAGCATCGCTCAATGTCGGCGATATCTTCACAGTCCGCCCGGGACAGATCTTCCCCGCAGACGGAAAGGTCATCGAGGGCATAAGCTCGGTAAACGAAGCGTCGCTCACCGGAGAAAGCGTGCCCGCCGATAAAACGGTCGGATCGCCCGTCTCCTCGGGCACCGTAAACCTTTCGGGCTTCCTCAAATGCGAAGCAACGAAGGTCGGTCACGATACCGTCCTTCAGCAGATAATAAAAACAGTTTCCGACGCCTCGGCGTCAAAGGCACCCATCGCACGTATAGCTGACAAGGTGTCGGGCATCTTCGTGCCGACAGTTCTCCTGATCGCGCTCTTAACGGGCGCCGCATGGCTTATCGCCGAGGAAAGCATCGGATTTGCGCTCGCGCGCGGAATATCGGTGCTCGTCATCAGCTGTCCCTGCGCACTCGGACTTGCAACCCCCGTTGCGATAATGGTCGGAAGCGGAGTCGGAGCTAAAAACGGAATACTCTTCAAGAGCGCCTCCGCACTTGAAGAAATTGGAAAGACCAAGGTCGTCATCCTCGATAAAACGGGAACGGTAACTCACGGAACGCCGACGGTTTCCGACGTTATACCGATAGGATGCGATAGAAACGAGCTGCTGACGCTGGCATATTCCGTCGAAACGGGAAGCGAGCATCCGCTTTCAAAGGCGGTCACCTCGTTCGCGCTTGAAAGCGGTGTTTCTCCACTCCCTGTTGAAAACTTCTCCGCCCTGACCGGAAGCGGAGTTTCGGCACTTGTTAACGGTGAAGCCGTCTACGGCGGAAAGCTCTCTATGATATCAGAGCTTGCGCCCGTGAGCGACGAAGCGGAAAAGCTCGCCGAAAAGCTCTCAAACGAGGGCAAAACGCCCCTTTTCTTCGCAAAGAAAGACGTTCTTCTCGGCATTATCGCAGTCAGCGACGAGGTCAAGGACGACTCTGCCGATGCGATCAAAGCGCTTCACGAAATGAAGATAAAGACCGTCATGCTGACGGGCGATAACGAAATGACGGCACGCGCGATAGCCGATAAGGTCGGCATCGACGAGGTCGTCGCGGGAGTTCTCCCGAACGAAAAGGCGGAAAGGGTAAAGCTTCTCCGCAAATACGGCAAGACCGCAATGGTCGGCGACGGCATAAACGACACCCCCGCGCTCACAGAAGCGGACGTCGGTATCGCGATCGGCGCAGGAAGCGATATCGCGATAGATTCCGCCGACGCAGTCCTTATGAAGAGCTCGCTTTCGGACGTTCCCGCCGCCATCAAGCTCGGCAAAAACACGCTCCGCAACATCAAGGAAAACCTTTTCTGGGCGTTCTTCTATAACGTCCTCGGAATACCGCTCGCCGCAGGCGCCTTCATTCCGCTCACCGGCTGGGAAATGAACCCGATGATCGGCGCGCTCGCAATGAGCTTGTCAAGCTTCTTCGTCGTCAGTAACGCGCTCCGCCTTAACCTCATTCCGATAAGGAAAAAGAGCAAGTCGGCAGTCGTTTCGGAACCGATCCCCGAGCCGAAAAAGGACGAAAATACAAAGACCTACGCCGTTTACGGCATGATGTGCCACCACTGCGAAAACGCAGTCAAGACCGCACTCGAGAAGATAGACGGTATCTCTGAAGCAGTCGCAGATCACACACAAAATAAGGTAACTGTCAAATTCACCTCCCCCGTCGATGACGAGACCATAGTCAACGCGATTATTAACGAAGGATATGAAGTAAAATAAAAAATTCCCCGTTTTCGGGGAATTTTTTATTTTACTCTTCAGTAGATGCCGCATCAGCAAGTTCGCCTATTTCTATCAGATAGGCAGTCGCAGCATCAAGCGTCTTTTTGTGCTGAACATAGTTGATACCCACAAAAATTACCGGAACGAAAAGAAGTCCGACAACCGCAAATATAAAGCAAGCAATAGCAATAAGAACGTCAGCAGGAAACATAGGAATTAAAAACCAGCCGATTTTCGTGATCTTCCAAGCAACCTTCAGTGCTTTTATAATACCGCCGCCGATTATGTAAGCGGGAATCGCCAAAATCATAGGTATTGTGACACTACCGTCTCCCCAAATTGCAATGGCGGTAAAAATCATTGCGATAACCGAAATAATGAATCCAATTAAAATTCGTGTTTGGTTAATTTTAGCAAGAGTATATACCCTCTTCGCTTTTTCAACGTCCTGAAATCGGATTTCTTCAAATAATTTTTCCTTTTGTCTTTTAGCCATGATAGTTCATAACTCCTTTTAATTTTTAGCGACACAAAAGTTCGCTTTCCGACATTATAACACTAAATTTTCAAAAAGTCAACTGATTAGTAGAATTTTTATTATAAAATTCCACCATTTGTATACCAGAAGCGGTTAAAATAATAGTAGAATTGAGGTGTACTAAATGGTAGAATTCGGAAACAGACTGCGACAACTTCGCAAAAATCGAAAACTGACCCAAAAAGAGCTAGCAAATCTCATCGGAGTTAAAAACAGCGTTATAAGTTTTTACGAGGTAGGAGACAGGACACCGTCGTTAGATGTACTTGTTAAGCTATCCAAAGCACTTCATGTCAGTACAGACGTGTTGCTCGGAATTGAAAAAAGCGAAACAGTTGATATTTCGGGTTTGGCAGATAAGGATAAACAGTATATCCAGTATCTGATTGACAGACTGAGATAAAAAACGGACAA
>JAFTTT010000110.1 GCA_017466625.1 Clostridia bacterium
CACTCCTCCGCCGTATACTGCTCTTCCGAGGTTGACCGAGCCGGAATTGTGCGTGAATATGCCGAGCTCGGAATTATATACATGTCCGCCCTTTTCAGATGCGTTTCCGCTTACTGCCGCGAAGCCGTCACCTGTTGACGCGTTGCCGCAATTATAGACGTTTCCGCCGTTTTTTGCGTAATTCTCGCGAATGACCGAACCCGAAAGCTCAAGATCGCTTACGTTATACACTCCGCCGCCTTCGCCGTTTTCAGCTTTATTATTGCTTATCGTTCCGCCATTGACCGAAGCTTTGCCCGAATTGTATACGGCACCGCCCTTGTCGGCCGAGCATTCCGTTATAGCGGAGGAGCGATACTGCATATTTCCTGTATTATATACGGCGCCGCCGTTCGTTGCCTTACAGCCCGAAAGCTCGGTTCCGGCAAAGGTAGATTCGCCCTCACTGTATACTGCGCCGCCCTGATTTGCGGAGCAGTTTTTTATGCTTCCCGACGTGAGAAATATACTTCCCGCGTTGTAGACTGCGCCACCCGTCTTCTCTGCACGGCAGTTTTCGATCTTACCGCCGTACATTGTAAATTCGCCTTCGTTATATACTGCGGCTCCCGACGTCTTCGAAATTGCGTTCTCTATCTTAACGGAGTTACGCAGCTCCAGCTTTGCGCCCTTCTCCACCTTGAAGAAGGATCCGCCGCGAACCGTATTTTCGCCGTCGAAGGTAAGATCCGTGTCATCTTCGCCGGCTGTGCGGTCGCCGAGAATGAGCGTCGTTTCCTCTCCCGAGAGCACGAAAACGTCACCGTCAAACGCGCCTTTAATAATTGCGCCGCTTCCCATAACAGTATAGGTTCCCGACGTTATTCTGACGCTTGAGGCAAGCGTGACGTCCTTGATAAGGGTTATTACACCGTTTTCATATACGATACCGCTTCCGCCGAGCGCTGCTACAAGCTCCTCTACCGTTGACACGCTTCCGCCGGGGGCACTCACATCACTCTTGGGTGCAGTATCTGCAGCAAGAGATGACAACGGGATCAGCGATATTATAAATAACGATACGAGAAGTATCGAAAACAATTTTTTAAGCATAAGCTCCTCCAATAAATCGTGAATACATTATACCATTATTTGCCGATAATGTCAAAGGTAATGGTGCTTTTTAATAAATTAATTACATTAATTTTATTAAATTAACAATTCATTAACCATTTGGGGCGAAAAGAGTGTATAATTAAGATGGGGGACGATGGTAAATCTATCCTTCCGAAAGTATTAAACTCTTTTTGAAATTCAATTAATCCATACTATAAAGGAGACAACTCAAATGACAAAGAATGTTCACGTTTTAAGTTGGATCGACGAGATGGCTGCGATGACTCAGCCCGACAAGATCGTTTGGATCGACGGTACTGAGGAACAGGCGGAGGCACTCCGCGCGGAAGCATGCTCTACAGGTGAGCTCACAAAGCTCAACCCCGAGCTTCTCCCCAACTGCTATCTCCACCGCACTGCAGTAAACGACGTTGCCCGCGTTGAGGGACGCACCTATATCTGCACTCCCACTAAGGAAGAAGCTGGCAATATCAACAACTGGATGGAGCCCTCCGAGATGTACGCAAAGCTCAAGAAGCTTTACACCGGCTCGATGAAGGGCCGTACCATGTACGTTATTCCCTACTCGATGGGTGTTGTCGGCTCCGACTTTGCAAAGTACGGTATCGAGCTTACCGACTCTATCTACGTTGTTCTCAATATGCTTATAATGACTCGCGTCGGAGTAAACGTTCTTGAGGCACTCGGCGACAGCGCTGACTACATCAAGGGTCTTCACGCAAGAGCTGATATCGACGAGGAAAACCGGTACATCACTCACTTCCCTCAGGACAATACCATCATGTCGGTCAACTCCGGCTACGGCGGAAACGTTCTTCTCGGAAAGAAGTGCTTCGCTCTCCGTATTGCTTCCTACCTCGGACGCAAAGAGGGCTGGATGGCTGAGCACATGCTCATCCTCGGCGTTGAGTATCCTAACGGCGACATCAAGTACGTTACCGCTGCTTTCCCCTCTGCTTGCGGAAAGACCAACCTCGCAATGCTTATTCCCCCCAAGATGCTCGCTGACAAGGGCTACAAGGTATGGTGCGTAGGCGACGACATCGCTTGGCTCCGCGTAAACAAGGAAGACGGCAAGCTTTACGCTGTTAACCCCGAGAACGGCTTCTTCGGCGTTGCTCCCGGAACTAACAATAAGTCTAACCCCAACGCTCTCGCCACCTGCATGAGAGATACCATCTTTACAAACGTTGTTCACGACACCAAGAACAATACCGTTTGGTGGGAAGGTCTTAACGACAATCCTCCCGCACCCGGTAATGCTATTGACTGGAAGGGTAATCCTTGGGACTGCACGAAGTACGACAAGAAGGATAAGTCGACCTGCGGCGCTCATCCCAACTCCCGCTTCACCGCGCTTGCTAAGAACTGCCCCTGCATCTCGAGCGAGTTCAACTCTCTTAAGGGTGTTCCGGTTTCCGCTATCGTATTCGGCGGACGCCGTGCAAAGACCGCTCCCCTCGTATATCAGTCCTTTAACTGGCAGCACGGCGCCTTCGTCGGCTCAATCATGGCTTCCGAGACTACCGCAGCTGCTTCCGGCGCTGTCGGCGTAGTTCGCCGCGACCCGATGGCAATGCGTCCCTTCGTCGGATACAACATGGGTGACTATTTCCAGCACTGGCTCGATATGGGCAAGAACATCCCGAATCCCCC
This sequence comes from Clostridia bacterium, assembly GCA_017466625.1. Taxonomy (GTDB): domain Bacteria; phylum Bacillota; class Clostridia; order Oscillospirales; family CAG-272; genus Colimorpha_A. The sequence continues at coordinate 2,773 of JAFTTT010000110.1, forward strand.
TGCGATCTTCCACGTCAACTGGTTCCGTACCGACGACGAGGGTCACTTCATTTGGCCCGGATTCGGCGACAACCTCCGCGTTCTTCTCTGGATCCTCGACCGTTGCGAGGGCAAGGTTGATGCCGTTGAGACTGCTATCGGTTACGTTCCGAACGCAGAAGACATCAACATTGAGGGTCTTAATGACGTTACTCTCGACACTATCAAGGAGCTTCTCTCCGTTGATACCGCTTCCTGGAAGGAAGACGTTGAGAATATCAAGGAGTTCTACTCTCTCATCGGCGACCACGTTCCCGCTACTATGTACGACGAGCTTGCAGCTCTTGAGAAGAGACTCGGCTGATAATATTAAAGACCGCATCTTATGGTGCGGTCTTTTTTGCGCAAAAAAACCGAGCGGAAACGCTCGGTTTAGTTTTTCACGATATTTATGCTCGACTGAAAATCGGCAGAAGTCTTTTCGTTATCGGGAGTGGTTTCGGAGGCGTATATCTTCTTTATCGCGTCGTCGTAATGCCGCAATGCAAGATACGCAAAAACGAAAAGAAGGATTATAGATACGACAACGGCAATAAGCGCCCTTAAGCCGTACGATTTCTTTATGCACTTTTTATTTTCTTCGTGGTCGTATGAAAGACGGTAAGTCGAGCCGCCGTAAGACGAATCGGTCGAATTTACCTCATGATCCTTATTTTCAGAAGTCACAAAGATTCCCCTATCAGTTTATTCTCTAATGATAGGATATCAGCAAATTATAAACTTTTCGTGTACTCTTTGTGGATTTTTTTGCCCGTCCTTGTAAATAAACAAAAAATTCGGTCGTTTTTTTCAAATATCCGAAAGGATCCCGGCGGTTTTGAGCGTTTCAAAGCCATCCTGACGAAGCACCTCATACGCGGCGATGGCAACGCAGTTTCCGAGGTTAAGAGAACGGAGCGACGCCCTCATCGGAATGCGGACGGTATCGTCGGGGCGGGTACGCAGGTAATCCTCGGGAAGTCCGCAGGATTCCTTACCGAAAACGAGGTACGACTCCTCGGGGTAATCTATATCAGTATAGCAGTTCTTCCCTTTCTGTGAATAGAAAAAGAGGTTGTCGTTTTCGTGCTTATTCAGAAATTCATCAAAGGAATCGTAGTAGGTTATATCGAGCTTGTCCCAATAGTCAAGCCCCGCTCTTTTGAGCTTTGCGCTCGTTATTTCAAATCCGAACGGGCGGACAAGGTGTAGTGACGCGCCGGTGACTGCACAGGTACGCGCGATATTTCCCGTGTTCTGCGGAATTTCCGGCTCGATCAGGCATATATGTAATTTCATTTCTTGCGTTTCTCCGTTTTTTGATAGTTCGATTATACTATATTTCTCTATATATTTCAAGTATTTATAAATATTTACAAATACCCCTTTTAATCTCGGGAAAAATATGGTACAATGATTATAATTATATTTTAGAATGAAATTCCTTTCGAAAGGGTTAATAATATGGGACTTTTCAGCTCAATCTTCGGAACCTACTCGCAGAGACAGATCAAGAAGATAACTCCTATTGTAAACAAGATCGAGGCACTTGCCGACAAATATAAGGCAATGACCGACGCAGAGCTTCGCTCGATGACGGACGTCCTTAAAGCGCGTCTTAACGACGGCGAAACGCTCGACGATATTCTCCCCGACGCTTTTGCCGTGATCCGCGAGGCGGACGACCGAGTTCTCGGCAAGCGTCCCTTCCGCGTTCAGCTCATGGGCGGTATCATTCTCCATCAGGGTAGAATCGCCGAGATGAAGACCGGTGAGGGTAAGACGCTCGTTGCTACCCTTCCCGCTTATCTTAATGCGCTGAACGGTAACGGCGTTCATATCGTAACGGTAAACGAATACCTCGCTTCCCTCGGTGCCGAGGAGATGGGACGTGTTTACGGCTTCCTCGGACTTACTACCGGTCTTATCGTCCGTGACCAGACGAAGGATGAAAAAAAGGCGGCGTACGACGCTGACATAACCTACGGAACGAACAACGAGTTTGGCTTCGATTATCTGCGTGACAACATGGTCATCTACCGCGACCGGCTCTGCCAGCGCGGTCACGCCTTTGCGATCGTCGACGAGGTCGACTCGATACTTATCGACGAGGCGAGAACTCCTCTTATCATTTCGGGCGAGGGTGAAAAGTCTACCGATCTTTACGACCGCGCCGATGCCTTCGTACGCACTCTTAAGCAGTACCGCATAAAGGAGATGGACGATAAGGTCTCGACCGACACGATAAACGCAGACTACATCGTTGACGAAAAGGCAAGAACTGTAACGCTCACCGAAAGCGGTGTTCTTAAGGCAGAGA
>JAFTTT010000111.1 GCA_017466625.1 Clostridia bacterium
GACACGATAAGCGCGGCAGACATCGCGATTATCAACCAGGAAAGCTGCTTCACGTATAACGAGAAGGAGTATTCTGGCTATCCGAGATTCTCATCTCCAATAGGCGTCGGCGAGGCGGCTATCGCGGCGGGCTTCGACGTTTTCACCCTCGCAACCAACCATACGTGGGATAAGGGCGAGCAGCAGATAATCGACACGCTCGACTTTTTCTCGAAGCATCCCGAAGCGACCGCGCTCGGAATCCACGCAACTCAAGATACTCTTTATGAGCCGGTAATAATCGAGAAAAACGATATAAAGATCGCAATGCTCAATTTCTCGTACGGCTCCAACCGCACACAAAAAGTCTGGTGGCGCATGAACACCTTGAGCAACGGAAACAAGAGCGCAATAAAGACTATGCTCCAAAAGGCGGAGGAAAACGCCGATATCACGATAGTAATTCCCCACTGGGGAACCGAATATAAGTACGTTCCAAGCAGTTATCAGATAAGCTGGGCAAAATTCTTCACCGAAAACGGAGCCGACGTAATAATAGGACATCATCCTCACGCAGTTCAGCCGATGATGACGGTCGAAGCCGATAACGGCAACAGTGCAGTTTGCTTCTATTCGCTCGGCAACTTCATCTCAAATCAGACGACGATGAAGGGCAACGTCGGCGGTATGGCGTCGCTTACGATAGTCAAGGAAAACGGCGTTACACGCGTCGAGGACACAAAGCTCATCCCGACGACAGTCCAAGCTGAAATGATAGGCAAAACACGAACCTACGAGGCAATGCTCCTCTCCGACCTTACTCCCGAGCTTCTTGCTAAAAGCTTCAAATTCAAGGATAACACAGTCGAGGAATTCTGGGATCTTTTCAATATGGCGTCGACGTCATATCCGAAATAATAAAACTAAGAGCAACGGTTTACCGTTGCTCTTTTCATATTTATTCGATTTATCAAATACAATTAAAGCGAGGAGAGCTCCTTTACGCAGTCGCGGCAAACGAGCTTGCCCTTGAGGTAAACGACGTCTGATGCGTTTCCGCAGAAGACGCAGGACGGGTGATACTTTTTGAGGACGATCTTATCGTCATCTACGAATATTTCGACGGAAGCGCCCTTTGTTTCGAGCTCCATGCTTTTACGAAGCTCCTTCGGAAGTACTATTCGTCCGAGCTCGTCGATAGGTCTTACGATTCCTGTTGATTTCATATTTTCCGTCCTCCTCCGCCTCGTTTCGACGGCGTTAATTTTTCTAATTCTACCATATTCTGTCAAAATTGTCAATAGGAGCAAGCTATGGCATTAAAAATTTCGGGGGTAATAATTCTCATATCGGTAGTGTGTGCCTTTTTCACGGGGAACGTGGCGTCGCTCACCGAGGCGGCGATCTCTGGCGGAACGCGTGCAGTCAGCGTCGCGTTTTCACTTCTTCCTATGATGTGCCTTTGGTGCGGAATAATGAAGGTCGCCGAGCACGGCGGTATTCTTAATACCCTTTCGCGGCTTTTGTCGCCAATTCTGCGCCTCGTCTTCCCGAAGACCGCCAAAAGCGGTGACGGTGTGAACGAAATATCGACCTCACTTGCCGCAAACTTTCTCGGCATCGGAAACGCCGCAACGCCGCTTGCCCTCGCGGCGACGAAAAAGCTCGGATGCGAAAAGGACGGCATAGCCGGTGACGATCTCATCACGTTCACGCTCATCGGCTGCGCACCGCCGTGTCTATTCCCGACGACGGTCGTCGCGCTTCGCGCCGCCTCGGGAAGCACAGATCCGACCTCGGTCGTCCCGGCGGTTATAATCTGTTCGTTCGCCCTCTGCTTTTTGAGCATCATCCTTTCAAGAATTTTAGCGGGGGCAAGACGTTGAATTTCTCATCTCTCATTTTTCCCGTCATTCTTTCGGCGTTCGCGCTGTACGTGGTTTTTTCGAAAAAAGAGGTACAAAACGGGTTCATTTCGGGCGCAAAAGAGGGCTTAAACGGCGCTTTTTCGCTCATTCCGACACTTGTTTTGCTCCTTACAGCCGTCTCAATGTTCTCTGCAAGCGGCGCTTCTGAGCTGCTCGGAAAGCTTCTTTCTCCGATACTTAACAAGGTCGGAGTTCCGAGCGAGCTTGCTCCGCTCCTTATCGTTCGTCCGCTATCCGGAAGCGGCGCGACCGCGCTTCTGACCGACGTTTTTGAAAAGCACGGCCCCGACAGCTTTATCGGAAAATGTGCGTCGGTCATAAGCGGCTCGTCCGACACAGTGTTTTACGTTACCGCCCTGTATATGTCGGGCGCCGGTGCGACAAAATCGCGTTACACGCTCCCGTGCGCGATAGCCGTAATGCTCTTCGGTACCGTTCTTTCATGTCTCATCGTAGGCATCCTTGGATAACGGAATATTGCTTATCATCTCTCCTATCATATCAAGTGCGCGCGTCCTTATGCGGTATATCTGCGTCTTTTCAAATTCAAGCTCCTCCATCAGCTCTTCAGCTGCGTGATGTTTGTCCGTCGAAAGAAAGAACCTCTCGGCTACCTTCCTCTCGTTCTTCGGCAAAGCGTTTACTACGCTCTCTATCTGCTTGAGCCGATGCGTCAGGAGCTTTTTTCTTATTGACAGATGCTTATACTCGTCCGTTAGGTGCGAAACGTACTTATCGACTCGGCGTGTAACACTTTCGTTCTGCGTGTTCCTCGATAGGTTCTCTTCCCTTTTGATCTCGCCCAAAAGCGACGCTGTGTCGAACATTTGTTCGTCTATAATTTGGCAGGATTTTTGAAGTGTATCGTACTGCTTCAAAAATTCCATCGCGTTCGTTCTATTCATAACTACCTCCCGAATTTATGTTTTTTCGGAAAAGCAGTTGACAAATTTCCGAAATTAGTTTATAATTTAGTTGTGTAACACTATTATATTCCAACAATTCGGATTTGTCAAGAGTTTTTCCGAAATTTTGGAAATTTGGAGACATTATGTTTACTGAACGTTTTAACGAACTGCTGAAAAGCAGGGGCATTAACGCCATGGGGCTCGCAAAGGAGATCGGTGTGCCGAAATCTATCGTTTACGAGTGGAAATCGGGTATGCGCGATCCGAGCTTGGAAAATATGCTCCGCATTGCCGACTACTTCGGCGTTTCCCTCGAGTACCTGACGGGGCGCGAGGACGAGGAGACCGATATCGAAAAGGAGCTTCTCGTGCTTCTCCGTGCCGCGCGTGATATTTCGGTCGAGGATCACGACGCGCTCGTCAACAGCTTTAAGTCGAATTTGAACATTTATCTGCGCAGCAATGACAGAAGCCAGAAGGAAGCTGATTAAAGAAAAGGCGCTTTCGCTCCTCCTTTCGCAACGCATAAGCGGCGAATATGCCCTGTCGTTTCTCGACCTTCGTAAAATAACGACAGGCGGAGAGATCATGATCGACTCCTTTTCCGATTACGAAAAAAGAACCTCCTCTTCCCTGCCGACAGACGCCGAGGGTATCACGCTCAAGCTTCCATCCGTGAGCATCATTCTATATGATGACGGAGTATCGAACGACGGCAGACGAAACTGGACGATCGCGCACGAGCTTGGACACGTTCTGCTCGGTCATTCTGACCTTACAAGATCGAACGAGCGCGAGGCGGACGCTTTTGCCGCCGAGCTTCTTATGCCGGAGGCGGTAATACGGTATCTCGACCGCCGCGACGGCGAGCCGATAACGCCCGATATGATGACGAATTACTTTTCCGCGTCGCTTACAGCATGCAAGAGAAGGCGGTTGAATTTGCCGTATGAGCCGAATTATCAGCCGTCAGAGGACGGGCTTGAGCTGCTGAAAAGATTGTTTGCGCCGAATGAATAAAGGAAGCAAAAATAGCATTACCATTGCAACGGGTCGTCGAGGGCGCCGACCCCTACCAAGGAACGTTCAATATACCTTTGTAGGGGATGGGTTCCCCCTCCCGCGCGGGAACAGAGTTACTTCTAACCCGAACACCTCATCCGTCTGCGCCTTTGTCGCAGACACCTTCCCCTGAGGGGAAGGCAAGACGACGCCCCGATGCTTTTCCACATTGTTCGTAGCTCTGCGTTGCGTTTATTGCGGGCGAACACAGTTCGCCCCTACGATATATGGATCTGCAAGGCAAGAAAAAACCGACAGAGTAATCTGTCGGTTTTTATTTTGTTATTTATCAGTTAGGCAAGCTTGCTGCTGCGACGGACTGACCTACGCGGCGGCTCTTTTCATCGGGAAGCGCGATACTGATCTTCTCTGCAAGCTCGGGGAACTCGTTTGCGAGTGCCTTCTTTGCGAACTCGAGAACGATATCTCCGCCCTTACCGGAGGAAACGCGTCCGAGAAGAAGAACGTGCTTGATATCGTAGAACATTGCGTAGTATGCAACTGCATATCCGAAGTAGACGCCGATCGTTTCGTAGATCTTTTTTGCGCCCTCGTGTCCCTCGAGCATAAGTCCCTGAACGACCTTGAGCTTTTCAGCGGGGCTGAGGTTAGGATCGAGCTCGATTCCTGCGGCAGGAGCGAGCTTGATAACGCTATCCTGCGAGAAATACTTAACGCCGCATCCGTAGTCGCCCGACCACTCGTCTACCATAGCGTCCTTATTGAAGTCAACGGGAACGAATGCAAGCTCGTTGAGCCAGCCGGTAATGTTACCCGCCATATCAACGTATCCGCCTGCCTCGGATGTACCCATTGCGATACCGAGGATTCCGTTATCGTCGAGCGACATAGCGCCTGCAAGAGCCGTAACGTCACCGTCGTTTGCGACCTCAACGGGGATCTCGTAGCCGAGCTCACGTCCGAGCTCTGCCGCGCAGTCGAGATACATATTCTTTACGTGCTTCTCGAAGTCCTCGTCACTTACCTTGAGGAAGAGAGACGCGATCATGATCTTATTGTCGATATAAACGCCTGCAGAGGAAACGCCGATGCCGTCGACACGGGGCATGTGAGACGCTGCGGTCTTCATTGCATCGAGGATTCCCTCGTAGTGATACTTCGGATCGGAATTGGTCTTCGGGAACCAAACGACCTCTTCGGAATAAACGGGCTCACCGTCGATAACGGCGCTGACCTTACGGTCGCTTCCGCCTGCGTCGAAGCCGATACGGCAACCGGCCAGGTGACGTCCTACGGGCTCTGCCGCCTCGTTTTCTTTAGGAGCGTTTTCAAGAGAAACTACCTCGACTTCAAATGGACGCTCGTAGACTCTTGCCATAAATCCGCGGTCGAACTCACGAAGTCCGCCAAAGTCATAAGCCGCCTTGATCTTGTTTCCGATAACGTCGGAGCCGGCGATTATTACCTTATATCCGCCGCGTACCCAAAGGAGCGACTTAACGACACGCTCAACGACGTCGAAGTTTTCCTCGTCGTGACCGGTTCCGTCGTTAAAAACTGTCATTTCATAGGTAGAAAGATAACCCTTGTTTCTTTCGATTCCGATTACGATCTTCTTTCCGTCCTCGTTCTTTGCTCTTTCTTCAAAATCCTTGAGTACGAGCGCCATCGGCATATAGCCGAGGTCAAGGGGGGCTGTAGTCTTAAGCTTCATAGATTGTATTACCTCTCTTTATAGTTCTCTTTATATTGAATTTCTCATCAGCGATGATAATGTCTGCGTCGTATCCACTCTTAAGCGCACCCTTGCCCTTTGCCTTGATAGCGCGTGCGGGGTTGTAGCTTGCCGCCGAAACCACCTCGGGAACGGAGAGCGTGGTGTTTTCAAGCACGTTACGTACTGCTACGTTAAGCTTGAGTACCGATCCGGCAATAGTTCCGTCAGCGAGACGGCACTCGATGCCCTTGAGGTAGATCGGCTGACCGCCGAGGTCATACTCGCCGTCGGGCATACCGCCGGCTCTCGTGCAGTCGGTGATGAGGCAGAGCTTTCCGGGCTTCTGCTTCGCGATTATCGAGAATACACCGGGATGGATATGGAAGGTATCGCAGATAAGCTCGACCGTTACGTCGGTAGCGAGCGCCGCGCCGACAACGCCGGGATCGAGGTGCGCAAGAGCCGTCATAGCGTTGAAGAGGTGAGTCGTATGTCCGACACCGTCATTTACTGCCGAAACAGCTTCTTCAAAGCCGGCACCGGTATGTCCCATCGAGATGAGAATATCGGTATTTGCCGCTACTTCCTTGATCGCGTTATGTCCTTCGTCCATTTCGGGAGCGATGGTTACTATACGGATAATATCCTGATTGTCGATGAGAAACTTCGCATTCGGCTTCTGAATGTTCTCTTCCTTCTGCGCGCCCTTCTTCGAGGGGTTGATGAACGGGCCTTCAGCGTGAACGCCGAGGATCTCGGCACCGCCCCAGGTCTTCGATTCCTCCTTGAGGGATCTTACTGCGTTGAGCGCCGCAACTATTTCTTCTTCCGATACGGTCATCGTCGTCGGGAGGAAGGAGGTTACTCCGTTTTCGGCAACGCCGTACGCCATCTTCTTGATTCCCTCGGGCTTTCCGTCGGAGGTGTCTTCGTTAAGATAGCCGTGAATATGAATATCAACAAGTCCGGGGCAAACGTAATTTCCCTTCGCGTCGATAACCTCGGCACCTGCGGGAACGTCCTCGGTCTTAACTACGCCCGAGATCTTTTCGTCATAGGCAAGTGCTTTACCGTCGATGACTCTGTCGGGCATAACTATACGTCCGTTTACAATGTATTTCATTATGTAGCTCCTTTCAAAGAACGGTTCAAAACTCAAATTTCTCAAATTCTGTCCCATTATGTTAATTATATCAAACAGTAACGGAAAAATCAATATTTATCGTAAACTTTTGTTGACAAAATAACGCAAAAGCACCTCGGCTTTAACGTTGCCGAGGTGCTTATCATTATTTTTCGGAAAGAAGCTTATTTATGCTCTCGATCTTTACGCAAAGAGTGAAAAGTTTGGTTGCGGTTTCAAGGTCGGAAAGCGACGGATACGAGGGTGCGATACGGATATTGGAGTCCTCAGGATCTATTCCGTAAGGATAAGTCGCGCCTGCGCCCGTCATTATGACACCCGCCTTTTTGGCGCGTGCGACGATCGCTTTCGCGCATCCGTGAAGCGAATCGAAGGAGATAAAGTATCCGCCCTTCGGCTTCGTCCACTCACCGATTCCGAGACCGCCGAGCTCGTTTTCGAGTATCTCAAGCACCTTTTCGAACTTGGGACGCAGTATATCTGCGTGACGGCGCATATGCTCGGTCATTCCCTCAATATTCTTAAAGAAACGAACGTGGCGGAGCTGGTTTACCTTGTCGTGTCCTATCGTCTGCATACCGAGCTGACGGCGTATGTCGTCGAGGTTGTTATGCGATGCGGCGATAGCAGCAATTCCCGAGCCGGGGAAGGATATCTTCGAGGTAGATGCGAACTTATATACCATATCGGGGTTGCCCGCCTTGCGGCATTCGTCGAGGATCTCGAGCAGGTAATCCTGATCGTCGTCGTATAGGTGATGTATCGTATATGCGTTATCCCAATAGATTCGGAAGTCCTTTGCCTTCGGCTTCAGGTGCGCAAAGCGGCGCACCGTCTCGTCGGAATAGGAATAGCCCTGCGGGTTTGAGTACTTCGGTACGCACCAGATACCCTTTATGGAATCATCCTCGCTGACGAGCTTTTCGACCATATCCATATCGGGGCCGTCCTCCGTCATCGGAACGGTTATCATCTCGATGCCGAAATACTCCGTTATCGAGAAGTGTCTGTCGTAGCCGGGTACGGGACAAAGGAATTTTACCTTATCGAGCTTGCACCAGGGTGTTGAGCCGAGAACGCCGTGCGTCATTGAACGCGATACGGTATCGTACATCACGTTAAGAGACGAGTTTCCGTATATGATTATGTTATCGGCAGGAACCTCCATCATATCGCCGAGAAGCTGCTTGGCTTCCGCGATACCGTCAAGAACGCCATAATTACGGCAGTCCGTTCCGTCCTCGCACGTAAGGTCGCTTTCAGAACACAGAATGTCCATCATTCCCATCGAAAGATCAAGCTGCTCGACCGACGGCTTTCCTCTCGCCATATTGAGAGTAAGCTCCTTCGCCTTGAAGGTGCGGTATTCGGCCTCGAGCTGTGAAAGCAGCGTTTCGAGCTCTTCCTTTGTCATACTTGAGTATTGCATAATATTCTCCTTATTCGCCGAGCATCTCGTTCAGATGCTTTGATAGAAGCGCAAGAGAACAAGCCATATTTTCATTCTGCACGAGAACTCCGTCGGGCACGTATATATGCGCCGGCGCGAAATTCCATATTGCCTTTATTCCCGCGGAAACGAGCAGATCGCTCACCTCCTGCGCATAAGCGGCGGGAGTCGTTATTACCCCTATCTCGACGCCGTTTTCGCGGCAATAATCGCCGAGCTCGTCAAGAGAATGTATCTCCTTGCCGTCTATACGGCAACCGACGAGCGCCGGATTGCTGTCAAAGCCCGCGATTATCGAAAGGCCGTATTCGGTGAAGCCGCGGTAGGACATGAGCGCCCTTCCGAGGTTTCCCGCGCCGACGATAATTGCGCCTTTAATTGCATTATAGCCGAGAAATTCCTTCAAATCGCTCATCAGCGACGAAACGTTATAGCCGACCTTCGGGCGTCCGCCCGAGCTTACCGACGAAAGGTCCTTTCGAACCTGCACGTCATTAAGGCCAAGTGCCTTTGCTATTTCGGTTGACGACACATTTCCGCAGGGATCGAGCGATTTGAGATAATTCAGATATCGGGGCAAACGCTGCAGTGTGTTTCGGGAGACCGGTTGATTAGAATTCATATCTTCCTCACGCAAAATGCAAGTTTGGCTTTTGCTTCTTGCATTTTTAATATTATATACAATAGTTCTCTTTTTGTCAATGGGGAGAGAGCAATTTGCTTTTCTTTTTATGCCTCTTCCTTTTCGCGGAGCTTATCAAGACGGCTGTTGCGGAAGTAAAGGCAGATATCAATGGAGATCATAACGAAGTTAAGAACGTAGAAGAAGAAGCTGAGAACGAAGAGAAAATCGTGAGTTACGCTCGGATCAAGGGTCTGAATAGTCTTGCGGATTATTCCACAAACATATCCAAGGAGAAGGAAAACCTCAAAAAAGAGACTCTTTCCCTTTGCGGTACGAGCTATGTACGACTTGCGGATCGAGATCGGCCAGGATAGACCGAAGCAGAATATTGTCAAAGCTTCAAGAAGATCGGTTATCATTTTTTCACACTTATCCTTTTATTTCATCAGTTTTGCATTTGGTTCATCATACACGGGATTTCCGTGAGTATATCTTGGAAGAAGCTTGGGAGATACCTCGTCGGTAACGATGCCGTTATCTGCCATTTCCTTCTTGAAGCTCTCAACGTGAGAAAGCGTAAGAGCGGACGGCTTCTCGATCTCGGCTGCGGTCTTTGCCGCGTTGATTCCCGCGTTGCGTCCGAAGACGATGATGTCAAGAAGCGAGTTACCCATCAGGCGGTTTTCGCCGTGGATACCGCCGACCGCTTCGCCTGCCACAAAGAGATTGGGCACGTCAGACATACCGTTTTCGCTTATCTTGATACCGCCGTTCTGATAGTGGAGCGTCGGATAGATGAGTATCGGCTGCTTACGCATATCAATGCCGTATTTAAGGTACATACGCATCATTGCGGGGATCCTCTTCTCGATGGTTCCCTCTCCGTGAAGCATCTCGATCATAGGCGAATCGAGCCATACGCCCTTTCCGCCGTTAAAGGTATCGACGCCCTTACCGCGTCTGCACTCGCGTATAACTCCCGAAGCGCAAACGTCACGGGTCTCAAGCGAGTACATAAAGGGCTCGCCGTCACAGTTTACGAGCTGTGCGCCGATAGAACGCACCTTTTCGGTTACGAGCGCACCGAATATCTGCGAGGGGTAAGCGGCACCCGTCGGGTGATACTGCAACGTGTGCGCATAAAGGAGCGGAGCGCCTGCACGGTATGCGAGAACGAGTCCGTCTGCCGTTGCGCCGTAGTGGTTCGAGGTCGGGAAGCCCTGATAATGCATTCTACCCGCGCCGCCCGTTGCGATGATAACGGTCTTTGCTCTTGCAATAAGGATCTCGTTCGTCTCCATATTCATAAGGACTGCGCCTGCGGCGTTGCCCTTTTCGTCCTTGATTATCTCGATCGCCGAGGTGAAATCCACGACCTTTATGCCTCTGTTCTGCACCTCGTCGCGCAGAACTCTCATTATCTCAGCACCCGAATAGTCCTTGCAGGCGTGCATACGCTTGCGGGAAGTTCCGCCGCCGTGGGTCGTTACCATGGTACCGTCGGGCTCTTTATCGAACATAACACCGAGGTCGTTCAGCCACTTGATACAGATAGGCGCATCGTTTACCAGCTTGTAGACAAGCTCGGGAACGTTCTTGAAATGTCCGCCGCCCATAACGTCAAGATAGTGCTGTGCGGGGCTGTCGTTCGGCTTATCTGCCGCCTGGATACCGCCCTCTGCCATCATCGTATTGGCGTCGCCGTGGCGAAGCTTGGTGACGATCATAACGTCGGCACCGTTTTCTTCAGCCATAATAGCCGCCGCAGAGCCGGCTCCGCCGCCGCCGATTATAAGCACGTCGACGTCATAATCTATCTTATTAAGGTCGATCCTTTCGGGATCGATTCTGGGGTTTGCCTGGAGTATGCCTGCAAGCTCTATCGGCACTCTTTCGCCCTTATTCGGACCGATCTTCAGCGTTTCAAACTGATCCTTTATATGGTCGGGGTGGTTTTCAAGAAGCACCTGATCCTTTTCCTCCGCGGTCATTCTGCGGGGATGAATACCGTTCAGCGCGTTCTTGACTCGCTCTTCACGGGTCGCCTCGACCTTTTTGATCGATTCAAGCATTTCGTTCGTATACATCTGTCCCGCCTCCTTATTTCTCAAAATCTCTGTTGTTATACATTTCCTTGAGCTCTTCCGCGGTCTTATTCATAATATCGCGGAGCGCCTCTTCGGTTACGCCGTTTTCGATCTCGGCAACGCGCTCAAGGAGATGCTGTGTTTCGGGAGCAAGGTACTTACCGGTAAGACGGCGGGAAAGAAGTCCGACCTGACCGTGGGTGATTCCCGCAGGACAACGGGAGGAGCAAACACCGCACATTACGCAGTCGAAGGATTCCTCTGCGCACTTTTCGTACTCGCCGCGCTGAGCATAAGCGATATACTGCATAACGTTAAGTCCCTGCGTGCACGCCTTCGTGCAGGCGTTACAGCCGATACAAGCGTATATCTCGGGATAAAGCTGCATCATTATCTGCTCCGTCGGCTTTATCTTTTCGATATCATACGGCTGCTTTACGAGCGGGAAGAAAGGAAGAGTTGCAATATACATATTGTCCTCTACCTTCGTCTGGCAGGCAAGACAGGTCTTAAGCTCACGATCACCCTTGATGCGGTAGATGGTAGCGCAGGCACCGCAGAAGCCGCAACGGCATCCGACGCCGCGCACGAGCTGGTAGCCCGCATATTCCATCGCGCCCATTATCGTAAGATTTGACGGCACCTCGTATTTTTTGCCGTAAAGAAATATATTTACCATATTTTCCATAGTAATTACCTCATCAGTATTCGTCGGGAAGCGCGCCGAGCTTATCGTAACGGAAAACGGGGCCGTCCTTGCAGACGTATTTGCTTCCTATATTGCATCTTCCGCACTTGCCGACTCCGCATTTCATGCGAAGCTCCATCGTCGTATAGACCTGCTCTTCTGTAAAGCCAAGCTCCTTAAGAGCGTTAAGGGTGAACTTTATCATTATAGGAGGTCCGCAGACGAGAACGGTCTTATCTATATCGGGATTAAGCTCCTTGACGTAATTCGGTACAAACCCGACGTGTCCGTCCCAGCCCTCCTGCTCGCGGTCTATCGTCAGGTGTACGCTGACGCCTGCCTCCGTCATCCATTCGTTTATTATCTCCGAATAGTCGACGAGATCGTCCTTTGAGCGCGAGCCGTAGATGATGTCGATAGTGCCGTAATTGTCGCGGTTTGCGCGGCAATAGTTTATTACCGAGCGAAGCGGTGCCAGACCTATTCCTCCTGCGATAAAGAGGAGATTTTTGCCCTTAAGCTCGGTCTCGACGGGGAAATAGTTTCCGTACGGACCACGGACGGTCACGTACTGACCGACCTCCATTTTATGAAGCCAATCGGTAAGACATCCGCACTTCTTTATGCTGAACTCCATATATTCGGTGTTCGTGGGGGACGACGTTATCGAGAACATCGCTTCACCTACGCCGGGAATCGAAAGCATCGCGCACTGACCGGGCATGTGCTCAAAGGGCTTGTTTCCATCGGGCGTCACGACGCGGAAGGTCTTGACGTCGGGGGTGTCGATCCTGATATCGGTCACAACGCCGATTACGGGAATAAGTGTTTCGTTATTCATCTTTACCCTCCCCGAGCTTTTTCATTACCTTTACTATGTTCATCGAGATCGGGCATTTAGATAAGCATCTGCCGCATCCGACACAGCTGAACAGTCCGTCGTTATTCATCGGATAATACACGAGCTTGTGCATAAAGCGCTGACGGAAGCGCTCCTTCTGGCTCACACGCGGATTTCCGTGTGCCATCTTTGTGAAATCGGAATACATGCAGGAATCCCAACATCTGAATCGCTTGATGCCGTTACCGGTGTCAAAATCCTTGATATCGTAGCACTGGCAGGTCGGGCAAACGAAGGTACAGGTTCCGCATCCGAGGCAAGCTTCCGAAAGCTCATCCCACTTATCGGAATTAAAATATTCCATCATATCCTTACCGAATTTCTCGGCAGAAAGAGTAGAAAGTGGCAGCTTCGACTTGATCTCGTAAATATTTCTCTTACATTCGTAAACGGGTGCTTCGCTTCCCTCGCTCAAGCACGAGAGACCAAGAAGCAGCTCGCTTCCCTTTTCGGTAAGCGGCTCGAAATACATCTCGTCACCGCAGATATAGGAAGCAACGTCTCCCTCGGGATTTGCGCAGTCGATATCAAAGGTCGAGCAAAAGCAGGTCTCCTCGGGACGGTTGCAAGCGAGCGAGACGATAACGCCGTGCTCGCGGCGGTTTTTATAATATGTATCAATCGGCTCGGAGAGGAACACTCTGTCAAGAACCTCGAAGCTTCTGACGTCGCAGGCGCGCACGCCGAAGATCACGAAATCCTCACATTCCTCACGGGTGTCGATGACCTCGATCTTCTTTCCCTCAAGCTTGAAATCCATAAGGTTCTCGGTCTGCGGGAAGAAAAGATCCTTCGGGGAACGGACGGTATTAAGCTCCTTCGTGAGCTTCATTCCGTTCTCGTAAGGAAGGAAACGCGCTCCGCCCTTCGTGTCAGACGGTATGTAGAGCTTATTTTTTGCCGAGAGGGCGTCAAAGAGTATCGGAAGCTCGGAAAGCTTTATTTTAAGCATTGTTCTTTCCTCCTCTCTCATAGACGATATTCGGCTCGGCGTCGTTCTGCGTATAATCGGTAAGCGGCGAACGGTTGCCGATATTTTCACCTGCATGATAGTTACCGTAAAGCTCGTTTATATCCTTTATGAACTTACGGTTGAGCAGGTGAAGCGGTATATTCTGCGGACAAACGCGCGAGCATTCGCCGCAGTCGGTACATCTTCCCGCGACGTGGAACGCGCGGATGATGTGGAACATATTTTCCTCAAAGGAGTCGGATGCCGCCTTCTGCGCGATACCCGATGCATCGTTATCAAACACGCATTTTTCGCAGGTGCATGCAGGGCATACGTTACGGCAAGCGTTACATCTTATACAGCGTGAAAGCTCGTTACGGAAGAACGCAAATCTCTCCTCCGGCGTCATAGCTTCAATTTTCGCTACTTCGTCAAAGCGCTCGCAGTCATCGACCATTTCGCCCTCTTCGCCGATAAGCTCATCGTAAACGGGATGCTTTTTGCTCTTACAGTTTACGCATCTTTCGCGAAGGACCTCGTATACGGGAACCTTTTCGTTTCCGTAGAGAGTTTCGATATTAAGAACACCGTCATTTTCGGTGATCCTCGTAATTCCCTTGATCCCCTTTTGCTTGATCGTATCTGCGTCGGTCTTACCGTAGCACTCGATACCGACAGCGTATACGTATTCTCTTATTACTCTGTGTTCCGTAATCAGCTGTGACAAGCTGTAGGAATCACAGGGCTTAAGGAAGATAAGCGTCTTTCCCTCCTTACGGCTTTCCTTTACGAGATATTTCGAAAGGTTAGGCGAGCAGAGAGAATTATATATAAATTCTTTTTCTATCTCCTCGACGCTTTCAAAAACGGCGGGAGTGATATCGTAATCAAACTCGCCCTTTTTCCAGCCGAGGACGCGAGCGACTTCGCCGCTTTGAAGCAGCTCGATCGCTTTCTTTTTCATCATTTCTTGCATCTCAGATCCTCCAAGCGCTTGTTTTCGCCAAGCTCGGTCACCGTCTTGACAAAATCGTTCATCGTTGAAGCAAATTTCTGACCTTCAGCCGCCGATACCCATTCAAGACGGGTGCGTTCCTTCTCGATACCGAGGAAGTCGAGCATCGAGAAAAGGAGAGTCATTCTTCTTCTCGCGTAGTAGTTACCCGTCGTATAGTGGCAGTCACCGGGGTGGCAGCCGCAGATTATAACTCCGTCAGCGCCTCTTTGGAATGCACGGAGAATGAACATCGGGTTTACACGGCAGGAGCATGGCACGCGGATGATCTTGACCTCGGCAGGATACTGAAGTCGGTTAGTTCCTGCAAGGTCGGCTCCTGCGTAAGAACACCAGTTACAGCAGAAAGCGACTATTTTCGGCTTAAATTCGTTATTCACCATTTGCATATCGCGTCTACCTCCGCCATAATCTGAGAATTACTGAAGCCACGTAGGTCCATAGCGCCCGACGGGCAGGCAACGGTACATGCACCGCAGCCCTGACATACGGCAGGGTTAACGCTCGCCACGCGGCGTGTTACCATCTTACCGTTTATACGGAATTCCTTATCCGAATAGCTGATAGCGCCGTAAGGACATACCTTTTCGCACGACGAACAGCCGTTACAAAGAAGCTCGTCGCTGTGAGCTACGCAGGGATTTCCTTTAAGTGTATTCTTCGCAAGCAGACCGATTACCTTTGCCGCGCACGCAGATGCCTGCGATACGGTCTCGGGAATATCCTTCGGTCCCTGGCAGGCGCCCGAGAGGAAGATTCCTGCCGTGGGGCTTTCAACGGGACGGAGCTTCGGATGTGCTTCCGTGAAGAAATCGTTTGTATCCATGCTTGCGGTAAGCATGGTCGCCAAGGGACGTGCGCTCTTGTCGGGCTCGATAGCCGCGGCGAGAACGACGAGGTCACAGGAAAGATTAAGTTGAGTACCGTTAAGCAGATCCGACGCGCGGACCGTAAGCGTACCGTCCGGCTCGGGAAGCACCTTTCCGACCATTCCCTTTATGTAATTGACACCGTATTCCTCCACCGCACGTCGGTAGAACTCATCGAAGTTCTTACCCGGAGTACGGACGTCGATATAGAATACGTAAACCTCGGTGTCGGGGTATTTTTCTCTTATCAGCATTGCGTGCTTCGCCGTATACATACAGCAGATCTTCGAGCAATAGCTCTTTCCCTTGCCGTCGTCACAACGCGAGCCGACGCACTGTATAAATGCAATTCTGTGCGGATGCTTTTTGTCGGACGGGCGAAGAAGCGTTCCGCCGTTCGGGCCTGCCGCGTTCATAAGGCGTTCAAGCTCGAGCGAGGTTATAACGTCGGCGCTCTGGCTGTACGCGAACTCGTCGTACTTGTCGAGCTTGATCGGGTTGAAGCCCGTCGCAACCACGATAGCGCCGTACTTTTCGTTTACATAAGTATCCTGCTGCTTATAGTCGATAGCACCGACCGTGCAGACCTTCGAGCAGACTCCGCACTTGCCGCTTTTCAGCATCGTGCAGTAATCCGCATCGATCGTTGCGATCTTCGGAACTGCCTGCGCAAACGGGATATAGATCGCGCGGCGGTTGTCAAGACCGAGGTTAAACTCGTTCGGAACCTTTTTCTGAGGACACTTTTCGGTACAAAGACCGCATCCCGTACACTTGTTTTCGTCAACGTAGCGCGCTTTGCGCTTGATGGTCACGTCAAAGTTTCCGACGAAGCCCTTTACCTCGCTGACCTCGGAATAGGAATATATTTTTATCTTATCGTTCTGCGCGCAGTCGACCATTTTCGGCGTTAAGATACAAGCGGCACAGTCGAGAGTCGGGAAGGTCTTATCGAGCTGGGTCATCTTTCCGCCGATCGTCGGATTCTTTTCGACGATGTCAACTTCAAAGCCCGCCTCTGCGATATCGAGGGCGGTCTGTATACCGGCAATTCCGCCGCCGATGACGAGCGCGCGCTTGACTACGGGGCTTTCGCCTGCGGTAAGGGGGGCGTTCAGATGCACCTTTGCTATCGCGGCGCGTCCGAGGATTATCGCCTTTTCGGTCGCCTCCTCGATATTTTTATGTATCCACGATACCTGCTCTCTTATGTTTGCGATCTCGAGCATATACGGGTTAAGCCCTGCCGCCGCGACCGTCTTTCTGAAGGTCGCCTCGTGCATACGGGGCGAGCAGGAGCAGACAACGACGCCCGTAAGCGCGTTTTCCTTTATCGCATTTTTGATAAGCTCCTGTCCTGCCTCGGAGCACATATACTGATACTCCTCCGAGACTACGACGCCCGGCTCATATTTCAGCGCCTCGGCTACGGCTTTAACGTCGACTGTTGCGGCGATGTTCGTGCCGCAGTGACAGACGAAAACTCCAATTCTCTGCATGGTTTTATTCCTTTCGGATGATGGTGTTATTCTTTACACGAGATCCCGATGCCGTGCACGGCATCGCCCTCCGGGTTCGACTTCATCCCGCCGCGTCATTCTGAGCGAAGCGGAGCGTAGTCGAACGGCGTAGCCGCGCGAAGTGAAACGAAGCGGAATCTCGGCGGGATTTCGCGATGAGGGGTTCCCCGAAACGAGCGAATGCGAGTTTTGGGGGTTCGCGATAAGGATAACGCGCGGATTTTATTTACTATACTTACGGAATGCCGTCACGATCGCCTGCTGAGGAAGCTCGGGATCAAGGAGCGACGGTATATCGTCTGCCTTGATATGGTTGCTTCCCTGCGGACGGACCGCGAGAAGGCGAATTGCCTCGATAAGCTTTGCCGGCTCGACGCCGCGAGGACATCTTTCGATACACGCGTAACAGGTCAGACATTTATATACCGATTCCGACTTCATAAGCGGCTCAATGTTTCCCTTTTTGACCATCGAGACAAACTGATGAGGATGATACTCCATCTCGTTATACGAAGGGCAGGCGCCCGAGCATTTTCCGCAAGCCATACACTTGCGGACGTCAACGCCGCTCATTATAAGTACTTGTTCTTTGAGATCCATCTTCACGCCTCCTTGATGCCAAGCGCGGTAGCCAAAAGCTCGGTAAAGTATTTTACCTCACCGTTTCCCTTTGCGCTTTCGAGGTTATATAAGCAAAGCGGACACGCGGTGATGATAATATCTGCGCCGAAGCCGTCTGCCGACGCAACGATCTTTTCGCTCTTCTTTACCGTTGCAGACTTATCTTCAAGAGCTACGTAGCCGCCGCAGCATTCGTTTCTGTACGGATACATTACCGGCTCACCGCCGATAGCGCGGATAAAGTCCTCAAGGATCTTCGGGTTTTCGGGATCGTCCATATCCATAACGCCCGAGGGACGGAGGAGCAGGCAACCGTAATACGCCGCGATCTTCTTGCCCGTAAAGGGATTTACGACCTTTTCGCGCAGGTTGTCAAAGCCAATTTCGTCGCGAAGAAATTCAAGAAAATGTATAACCTTCGTTTTGCCCTCGAACGGCTTTTCGGGCTTTACGTAATTATTTACCTTAAATGCGAAATTTGCGTCGTTTATTAGATCGTTTCTTACTCTTTTAAGCACGTTATGGCAAGCGGAGCAAAGCGTGATAATGTCCTCTTCTCTGCTCTCCGCTTCAAGGAGAGCACGTACCGAGGAAAGCTTGGTTGCGATCTCGTCGCTCGACGCGGTATACGCGCCGCCGCAGCACTGCCAATTATCGAGCTCGCACAAATTCGCACCGAGTGCCTCAGCACACAAACGCGCAGTTCTGTCAAGCTCCTTTGCTTTGGTTTTAAGAGTACAGCCGGGATAATAACTGTATGTCATAGTTTTTTCCTTTTTAATATTCGTAAGGTGCATTCTTTAACGTGTAGTGGATTTCATTTGCCTTCCCCTCAGGGGGAAGGCTTAATTAAACCATATTCTCAGGATGGAAGACCTCGTCGAAGCGTTCGGGAGTGAGGAATCCGAGCTCAACGCACGCTTCCTTGAGCGAAATGTTATCCTTATACGCCTTTTTCGCGGTCTTTGCGGCGTTTTCGTAACCGATATAGGGGTTGAGCGCCGTTACGAGCATGAGGGAGTTATGAAGGTTATGAGCCATCTTCTCTCTGTTCGCCTTGATGCCGACCGCACATTTGTTGTTGAAGGAAAGGATACTGTCTGCAAGAAGTCTTACTGACTGTAAGAAGTTGTAGATGCAGACCGGCATAAAGACGTTCAGCTCGAAGTTACCCTGCGACGCCGCCATACCGACTGCAACGTCGTTACCCATTACCTGTACAGCCACCATCGTTACCGCCTCGCACTGCGTGGGGTTGACCTTGCCGGGCATAATTGACGAGCCGGGCTCGTTTTCGGGAATGAATATCTCACCGAGACCGTCGCGCGGACCCGATGCAAGCCAGCGAACGTCGTTCGCTATTTTCATCATATCGCAAGCGAGTGCCTTGAGCGCTCCGTGTGCAAATACGAGCTCATCCTTTGACGTGAGTGCGTGGAATTTGTTCTGCGCAGTTACAAACGGCTTGCCCGTAATGTCTGCTACCGCCTTTGCGACTGCCTCGGAGAAGCCCTTCGGAGCGTTAAGTCCCGTACCGACAGCCGTACCGCCGAGCGCAAGCTCGTAAAGCGGCTTGAGCGACATAACTATCATTTCTCTGTCGCGGATAAGACTGCTTCTCCAACCGCTTATCTCCTGCGAGAACTTGATGGGCGTTGCGTCCTGAAGATGGGTTCTTCCGCACTTGACTGCGTCCTCGTTTTCCTTTTCAAGACGCTCGAACGTTGCTATAAGCGTATCGAGCGAGGGCAGAAGCTTGTTTTCGATCTCAAGAACTGCCGAGATGTGCATTGCGGTCGGGAAGGTGTCGTTCGACGACTGCGACATATTGATGTCGTCGTTCGGGTGAAGAAGCTTTTTGCCCGCGATCTCGTTTCCGCGGTTAGCAATTACCTCGTTTGCGTTCATATTCGACTGCGTTCCGCTTCCCGTCTGCCATACGACGAGGGGGAAATGCTCGTTGAGCTCGCCTGAGATGACCTCGTCGCACGCCTTTTTAATTGCATCAAGCTTCTCAAGTGTCATCTTCTCGGGCTTGAGAGAGGCATTAGCCATCGCCGCCGCCTTTTTAAGTATTCCGAATGCGTGAGTTATCTCACGGGGCATAATTTCGTTGCCTACGCCTATGCGGAAATTCTCGGAGCTTCTTTGAGTCTGCGCGCCCCAGTATTTATCGGCGGGTACCTTGACCTCGCCCATCGAATCGTGTTCTATACGGTATTCCATCTTGTCTCTCCTTATATTCTGAGCTGATCTATTACTTCTCTTAATTTGCTCGCGCTGTAATGAAGCTTTGCTATCTCTTCCTCGGTAAGAGGAGAAATGAGCTTTCCGTTTACTCCGCCGCGTCCGACTATCGAAAGGATCGAAAGGCACACGTCGTTTATTCCGTACTCTCCGTTCATCATCGTCGAAACCGAAAGCGCGGTATCTATTCCGCGGAAAACGCAGGAGCAAATGTGGTTGACGGTAAGGGCGATAGCGTAGTATGTAGCTCCCTTTGCCGTGATTATCGTCGAGCCGGATTTTCTTACGTACTCCTCGATCTCGGCGTGGTTAAAGCCGGAGCCGTCGACCTCGAGTCCCTTCGACTGCGCGTACATGTCGATAGGCGTTCCCGAGATCGTCGCAAGCGACCACGGTACAAAGGAAGAATCGCCGTGCTCTCCGAAAACGCTCGCGTGAACGTTCTGCATGCTTATCGAAAAATTCTCTGCGATTTTCGAGCGCAGACGCGCGGTATCGAGAAGCGCACCCGAGCCGATTATCTGTTTTTCGGGAAGTCCCGAGCAACGGCAGAATACGTAGGTCAGTATATCGACGGGATTGCTGACTATAATATACACCGCGTTCGGCGCGACTGCGGTTATTTTGGGAATTATGCTCTTGATGATATCAACGTTCGTCTGCGCAAGGTCAAGACGCGACTGTCCCGGACGGCGCGCGATACCTGAGGTAACTATGACGATATCGGAATTCTTCGCATCGGGATAATCACCCGAATACACGTTTATAGGCGGCGTAAAGGGCGAGCCCTGTCTTATATCCATTGCTTCACCGAACGCCTTTTGCTCGTTGATGTCTATGAGCACGACCTCTGACGCGTTGCCGCTTACCGCCAGTGTATATGCTATTGTCGCACCGACCGATCCGGCACCGATTATCGTAACTTTTCTTCCCATAGAAATAAAATCCCTTCAAAAAACAATATTACATTGTAAGTATATCAAATTTAGCATACTAATTCAAGTCCAAATCGAGAATACCGATATTTTTTTATCGAATTATTTTTATGTATTTTTTGCCCGTTTTTACATATTTATCTTAATCACGTGATAAAAACGCGCCTTTAATGGAATGTAAATTTGGCGCATCAAACAAAAAACCGCTCATTCCACGATTTTTTGTCATTCCGATAAGGAATTTTGGCATATAAAAAAGCAGATGCCGAAAACATCGGCCATCTGCTTTTTTCACAAAAACTTATTCGGTTAATTATATAATCTACCAAACGCGACCATGTTTTTAAGCTCGTAAAGCTTATCGATGAAGCGTCTGTCAAGATCGGACAGCTTCGTTCCCTCGCGCGTTATCATAACGTCCTTATACTTGTGCGCGGGAGCGTCGCATTCCTTCTGAACGAGTCCGTAACGGGCAAGTATGCTTTCGGGCATCGGCGAGACCCACATGAAGGACGAAGTCATCGTCGAGAGCATGAGGAAGGGGCTCGTTCCCTTGTAAAGGTTTACGACCTTTTTGCCCGAAAGGTTGAGGGAAACGTTTTCCGTCTGTGCGACGTTTATATACGGCACGTTACAGTCGCCGTGCGTTATTTCAACGTAAGGGGCGAAGTCGGAAAGCGAGAGCTTGCTTCTGCCCGCGAGCGGATGCTTTTCGGACATGAGTGCAAGACTTTCAAATTCCCATACCGTCTCGCATTTAAGTCCCTTATCACGGCAGAAATCGGCAAAATACGGCTCGTACTGGGTCTGATAGCGGATAACTCCGAGGTTGAAGATTCCGTCTGACACCATATTAACGCCGTCGATCGAGGTCGTCTCGCCGAGGTTTACGTCTATCGGCTTGCCGTCGTCAAGAGAAGCGACGAACTCTCTTGCCGCAACCGACGCGTAGCTTCCGCGCGGTACGCAAACGTTGAAGCTCTGCATATCGGGATCCTTATCGCGGCAAATGGACTGCATTTCGTCTATTTGAGCGAGGATGTTCTTTGCGTAACGCAGAAATTCCTGTCCCTTATCGGTAGGAACTACACCGCGCGAGGTGCGCTTGAATATCTCGATCCCGAGTGTGTCCTCAAGCTCCTTTATCGACTTTGAAAGGTTCGGCTGACCCATAAAGAGGTTTTCAGCCGCCTGCGTGATGGAGCCCGTCTTTTCGACCTCGAGAGCGTACTTAAAATGCTGTGTATTCATATCAGTTTTTACCGTCCTTTACGAACATCATTGCGTTCCAGTCGTTTTCCTCTACGGTCTTTATATAGGTAAGTCCGCCCGCAACAAGCGCGTCCTTGACTCTTTCTTCCTGAGAATCTATTATTCCCGATACGGCGATAAGTCCGCCGTCCTTCATATAGCGAGCAACGTCGGGCGCGAGCCGCACGAGAATGTCTGCTACGATATTAGCGGACACGAAATCGTACTTTTCCTCTGTATCTACCCCGCGGAGAAGGTCGGCAATACCGCAAACTATATTTTCACAGCCGTTAAAGGCGCAGTTCTCCTCCGCGACCTTTATCGCGACGGGGTCTATATCGTAAGCAAAAACCTTGCCCGCACCAAGCTTCGATGCGGCGATGGCGAGTATTCCGCTTCCCGTTCCGATATCGAGGACGCGGTCGCCCGGCTTGATATATTCCTCCATAAGCAATGAGCAGAGGCGCGTCGTTTCGTGAGTTCCCGTGCCGAACGCCATTCCGGGGTCCATTTTGAGAACGATGTCGTTTTCGCCCGCATCGTACTCCTCCCAGCTCGGGACAACGATAAGCTTATTACCGATGTGGACCGGCTTATAATACTGCTTCCATGAGTCCGCCCAGTCCTCCTCCTTCATTCCCGAGAGGGTGAGGTCGTACTCGATTCCCGTCAGATGCTCCTTGATAAAGGCAACGCACTCCGCAGGGTTTCTCTCGTCGGGGACGTAGACGCTGACCGCGCCAACTGTTCTGTCGGCGTTTATAAGCGACTCGTCGATAAGCTCACCGTAGCAGTGGTCAAGTGTATCGACCTCGTTCGCGTCCTCGATCATGAGTCCGTTATCTATCATGCTCATTACCGCGCAGACGGTATCAAGATCCTTGATCCCGCACGCGACTCTTATTTGTGTCCAGTTATTCATACCTGTTCCTATTTCAACACAGATCGCCGAGAGGTTTTTACCGCTCGGCTCTGCTTATTTTTTGAATTTCTTGAAGAACGACTGCTTCTTCTGATAGTTCTTCTGTCCGCTCTCCTCGGCAAATGCTCGGAGCGCGTCCTTTTGCTTTTCGTTCAGATTCTTCGGCACCTCAACGGTCGTTTCAAATACAAGGTCGCCCTTTCTGCCGTTACGCAGAGAGGTCACGCCCTCGCCCTTAACGGTAAATCTCGTTCCAGTCTGAGTTCCCTCGGGTATGTTAAATTTGACGCTTCCCGTCATCGTCGGAACGTCTATCTCAGAGCCGAGCGCCGCCTCCACGAAGGTTATCGGTATCTCGCAGAAAAGGGTCGTACCCTCGCGCTCGAATATCTGATGAGGACGGACGTTCACTGTTACGTAAAGGTCGCCCGCTCCGCCGCCGTTACGGCCGTCGTTACCCTGACCCGATACTCGGAGCGTTTCTCCGTTATCGATTCCTGCGGGAATGGTTACGGTGAGCTTCTTCTGAAGCTTGACGTAGCCCTTGCCGTTACAGTTTTTACAGGGGTTTTTAACGATCTTACCCGTTCCGCGGCAGGTGTCGCAGGTCGTGGTGCTCTGGAAAACGCCGAAGGGTGTTCTCTGCGTCGTATTCACCTGACCCCTGCCTCCGCAATTCGGACAGGTCTCGGGGCTTGTACCCTTACTTGCACCGCTTCCGCCGCAGTCGGAGCACTTTTCAACGCGTCCGTAGGAAATATCCTTCTTACAGCCGAAATACGCCTCGTCAAAGGTGATAGTCAAGCGGTACTGAAGGTCGTCTCCGCGCATAGGACCGTTACGTCTGCTTGATCCGCCGCCACCGCCGAAGCCGCCGCCGAACATCGAGCTGAATATATCTCCGAAATCGAAGCCGCCGAAGCCTGCTCCGCCAAATCCGCTTCCGCCCATTGACGGGTCGAACGCGGAATGACCGAACTGGTCGTACTTGCTCTTCTTATCGGGATCGGATAGGACCGCGTACGCTTCGTTTACTTCCTTGAAGCTCTCCTCAGCCGCCTTATCGCCCGGGTTCATATCGGGGTGATACTTCTTTGCGAGCTTGCGGTACGCCTTTTTTATTTCATCGTCCGACGCACTCTTACTTAATCCGAGCACCTCATAATAGTCTCTTTTATCTGCCATTTTGCTTCCTCGCGTATAGCCGAGAGGGTGTTTTCCTCTCGGCTATCGGTTATTATTTATTAGTTGCCCGTCTTATCTTCGTAATCAGCGTTATAATAGCCCTGACCGTTATCGCCCTGCTGTGCGCCGCCCTGTGCATTGGGGTCGAAGCCCTGCGCGTTAGGATCGCCGCCCTGTGCCTTGTAGAGCTTCTCGGAGAGACGGTAGAACGCCTGCTCAAGCGCTTCGGTATCTGCCTTGATAGCGTCGGTATCGGTTCCCTTTACGGTCTCCTTGAGCTTCTCAAGTGCGGTCTTGACCTCTTCCTTGTCAGCTTCGGGGAGCTTGTCGCCGATCTCGCTCAATGTCTTTTCGCTCTGGAATACGAGCGAATCTGCCTTATTCTTGATCTCAACCGCTTC
Source organism: Clostridia bacterium (assembly GCA_017466625.1). GTDB lineage: Bacteria > Bacillota > Clostridia > Oscillospirales > CAG-272 > Colimorpha_A. The sequence goes on from JAFTTT010000111.1 coordinate 24,369, forward strand.
CTTGAGCTTTCTGTCCTCATCAGCAAACTGCTCTGCCTCACGGACTGCGCGGTCGATGTCTTCCTTGCTCATGTTGGAGGAAGAAGTTATCGTGATATGCTGTTCCTTACCGGTTCCCTTATCCTGAGCCGAAACGTTAACGATACCGTTAGCGTCGATATCGAAGGTGACCTCGATCTGCGGAACTCCTCTGGGAGCAGAGGGGATACCGTCGAGGTGGAAGCGACCGAGGGTAGTATTGCCTGCAGCCATTTCTCTTTCACCCTGAAGAATGTGGATCTCAACCGAGGTCTGACCGTCGGCAGCCGTCGAGAATACCTGGCTCTTCTTTACGGGGATGGTAGTGTTTCTGTCGATTATCTTGGTGCATACTCCGCCGAGCGTCTCGATACCGAGAGAAAGGGGAGTAACGTCGAGAAGGAGAAGATCCTTAACGTCGCCGCCGAGGACGCCTGCCTGAATAGCCGCGCCGACTGCTACGCACTCGTCGGGGTTGATACCCTTGAAGGGATCCTTGCCGATGAACTTCTTAACCGCTTCCTGAACTGCGGGAATACGAGTCGATCCGCCTACGAGAAGCACCTTGTCGATCTGCGAAACGCTGATGCCCGCGTCGGAAAGCGCCTTCTTGGTAGGAACCATACATCTTTCAACGAGGTCAGCCGTAATACGGTCGAACTCGGCTCTCGTAAGAGTTGCATCGAAGTGGAGAGGTCCTTCTGCGGTTGCGGTGATGAAGGGGAGGTTGATATTGGAGCTTGCCATACCGGAAAGCTCGATCTTCGCCATTTCAGCCGCGTCCTTAAGACGCTGAAGAACGGTCTTATCGTTACGGAGGTCTACGCCGTTTTCAGCGCGGAACTTATCTGCCATCCAGTCGATAACTCTCTGGTCGAAGTCGTCACCGCCGAGGTGAGTATCTCCGTTCGTTGCAAGAACCTCAAATACGCCGTCGGAGATCTCAAGGATCGAAACGTCAAACGTACCGCCGCCGAGGTCGAATACCATGATTTTCTGATCCTCTTCCTTATCCATACCGTAAGCAAGAGCAGCAGCCGTCGGCTCGTTTATGATTCTCATGACCTCAAGTCCTGCGATCTTACCTGCGTCCTTGGTTGCCTGTCTCTGCGCGTCGGAGAAGTACGCGGGAACGGTGATGACCGCCTTGTTTACCTTCATTCCGAGGTATGCCTCAGCGTCCGCCTTGAGCTTCTGAAGGATCATTGCCGAGATCTCCTGAGGAGTGTACTGCTTGCCGTCGATAGATACCATATAATCGGTACCCAGGTGGCGCTTGATGGAAGCTACGGTCTTATCGGGGTTGGTGATCGACTGACGCTTCGCAACCTGTCCGACTACTCGCTCACCTGTCTTCGTTACTGCGACAACGGAGGGAGTAGTTCTCGCTCCTTCGGGATTCGGGATAACGATGGGCTCGCCGCCCTCGTAAACTGCTACGCAAGAATTTGTTGTACCAAGGTCAATGCCTATGATCTTTTCCATAATAATTTCCTCCTGAAATATACTTATTAGTTCGCTACCTTTACCATAGCGTATCTTATGATTTTTTCGCCTTTTTTATATCCTTTTTGGAGAACTTCGGCGACAATTTGCTCTCCTAAGGTGTCGTCCTCGCAGTGGAGAACGCCGTTATGGACATTCGGGTCGAATTCCTCGCCCGCCACGCCGAATTCCTCGACGCCGAGCTTTGTGAGGATCTCGCCGAACTTATTGAGCGTCATCGTTACGCCCTGCGACAGCTGACTGTCGTCGGCGAACTTGAGCGCCATCTCAAGACTGTCCTTTATAGGCAGAATTGCGTTTATCACGTCGGAGACTGCGTCAAAGTAAACGCCTTCTCTTTCCTTCTGTGCGCGCTTGCGGAAGTTATCGTACTCTGCAAGCATTCTCGTGTATCGGTCGTTAAGCTCACTTAAGGATTCGTTCAGCTTTTCGTTTTCCTCGGTCAGCTTTTTGACCTCTTTTTTATTATCCTTTTTTTCTTTCGGCTTTTCTTCGGGCGTTTCCGCAGATGCCGTTTCTTCCTTTATTTCGTTCTGCTTTTCTTCCACTGTTATATGTCCTTTCGCTAATTCTCATCCTCGCCGAACGCCTCGGGAAGTGAAAGCGAGCTGTTCAGCATGAGGGAAATGTTTTGCGCTATATATTCGACGGTCGATATGACCTTTGAATAATCCATTCTGCGCGGACCGATTATTCCGATCGCGCCTACGACCTTTCCGCCCGACTTTATCTTCTGGAACACCATCGTCGAGTTTTTCATTTCTTCAAGGACGTTTTCGGAGCCGATAAGCACCTGCGGGCCGTCCTCGTCGAGGTCGCTGTCCGAAACGAGCTTCAGAATATCTCGCTTTTCTTCAAGCACTCCGAGAAGCTCTTTGAACTCTCTTGCGTCGCTGAATTCGGGATATTCGAGCAGGTGGTTGACTCCCGCCATCTTGAGGTCTCCGCCCTCGGGCTCGCCGAGTGTTTCGCAGACGGTCTTGATGACCGAGGATACTATTCCCTCTCCTGCACCGAAATTCCGCTCTATCTCCATAACGAGAGAGACCGTTATTTCATCGACTCGCTTATTTGCGATCTTAAGATTAAGCTCTTCTTCAAGCCGCGAAAGCGTCTCTTCGCTTATCTCCTCGTCGGAGGTGATCTGACGGGTCTTTATATTGCCCGTTCCGTCGATCATAACGAGCATAAAGAGGTGTTTATCGAGAAGAACCGTCTTGAACTTCGTAATAACTCCCGTGCTCTGCTTCGGCTTGATCGCTATCGAGGTGTAATTCGTAAGTCCCGCCGCGAGGCGCGTTGCGCTTTCGAGAAGTCTGTCGATCTCGGCAAGACGGCTCTTTGCGAGAGCATTCATTCTCGCGAGCTCGTTCTGCGACATACGGTACTTCTGCATAAGGGAATTTACGTAGAATCGGTAGCCGCTTTCAGACGGAACTCTGCCCGCCGACGTATACGGCTGCTCGAGATAACCGAGCGATTCAAGCTCTGCCATTTCGTTACGGATGGTAGCAGACGAAAGGGCGATCTGCTTATTTTGAGTAAGATATTTTGAGCCGACCGGCTCGCCTTCTTTGACGTGAGCTTCGATTATTGCCTTCAAAATCAGCTTTTTTCGTTCGTTAAGCTCGGATCCGCCGCCTTGCACCCTTTCTTCACATCCTTTTCGTATTCTTTGGCATTTTAGCACTCAAGGTTGTTGAGTGCTAACCACAGTTATAATATACCACTATTCTTCCCGTCTGTCAAGAACGAATTTAAGATATTCTGTTAATAATTTGTAAATCAGAAAACGACGGATAAAAAATCCGCTGCAAAAAAACAAAAAGGACCCCCGAGAGGGTCCTTTTAATATGATTATTTAAGCGCAGCCGCCTTCTTTGCGTTCTCTGCGATGTTCTGTGCGGTAAGACCGTACATTTCAAGAAGGGGCGGAACCTTACCGGAACGGCCGAAGGTGTCGTTTACACCTACGCGTACTACCGGTACGGGAGCGGCTTCGCAAATTGCTTCGCAAACTGCCGAGCCGAGACCGCCGATGATATTGTGCTCCTCTGCGGTAACGATGGCGCCGGTTTCCTTCGCCGCCTTGATTACAAGCTCGGTATCGAGGGGCTTGATGGTATGGATATTGATAACTCTTGCATCAATTCCGTCTGCCTTAAGAAGCTCTTTTGCTTCAAGAGCCATAGCAACGGTGATACCGGTTGCGATAATGGTAACGTCCTTACCGTCAGCAAGAGTAACTCCCTTGCCGAGCTCGAACTTATAGTCCTCGCCGTTTATTACCGGAACTGCGTAACGTCCGAAGCGGAGGTAGCAGGGGCCGTCGAAGTTGATAGCCGCCTCAACTGCCGCACGCGCCTCAACGTCGTCGCAGGGGTTGATGATCGTCATGCCGGGAATGGTACGCATAGTTCCGATGTCCTCAAGGCACTGATGTGTCGCGCCGTCCTCACCTACGGTGATGCCTGCGTGAGTTGCGCCGATCTTTACGTTAAGATGAGGATAACCGACTGCGTTTCTGATCTGCTCGAAAGCTCTGCCTGCCGCAAACATTGCGAAGGTGCTGACGAACGGAACCATACCGGTCGTCGCAAGTCCTGCCGCAACTGCGACCATGTTGCCCTCGGCAATTCCGCAGTCAAAAAATCTTTCGGGGAACGCTTTTTTGAACTTGATGGTTTTCGTTGCCTCAGCAAGGTCTGCGTCGAGGACAACGAGGTTATCGTATTTTGCTCCGAATTCTACGAGCGCGTTGCCGTAGGATTCTCTTGTTGCTATCTTATCTGCCATTTTCGTTTCCTCCTCAAATAGTTGCGATGTAGGCATTGATCTCGTTCACTGCCTGCTCGTACTGCTCTGCGTTAGGAGCGGCGCCGTGCCACTTGACGTTGTTTTCCATAAAGGAAACGCCCTTGCCCTTGACGCACTTTGCGATGATCGCGGTGGGCTTGCCCTCGCAAGCGTGAGCCGCCTTGACTGCCGCGTCGATCTCGTCAAAGTTATGACCGTCGATAACGATCACGTTCCAGTTGAACGCCTCGAACTTCTTGTCAATAGGAGTGGGGTCAACGACTTCGGTAACGGGTCCGTCAATCTGGAGACCGTTGAAGTCAACGAAGATGCAGAGGTTATCGAGCTTCTTATGAGCTGCGAACATAGCCGCTTCCCAAACCTGTCCTTCTTCGCACTCACCGTCGCCGAGGATAGCGTAGGTATAGTAATTCTTATTTCTGATCTTTGCAGAAAGCGCCCTTCCGCAAGCGGCGGAAATGCCGAGCCCGAGCGAGCCCGAGGTCATATCAACACCGGGGGTATGCTTCATATCGGGGTGACCCTGGAGGTAGCTGTCTGCCTGGCGGAGGGTCTTGAGGTCTTCTCTCGGGATGAAGCCCTTGAGAGCGAGCGCCGCGTAAAGACCGGGCGCGGTGTGGCCCTTTGAAAGGACGAGACGGTCACGGTCATCCCACTTGGGGTTATTTACGTCCACGTTCATTGCCTCGAAGTAGAGGTAAGCGAGAATGTCGGAAATCGAGAGCGATCCGCCCGGATGTCCGGAGCTTGCGCTAAAAACCGCTTCAAGTGCGCCAAGCTTTATCTCTGCACTTTTGAGCTTCAGTTCTTTGATTTTGTTCTGATCCATTGAAATGCCTCCGTTAGAGTATTTTTTCATACACAGATATTGTAACTCTTTTATGATAATTTGTCAAGGTAATTTAAAGTTAATTAGGATTATATTGAGCGTCGCCTTACCTTCTCCAGCGGGAGAAGGTAAGGCGACGAAGGAGCAGACGGATGAGGTGTCACACAGGTAATGTTACTTTTCTTTTTCTCACCTTTCTTGCTTGCCCAAGAAAGGTGACCAAGGAACGGCACCAAGGGGCAAACCGCTTGAATTTTGCCTTCGCGAAATTCTGCACACGTTTTCCCCTTTGGAAACCCTTTTCGTACGCCCGCGTCATTCTGAGCGTAGTCCCGCCGAGATTCCGCTCCGTTACACTCCGCGCGGATTCGCCGTTCGATTTCGCTTCGCTTCACTCAGAATGACACGGCGGGACGCAGTCGAACCCGCAGGGCGCCGTAGCGCAAGCACGGCGGAATCTCGGGCGAAGCTTCGCCACGTCAAATCGTTGCTCCCGCGTCATTGTAGGGTGCGACGTCCTCGGCGCACCGTTGCTCCCACGCTCACTCTATCGTAGATATTCAAACTCTTCGCCACGTTTCCGTAGGGAGGGGGCAACCTCTGAACCCCCAAAGCTCGGCAAGCTCGCTTCGGGGAACCCCTCGCGCTCCCGCAAAAAAGGAACGGATATTTTCCGTTCCTTATCTTTATTTATCTGTTTCTCATTTTTGCAGAATGATTAGAAACTATCAAGAGAACATATCTTCACATTCGAATCCGGAGTTTCCAACCCCCAATTATCCCAACTTTCAAATTCTCTTCTGGCAAACAGTTCAATCTTTTTTTGATGCGGAAACATTTTTGTTATTCCTTCAATGATTTCGGCTGGTTTAACACTGTGTTCTCCCCTTTTTACTTGCACCATCTGTCTAATGTTTCTCGCGCCTCTCGGAGAAGGAAACTTTCCTTTTTTGAACGCCAAAACAAATTCCGTCTGAGACAATGTATATCTACCAGGATTATGTATCATTTTATCCCATACAAATGCAACAGTTTTATATTCAAATCCCCAAGCTTCGCCCAATCTAATTGCATTAGCGAATTGAGGTCCAGTTGTCCACATGAACAAAATGCAATCGTCATCCGATATACTAGACACATTAAGGCTCATCAAATCTTTCAATTTAAAAGTTGGATATTTAAACGAAGCAGAAATAATAAAATTATCTTTTTCAAATCCTTTGTTTTATGTTTTTATTGTTGTCTTGTCATACTGCATTTTCCCGCCATAATCCCAAGGCGGGTCCGCATAAATAACTTGATACTTTTCGACGGGTAGCGGCGGGAACAGTTCTGTTAAAGGGTTCATTTTTGTTTTATTTTTAGCTTTTACATTGTAGATTGAATAAGCCGTGGTATTCACTCAATCCCCCCTAATTGAAACCTTTTTTATATCATATCATTGAACCGATTATTTGTCAAGACATTTGTTACTTATAGTCCGTTGTTTTTGAGTAAATTTTTTGATATAATCTGTAAAAAAATGATGGGAAAATATTATGATTCGGAAACAACTGGGCATAAGGTTAAAAAAATTACGCTCTACCCAAACGCAACTTAGCCAAGAAGAATTTGCATATTCCATAAATATGGATAGAACTTACTATTCTTCTGTTGAGAATGGTAACAGAAATATTTCTCTGCTCAACATAAAAAAGATTGCCACAGGATTGGGAATTACACTGGAAGAAATGTTCAAAGACATAGAAAAAGAGGACATCAAATGGGCAAAAAAGAATTAAGCGGACGATTAAACTGGGAAAAACTAGCCGGTGCCAAAGCAGCTAATGCCGAGCAAAATTTGTACGAAGTTTTCAGAGTTGCTTTTATTGGAACCAAGTATGTTTTACACGAAAAGCCAAAGCATCTTAAAAACTTATATGCTTCCGTTGAATTAGATGATTGTACCATTAGGGAAATTTTCAATCCGGACATTGATTTAACAAAAACAAAATGGGGCGTTTCTCCCGAATTCGCTATTGAAAATACAGAAACGGGAAAAATTCTCTTTGGAGAAATCAAAAGACAAGATGGCTGGGTGGAAGGTAAGAACCCCAGCGCCGGAAGAGGAAACTCACATGAACGTTCTTGCAAGCTTTTCACCCCAGGGTTGATAAAAGCATATAGAACTATCGGGGGAATTGACAATTTAGACATTCTTCCTTTTTGGGTAGTCTTCGAAGGAGATATAACGAGGGATCCCAAAAGAGTCCGCGAAGTTGCTTTTTGGTATGATACATACGTAGATAACTATTTTATGTGGAGACCGGACACAAGCGGAAATCTTTTAGTCGAACATTTTGACAAGAAACTCAAAAAGTATTTAGATTAACAATCTATGCAGAGTCCGCGGCTGTCGTGTAGAAGACATATTGAAATATATTGAAGAATAAAACACGGAACGTTTCGACACATTCCGTGTTTTAATTTTTGAAAAATACACAATGTATCTCAAAAAAGTACACAAAGAGGTGTTACCATATATTTACACCGCTATCACGAGGCAAGATATGAAAAGAACAAAGCTATGCGACCGTCCGCTTCCGACGTACACAAGACCCGAAGAGTTACTGAACTCGATATCGCACGCCATCGGCGCGGTATTTGGCGTTATCGTCCTGATACTGTGCGTTGTAAAGGCGTCAAGCGTTGACGCGTGGTCGGTCGTCGGTGCGGCGATATACGGTGCGTCGATGATCGTTCTATACTCGGCTTCTTGCATATATCACGCGGTCAAGCCCGGCGTCGCGAAGCAGGTCATGCGGATAATCGACCATTCAACGATAAACCTTCTTATCGCAGGCACCTACACGCCGATACTTCTCTGCGCGATTCGTCCCGTGTCCGAGACGTGGGCATGGATAATATTCGCCGTCGTCTGGGGCTTCGGAATTATCGCCGCATCTCTTACGTCGATAGATCTTAAGAATTACAGCAAATTCGCGATGGTCTGCTACATCGGAATGGGTTGGTCTATATTCCTTGCCGGAGACACCGTTCTTAAGGCCTTACCGATCGAGGCGTTCATCTATCTGCTTCTCGGCGGAGTTGCATACACCGTCGGTGCCGTCATCTACGGTCTCGGCAAAAAGCACCGCTACTTCCACTTTATCTTCCACCTTTTCGCCCTGCTCGGAAGCGTGCTTCAATTCATCTGCGTGTATTTTTACGTTATATAAAAAAGGAACGGAGAAATCCGTTCCTTTTCATTTATTTCTTGCTGATTATCTCTATGCTCTTTGCTTCGTATTCTTCCAAGGTTATCTTGCCTTTATCGAGCAGTTCACGATATATTTCCAATTCCCGATTTAACAGCATGTCTATGTTTGCGGGCTTTGACACGGCGGATACATAGGTTGGAGGAGTATTAAACGCAGCATAAAGAATAAGTGCCGCGTATAGCAGAATCGGCAAAAGCGCAAAAATATAACTCACAGCATCATGGCTGACATATTTACCGGTATTTTCCTCTTCCGCTATTTTGGCAGCACAGAACAACGGTTCAAGACAACAAATACCGGCAGTTACGATCAGCATAATCTTACCTACGCGACCGCCTTTAATCAAAAAGAAAATAGCGACGCTCATCAGCAGCGGTACTATGGACGCAACGACATACCACAATATAAACATGTTGCCTTCCGAAATTCCACCTTCAAACAGTTCTCGCAAAACATACAAAAAATTGTACGATCCGGACGACCATAACGAACCCACATTGATGGTAAGTGTGCCAAGATTCACCGCCAGCATTGCGAAAACTACATAGGGTGTTGCGGGCTGTATTTTGTGCAACGCAAGGAAATATATGCCAAAAAGTAAGATGGGAAGCATTGCCACAAACATGTAGGCATTTCCTTCAAATATGTGCCCCTTATACCTGATTATAATCAAGATCGAGTTGAGAAGTACATACATTAAGGCGAGTATCGCAATCGGTATTCTTGCCCTTACGCCGAAATTCTCTTTGATTTTGTTCATTACTCTTCCTCCGTTTTGATTTTGGTCATCGATTTGATACACCCTGTAAACATTTTACAATATATGCTGATAGTTGTCAATAAAAAATAAACGCAGAGGAATCATCCTCTGCGTTATTTTTTTATGTACCCCGCCGAGCCGTGTAGACAGCCATTGAGAAACCCGCCTGTGCAGGTTGGTGCCCTCTCGCATCATTCGTGCTCCCAGCATCCCGTTGACCGCGTGACATAAGCAGGCGGGCGGGGAGGTCTGCATACCCAGATAACGAAGATAAAGCTCCATTTATCTCTTGTAGGTTTTAATAGCCGATCTATCACGCACTAAGCAGGAAATCTATTATTCCTCGTCGTAGTCGATCTCACCGAAAAGCTCGTCGTTGAAGAAATCGGCAACGCGGTCGAACTCGTCGTCATCGTCGATCGTAACGAGTATCTCCTCGCCGCTTTCCTCCTCAAGGGCTACCTTAAGAATAACGTATTCCTCGTTCTCGTTATCCTCGATCGGAACGAGAGCAAGGTATGTTTCACCGTCGATCTCCTGGCTTCCGAGAAGCTCAAACTGCTTTTCGTTGCCGTCCTCGTCGGTAAGAGTAAACACTTCTTCGTTAAAAAGTTCGTCTGCCATAATATTGCTCCTTTCAAATGAAGAGACTTTTATATCCGTTACTATTCTATACAATTTCCGCCGATTTGTCAATACTTGACGGCATCAAGTTTTCGACAAGTGCATAACAAACCCGTGCGGAAGCACCTTAGATAGGAATCTATACAGCTTGTAGAAGGCGCGCGGCGTATATATTCCCCTGCCCTTCGATGCGTAACGCAGTGCCTTTTCTGCGGCTACCGCGGGATTCAC
>JAFTTT010000112.1 GCA_017466625.1 Clostridia bacterium
ACTATTTTACCTCCGCAGACCTCTACGAGGCGTGCGTAAATAGCCTTTTATCTGCCTAAATTAAAATTTTTTGCACTTTTTCGCATTTACCTCTTGACTTTTCATTTTTTTCAAAAATGCTGTTATTTGTTTCCTTTTTACCACTTTTATTGTACTTAAAAGTGCTTTTTTGTGCCAAATTTCGGCATTACCTATGGACTTTCTGCCGTTTGCGTGTTATAATCATTTTTGTCAAACAAGGAGAGTCACAGATGAAAGCTGTACGCACAACGAAATATCTTACGTTGCTCTTTGCTGCGACGTATTTTACAAGCTACCTTACGCGCATAAATTACGGCGCTATCATATCGGAAATGGTACGCTCTACGGGCATCGACAAGTCGCTTCTGTCAATGGCACTGACGGGAAGCTTCATAACCTACGGCATTGGTCAGATAATCAGCGGTGCGCTCGGGGACCGCGTCCGCCCGAAAAAACTCGTTTCCGCCGGCTTTATTATCACCGTTATAATGAATATCATATTGCCCCTCTGCCGCAATCCTTACGAGATGACTGCCGTATGGTGCGTAAACGGATTCGCTCATTCTCTTATGTGGCCGCCGCTTGTCAGAATGATGTCGGCGCTTATGACGGAGGACGAATATAAGACCTCCTCTGTACGAGTGTCATGGGGCGCGTATGTCGGAACTATGGTCGTCTATCTCGTATCGCCGCTCGTTATTGAAGCTTCAAGCTGGAAATACGTGTTTCTCATATCGGCAATATGCGGAATCATAATGCTCATTCTCTGGCAGCTCCTTGCTCCGAACGTCAACGCAGAGAAAAGAGAAAAAAACACCGCATTGTCAAGTGTCAAGCCGTCAAATGCGATATTCATCTCCCCTGCTCTGCTTCTTATCTTCTTTGCGATAATCTGTCAGGGCGCCCTCAAGGACGGCGTTACGACCTGGATGCCCTCCTACATATCCGAGACCTTCAAGCTCGGTAGCAGTACGGCAATACTTTCGGGCGTTATCCTGCCGATCTTCAGCATACTCTGCACGCAGTTCTTCCTTACGGTACACAGAAAAAAGCTTAAAAATCCCGTAGTTTGCGCCATCGTTATTTTTGCGGTCGGCTCTGCTTCCGCCCTGGCTCTTTCAATCTTCTCAAGCGCTCACGCGGCAGTCTCTATCGTCTTTTCGGCAATTCTTACCGGCTGTATGCACGGAGTCAATATCATGTATATCAGCATGCTTCCCGCCTATTTCAAGGGAATCGGCAAGGTATCCTTCGCATCGGGACTGCTTAACAGCTTTTCATACGTAGGAAGCGCAGTTTCAACCTACGGTATTGCCGCTCTTTCCGAAAGCCGCGGATGGTCTTTTACAATAGGCGCCTGGCTTATTGTTTCACTCGTCGGAACACTTGCATCAATCATTGCACTTCGCCCTTGGAATAAGTTAAAGGAACGTCTATAAACAGCAAAAAGCACCGAAAATCGGTGCTTTTTTATTGCTTTTATTATCTTCCGAGGTCGTGAACGTCGGTAAATTCGATATCGAGAGTGGCTGTTTCGTCGTTCTCGAATACGATGATCTCGTTCTTACCCTCCTTGAGGATAGGAGCGGGAACGTAGAGCGTCTTCTGCGGACCAATCTTCCAGTATCTGCCGAGGTTGAAGCCGTTTACCGTTACGAAGCCCTTGGTGAAGCCGTCGAGCTTAAGGAAGGTATCGCAGGGCTTGCCTTCGATATTGAGCTCTGCCTTGAAGAAGTTAGGACCGACGATGGGCTTTTCTTCGGCAGGAACGTTCTCGATGGGCTTGAAGTCGAGCTTATCGAGGTTATCCATCGGGAGAGTGTATACGTCCCAGCCGTGGTGCTGGCACTGTGCGAAGCGGATACGCGTGCATCCCTTGCGGTCTGCCATGAAGGGACCGTAGTTGATACGTCCCTGGTTCTCAACGAGAACGTCGAGCTTTGCGCTTTCACCGAAGCCGATCGGAATAGAAACTGCCTCTTCGTCCTTAACGGGATTATTTCTGTGGTAGGTTGCCTTATACTCGCCGTTGACGTAGATGTTTGCTCTGTCGTGGAGCTCGTCGATATGAAGCGGCCAGCCCTCCATCGGACCGGGGATCTCTGCGCTATACAGGATATATCCGAACGCCTGACCAAAATCCTCCATGGGTCTGGGCGCGGGAGCGCGGAACTTCTTACCGATATTGTCGAGGTTATCGAAGAGAGCGGCGGTCTTGGTCATAGTAACCTTACCGTACGCCTTCTTTTCGGTCTCCTTTGCGGTAAGCGCGGGAACCTTATCCTCGCCGTATTTTGCGATAATGGTATCGCGGAATGCGTAGTACATAGGTGTACGGTCGCCCGCCTCGTTAAGAGGTGCGCCGTAGTCGTAGCTCGTGGTGTCGAAATATGCCTTTTCAAACATATTCGCGCCTGCCCAGAAGTTAAAGTTCGTGCCGCCGTGGAACATATACACGTTGATCGATGCGTCGATCTCAAGGAAGTCCTTGAGGTCGTTAACGCAGGTCATATAATCACGGGTGACTGCGTTCTTTTCCCACTGGTCGAACCAGCCGTTCCAATACTCGCCGCACATAAGGGGCTGATCGGGACGGAATTCCTCAAGCTTGGTAAACTGACGCTTGGGGTCGGAACCGAAGTTTGCAACGCAGAGGTACTCGGGGAGAGTACCGCCGTTAAGCATCGTATACTCGGGGCCGTCGGAGGTGAAGTAGAGCGCCTTTGCGTCGTACTTTTCGTACATAGCCGCAACCGCGCGGAGATACTCCTTATCGGAGCCGAAGCTGCCGTACTCGTTTTCGACCTGAATCATTACGATGTTACCGCCGTTACCCGAGAAATGCTTATTAAGACGGGTGAGAAGCTCCTTATAGTATCTGTCTACCTTGGAAAGATAAACCTCGTTGTTACAACGAATATCTATATCACGGTAGGTAAGAAGCCATGCGGGAAGTCCTCCGCAATCCCACTCTGCACAGATATAAGGACCGGGACGGAGAATTACGTAAAGTCCGAGATCGGTCGCGGTCTGAACGTACTTTTCGATGTCAAGCATACCGGAAAAGTCGAACTTTCCCTCCTCCGGCTCATGAAGGTTCCAGCAGGTGTAGGTCTCAACGGTGTTAAAGCCGCACTCCTTGAGCTTGAGCAGACGGTCGTACCAGTAATCCTCGGGAATACGGAAATAGTGCATCGTACCCGAGATAATTTCGATCGGCTCACCGTCCATATAGAACTGCTTGCCCTTAAAAGTCAAATTTGGCATAATTTTCCCTCTCTTTCGTTTGAGAACGTATTACTTTGATAATTATACCAAAAAATTCTAACAAAGTCAATTATAATATTCGCTAATTGCTATCAAAAATTTGTCATCAGAGGATTATGCAGATAAGTCCGCCGCTTCCCTCGTTTATTACCTTTTCGAGGGTCTCGCTCAAACGCTCGCGCGCCTCGGGCGGCATGTGTTCAAGCTTTGTGTCAAGACCGTCTCTGACGAGCTCGTGCAGAGTTTTGCCGAAGATATTGGATTCCCATATTTTGCTCGGATCCGAGCCGTATTCCTCAGTCATTCTCTTGACGAGCTCCTCGGACTGTGCTTCGTTACCGACTATCGGATTTATCTCGGTCTCGATACGCGCCTTTATCATGTGGATCGACGGTCCGCCCGCCTTGAGCTTGACGCCGTATCCGCCGTTTTGCTTCACGATCTCCGGCTCGTCGAGGGTAAGCTCGGAGAGGTCGGGAGTGACGATACCGTAGCCGCTTTCATTGACGGCGTCAAGGGCTGATGCGATCTTATCGTACTTTTTCTTCATTTCGGATAGCTCGCGAAGAAGTCCGACAAGCGTTTCCTCGCCTGTAATTTCAAAGCCCGTCATTTCGCCGAGTGTCTTGTAGTAAAGCTCCTGCGGCAGACGGATATTCAGCCGTGCGTCACCCGTTCCGAGGTCTATTTCGGTAATAACGCCGCTTTCGATATACTCGTTTTCGGTAATGCCGTTAAAGGCGCCCTTTACGTCGGCAATTTTCCTTATTTCGGAAGCCGAGCCGAGCACGCTGTCCTTTACCGAAAGATATATCGGATGATCGTTGCCGAGCGCGCAGAGCCAAAGAGGAATGTCGACCGATATCTGTCTTATCGGGAACTCCATAAGTATCATTTCAAGAATATGCTTGATGTCCTCGCTGTTAAGCTCGAGGCAGTTTACGAGTGCAACGGGTACTCCGTATTCCCTTTCGATCTCGGTAGCGAGGCGAATGCTCTCGTCGCGCGACGGATCTGCCGAGTTCATGATGACTGCAAACGGCTTTCCCATCTCTTTAAGCTCGTTTACGATGCGTTTTTCTGCTTCTACGTAATTCTGTCTGCCTATCTCACCGATAGTACCGTCGGTCGTCACGACGACGCCTATCGTCGAGTGGTCGGTAATTACCTTTCGCGTGCCGTATTCCGCCGCCTCGGTAAAGGGCATCGGCGTCTCGCGCCAGGGCGTGCTGACCATTCGCGGACCGCCGTTTTCGATATGTCCCATTGCCTCCGGAACGATGTAACCGACGCAGTCGACCATTCGTACCGAAAGGCGCGCGTTATCGGAAAGCACTATCTCGACCGCCTCGTCGGGAATAAACTTCGGCTCTGCCGTCATGACCGTCTTCCCCGCCGCGCTCTGCGGCATTTCATCGCGCGCTCTTTCTCTGTCGAAATCGTTTTCGATATTCGGAAGCACGAGGTTTTCCATAAAACGCTTGATAAAGGTCGATTTTCCGGTTCGCACAGGCCCGACAACTCCTATATAGATGTTCCCTCCCGTGCGCTCGGCAATATCTCGGTAAATATTTGAATTCATCATCTTCTGATACCTTTCTCTCATAGCGACGGCGGAGCCGTTCTGCCTCTTTTTGTACATTACTATGCTGACTTTTTTTCTTATATGACAAGGTATTAAAAATCTGTCACCGGCATAATATTGAAAAAAAGAAACGAGGAGAAAAATATGGACTGCTTTCTTACCGAGCTAAAAAACAAAGAGGTTATAAACATTTCAAGCGGTAAGCGTCTCGGATACGTCACCGATATCGAGCTTGACGTCTGCGACGCGCGCCTCCTTTCACTTATCATTCCCGGCGAGGGCGGACTCTTTTCAAAGGCGCCGTGCATGAAGATCCCATGGGCTTGCATCGAACATATCGGCGAGGATCTTATAATCGTAAAAATGAAGGATCCCGTGCCGAAAAACTAAAAAATCCACCCACAAGGGTGGATTTTTTATTCGAACAAATACCATTTATCGGGGACGTAATTCGTCTTTTTACTGCTTAGCGGAATCGTGATAGCGTAACCGGGATCGTTCTTCATGAAGCTATCGTATTCCGTCATTTTCGCAAGCTCACCGCTTTCGTCGACGTAATCATCAAACACGCTTTCATATTTTTCGTTACGCGATGCGGGATCCTGCGTTTCAAGATCCGAGTATCGGAAGACCATTCTGGTAAGACGCAGGTTGTTTCTCTCTCTCGGCGTTTCGGCAAGAGAGAATGCCTGCTCGAATTTTGAATAGATCTTCTCCTTATCGACATTTTCCATAAGGAAATGTCCGCAGTCGGGGATCTCGACCTGTCCGTCAAGAAGCTCCTCGAGTTCTGTGAATATCTCGGCAACTGCTTCTCCGCCCTTTCCGTATAGACGGCAAAGGGAGTTTATGCTCCTCTCAAGCGATATTTCGGTATCGTATCCGGTACGTGCAAAGGTGTAGAAATTCAGAAGATGATTCCAAATATTGAAACATTCTATCTGCGTGCCCGAGCCGGAGATTTCGGTTTTGGCAAAGTTTTTCCAGATCGCCTGAAGCTCGTCTGCCATTGGTATCCATCTTTGACGCAGAGAGTATATTCCCATATAGTAATCGTAATAAACGACCTCCGCGCCCGCCTTGTGCCACTTAAGCAGATTATCTTCAAAATGCGTACCGTTAAGACAGCTTCCGTCGGGCTTTCCGGTTCTGCGCAAACCGTCATAATGCCAGGTCGACTCGTCTATCATGATAGACGGTTCAAGCTTAATTCCGTCGGGGCATTCCCAAAGATCGACGTATATAAGCATATCGAATTTTACATTAGGATGCTTTTTGCCGACAAGCTTCGCTATTTCATTGACGAAATATGCGTAATTTTCGATCTTACTGTATTTAGCGCATTCGGGACAGTTACATTGCTCAGATATACCGTCGTTTGGCCACATTGCGAGAATGTCGACGGCGGGATTACGCTCGAGCCAACGAATAATATTGTTTGCTACCTCTTTTATTGCGTCAGCATTGCGGCTGCAATATACCCACTGTCCCCACGGATCTTGGTTAAGAAAACGGCTTCCGTCCTTTTGGAGCTTGAAAAATTCGGGGTGCGTTTCATAATATTTCTCCGGGAAAAACTCATTTCCGTACGCAGGCAGGAACAGGCGCGACGATTCGTGATGACCGACGGTAAGACCAAGACCGCGGCGCTCGATCTCGCCTAAAAGCTCGGTGCTTTTGAAATGGTCGTATATACTCGTCCAGGTGAGGATCCTGTTATACCTGTTCTTAACGAGCCAGTCGAAAAACGGAAGATTAAGCACCTTATCAGGGTTGCCCGCCGCATCCGCGTACTGAATGATCGCTGTTCGGTAGGGACGGTCGGCGGCGCTTTTCACGTAGTTTATATCGTTAAGGTCAAGGCGCTCATGTCTCGGCACGATCTCGCCCGCGTCAACGTCGGGATGTGAAAATGCGGCAAGAGTACAGGAACAGAAGCGCTCGAGAAATTCGTAAACTCCGTATACGGTCCCACGCTCTTTTTCTCCGACGTTTCCGTTTGATCCGGCTATAATTACGGTGTTATCGCCGACACTTCTTATCATCATTCCCTCGGGACCGGGCACTTCGTTTTTGAAGTCATCAACGCTTATCAAGCTCGCGCAGGCGGGATTTCGCTCAGGACCGCCGATAATAAAGCGCGCGTTTTTGCCATCGGCTTCATGGGTCATCCTCACGCTTGCGTCAAGCATCAGTTCAAGATATTTTTTCAGCTCCGATGCGGCAAAGCTTTCACGGGGCGTGGCGTTTTTGGGAATCAAAATGTCAATACGATCATTTTTGACTATTTGCATCGTTTTGCTCCTATCAAAGTAGTTTGCTTTTTATCTCCTCGGTCAAGCGGGATGCAGAATCAAAATCGCAATAGAGTGTCCAGTCCTTATGGTCTTTAAGAACCGTTGCGGGAACGTCAGGGGCAAGCTCGCGAGTAAGTGTGTTAAATACCGCCTCTGCCTTTACCGCGTAAGGAACGACCGAGATAATCGTTTTACACTTCATTATCTGCGGACAGGTCATGCTTATCGCCTGCTTATATGTCTCGTCAACGCTACTGAACCAGCCCTCTCCGACCTGCTGATTCAGACAGCGCTCGTCAAGAGTTACGACCTTATACGCACGTGTATCGTCAAAATCTGCAGGAGGATCGTTAAACGCAATATGTCCGTTTTCTCCTATACCGATCATGCCGAGGTCTATCGGCTTTTCGTTAACGAGAGCGGTAAGCTCTTCTATCGTTTCTTCGGGGTCTCTCTGTCCATCAATAAGGTGTACCTTACCGGGTTTAACTATATTTATAAATCTGTCAAGAAGATATCTCTTGAAGGACGCGGGGTGGTCTTCGCTGATTCCTACGTACTCGTCAAGATGGAACATTTCTACCTTGCTCCAGTCAATATTCTGCTTTACAAATTCAGAGAAAAACGGAAACTGCGATGCGCCCGTTGAGAGCAGTATGCGCGCATGTCCCTGCTTTTCTATTGCTTCATTTACGATTTTCGACGCCTGCGCTGCGGCAAGAACGCCCATTTCCTCGGTTTCTTTGATTATTAGCTTCATATTTCGTTTCCTCCGAAAATTATTTTCTTTATTCCGAGCCCTCTGTCAAGGATCAGCAGATCTGCACGCTTTCCCTTTGCTATCTCTCCCCTATCGGTAAAGCCCATAGCGCGCGAAGGTGTGAGCGACGCCATTTTGGACAGCGAGACGAGATCACAGCCGATCGCGCTTGCCATCGTCCGATATAGGCGGTCTGCAGTTGCCGTGCTTCCCGCAAAGGACTTTCTGTCGGGCATTTTTGCAACGCCGTCCTCTATAATTATCGGATCCTTATCCGCGCGGCTTATACCCGTAGTCACCGAACCGTCTGGAAGGCCTGCGCCGCGTGAAGCATCGGTTACGAGGCATATTCTGTCTGCCCCCTTACACTTATATATCAGTTTCAAAAGCTCATGCGGCAGATGCTTGCCGTCTGCTATCACCTCGACGTAAAGCCCGTCTAAATACAGGCCTGCTTCCACTGCGCCGGCAACACGGTATGCATTCACGCGCTCGGTTCCCTTCATTCCCGAATATATATGTGTCATAACCGTATAGCCGTTATTTACTGCATCCTCTATTTCGGTAAAGACCGCGTCGGTATGTGCTATCGAAGCAACAATCCCAAGCTCCGAGCACACGCGTCCGAATTCAATTCCGCCCTCAAGCTCAGGCGCGGCACCGACACGGAGAATGTGGGGATATTTTGCCTTAAGCGTCCTTATTTCGTCGGCACTCGGCTTTTTCATGCAGGATACCGCCTGTGCTCCGCACTGTGTCGGATTAAGCCACGGTCCTTCCATAAACACGCCCGCCACCGTCGTATCATCTGCGCTCTCCATATACTCGCGGCATTTTTCAAGCATTGACTGCGTTTCCTCATCGTCCGAGGTACAGGTCGTCGCAACAAGCGTTGTCGTTCCGTGAGAAAGATGGAATTCAGAGATCACCTTGAAATCGTCTGTGCTTCCGCCCATAAATGACTTGCCTATTCCGCAGTGACAGTGAATATCTACAAAGCCGGGGACAAGGATCCCCCCTTTTGCATCTATGATCCTTTCGGCGTTTTGAACGTCCCGGCCTACGTATGTAATGACGCCGTTTTCGTAGACGCATACGCCGTTTTCAACGATTCTGTCGCTGCAAACTATGTCTGCGTTTATAACTGCTGTTTTCATTTTCCTTCTCCTGTTCTGTTACACTAATTGTATCATTTTGCATCGCACGATTCAATAAAAAATCGTATTAATTATGGAATAATTACATAAATCGTACCAAATTTTGTTGACACACGACAGCATAACTGATATAATGGTTCTGCAATTATAATCATTATAAGCAGGTGAGGACGATATGAGCTTTACTGAGATCGATCTGCGCCAGCGCGACTACGAATGGTCGATGTCTGAACTGCAGAGCCACGAGCATTTTGAAATCTACTGTCTGACAAGCGGAGAAAGAAAGTACTTTTTTGACGATAGGATATATAATATCAGCGCACCGACTGTCTGCGTTATCCCTCCCTTCACGCTTCATAAGACTGAGGGCGGCGCATTCAGACGCATAACTCTCAACGTTTCATCGGACGTTTTGACAGACGGTGAACTCGAGCATTTATACGAGCTGGGCAAGCACGGGGTGTTCAAGCTTGATCCGGACAAAGCGTCACTCTTTCTTTCGATGCTTGACGAATCCGTTATCCTTTCTTATGATCAGCCCGGCGAAGACCCGATAGCTCCTCATTTCATTCACGTTCTTTTGTCACTTCTTCGACACGCAGAACCGATTCCCTACGATGTGTCAGAGGAACGCACGCGGACTAAAAAAGAGCCGCCCGCTATGCGGGCGGTAAGCTATATAAACAAGCATTATAGCGAGAATTTTACACTTGACGAGCTTTGCGAGCGCATATTCGTTTCAAAAAACACGCTATGCGCAGATTTTCGCTCAATAATGCACTGCTCCGTAATGGAATACCGTACCTTCATTCGCATAAGCAAGGCAAAGGAGCTGCTTTCATCGACCAAAATGGGTCTTGAAAGAATTGCTTCGGAATGCGGTTTTTCGTCGGCAAATTATTTCGGTTTGATATTCAAAAAGACCGTCGGTATTTCTCCTACGAATTACCGAAAGGTAAAATAAAAGAGAAGGCATTTGCCTTCTCTTTTTTATCAGTTCGTATAGTTATCAAAATATCCCTGAACGAGGACGACGGGTGTTCCCTTATCGCCGGAGCCCGAGGTAAGGTCACAGAGCGATCCGATAAGGTCGGTGAGCTGACGGGGAGTCGTTCCCTGCGCCGCCATGTTTCCGACGAGCGACGAGCCGTCCTTCTTCTTGATGCTATCGGAGATCGCCTTTTTAAGCTCCTCACCCGAGAGATCCTTGAAATCGTTATCTGCAAGGTACTTAAGCTTAAGCTCGTTCGGAGTACCGATAAGTCCGTCGGTGAATGCGGGGGAAACTACCGGGTCTGCAAGCTCCCAGATCTTTCCGCGGGGATCCTTGAATGCACCGTCGCCGTAGATCATTACCTCAACGTGCTTACCGGTTGCTTCAAGAATGTATTTCTGAATATCGTCAACGACGGGACGGCAGTCACGCGGGAAAAGCTTGATCTGATTCTCGGTGCTCTTATTCGAGCCGAGAAGACCGTAGTTTTCGTTATAACCGCTGCCGTTTACAGGCGCGGTAAGTATATCGTCAAGACCGCAAACGACCTTTGCGCCGCCTGCACGAAGTATACGCTTCGTTCTTGCACGGGAGTGAATATCGCAGTTAATGATATGGTCCGCATACGGAAGTATCATTTCGGGACGGTTGCCGAAGAGTATCTCTGCCTCAGCTCCGCAGTCCTTTATAAGCTGCTCGTAGTAAGCAACGTAGTCAACACCCGTAAATTCAAGCGGATTCTCGCCGAAAAGCTCACGGTAGCGCTCAAGAGTAAGCAGATCCGAATAGGGGTTTACGCCCGACTCGTCGAGCATATCCATATCCATAAGGGAATTTCCGACCTCGTCGGAGGGGTAGCTGAGCATAAGAACGATCTTCTTCGCGCCCATTGCGATACCCTTAAGGCATATTGCAAAACGGTTACGGGAGAGTATCGGGAAAAGGACGCCGACTGTTCCGCCGCCGAGCTTTGCCTTTACGTCGTCGGCAATATCCTGCACCGACGCATAGTTACCCTGCGCACGCGCAACGACGCTCTCGGTTACCGAGATAACGTCCTTATCGCGAAGCTCGAAGCCCTCGCATTCTGCCGCCTCAATAACGCTGTCCGCAACGATTCTTGCAAGGTCGTCTCCTTTTCTTATGATAGGACAACGGATACCTCTCGATACCGTTCCCACTCTTCTTGCGTTCTCTGACATATAAGTTCCCTCTTTTTCAGAATTGAATATCGGTAAAGTCCGATTTTTACCAACAAGTTATTATAACTTATTTTTTACCGTATTGCAATATAATTCCGCAATTTTTTTCTATTTCGTTTATAAAAATACTTGCTCCTTTTGATGCGGTTTTATATTTATTTTGCCGAAAATCAGAGTTTTTGTTAATTAAGATAACGCTTTGCGTATTCTTTCGGGCTTTTTCCGAAGGTTTTCTTGAAAGCCCTTGAAAAATGGCAATAGTCGGGATAACCGACGGAAAGAGCCGCGGTCGTCGGCGACATGCCGTGCTTAACGATAAGCTCCGCCGCCTTCTCGAGACGAAGATGCGAAAGGTATTCTATCGGCGAAACTCCGAGCCGCCTTTTAAACAATACAGAAAAATACGTTCTGTCGAGATTAAGGCGCTCAGCAACCGACGAAACCGTTATACCGTTTGCATAGTCGGCGTGAATATAGTTAAGTGCCTTGTCGATATG
>JAFTTT010000113.1 GCA_017466625.1 Clostridia bacterium
CGGTATGGCGTGAAGAACGCGTATGCAGTTCTACCGTTTCAAGAACCAGGAATACGTTCTTGCTGCAAGAACTCTCGGTGCAAGCGACTGGAGAATTATGTTCAAGCATATCTTCCCGAACGGTCTCGGTACAATCGTAACGAGCATCGCGCTTGTAATTCCTTCGATGATCTATTCGGAAACCAGCCTTTCTTACTTGGGTATCATCAACCTTGAAGCAGGAAACACGACTTCGGTAGGTAAGCTTATCTCAGCGGTACAGTAGTCCATCATTGCTAACGCGGCATACGTTGCGCTCTTCCCGTGCTTCTTCCTGGTTCTGCTGATGCTCAGCTTCAACTTGTTCGGTAACGGTCTGCGCGATGCGTTCAACCCGTCACTCAGAGGTTCGGAGGATTAAGTCAAATGAATAAAGAAGTAAAATTATCAGTTAATAATTTGAAGATCTCCTTCCGTACCGACGCAGGAAAGGTGCAGGCGGTAAGAGACATTTCTTTCGACCTTTATAAGGGCGAAACGCTTGCGATCGTCGGAGAATCCGGATCGGGTAAATCGGTTACCTCAAAAGCCGTCATGGGTATCTCGGCAGTAAACGCCATCTATGAGGGCGGAGAAATACTTTACGACGGTCAGGACCTCATCCGTATACCGGAGGAGGAGATGCATAAGCTTCGCGGTGATAAGATCGCGATGATATTCCAGGATCCGCTTTCCTCGCTTAACCCTATCATGCGAATCGGTAAGCAGATCACGGAGGCAATGCTCCTTAAAAATAAGGCAAACCGTAAAGAAGGCCGTAAGACCTTTAACGATACGCTCGCAGCATTGTCGAGCGTAATGAAGGAAGCGCTTGCCGCAAGCGGCAACGACAGCGTTTCCGCAAAGGACGTAGACGACTACATCAAGACCTTCGATAACTTCAATATCCAGGCGATCAAGCTCGAAAACAGCTATAACAATGCACGTACCGAAACGGAAGAAATGATCGCGATCATCGAGGATCTCCTTTTCCTCACCGAGAAGAAGCAGAAGGTTGACGTTATCGCAACCCTCAAGCTCGTAAAGCGTAAGCTCGAAGCGATCGAGGATAAGTATTTTGCAGGCAAGTATATGGACGTTCTTAAGGGCCATATTGCAAGTCTGGAGAATGCAAAGCGCGCAGAGCGCAAGAAGGTAACGATCAAGGATTCCGCAAAGAAGGCAATGGGCGCAGGAGCATCCAAGAAGGAAGCATCCGAGGAGACTGTCGAGGTTCTCAAGGCGATCAAGGATACCGCTTCCGAAATGCTCGCCCAGACACAGTATAACTTCTTCAGAATCGGTTACTACGTGTATAAGCATCCCGAAACGGATCTCAGCCAGATGTCTGCCGAAGAGGCAAACGAGATGGCAGTAAAGTTCCTCGACGAGGACTTTATGGATTCGTTTATGAAGCTTCAGAAGATCGCAGTACAGTATTCCTTCAATAAGACGCTTGAGAATAAGAAGGAAGCAATCGAAGCGCTCAAGAACGCAGTCGATTTCTTCAAGGCAGGAAGCTTCACCGCGCACGATGCCGATGCTCTCTGCAAGAGCGTAAATAAGAAGGTGCTCGCATCTATCGATCCTCTTGCTATCATAAAGGATAACGTAGCGTATACGTTCCTCGGCGCTCTCGAAAGAGAGGTCGAAAAGTACTTCTTCTATATCAAGAATAATCCCAAGGAAGAAGCTCGCTTTGCTAAACAGACCGCAAAGAGAGAAGCTCTCATCGCAAAGGGTAAGACGGTCGACTGGAGCGTCGTTCCGAAGTCCGTTATCGAGCCCGAGGAGCAGATCGAGACCATCGTTTCGGTACTCTCCCGCGTAATGAACAGGTTCCGGGCAGACGTTGATAACGCTGGCAGCTTTGACGCTGATAAGCGTTGCCTTGAGATCATTGATTACCTCAAGGAAAAGGCGTCGCAGGTCGTTAACACGCTTACGAAGCGTATCGCAAAGGAAAAGGCGATCAAGCTCATGGACGAGGTCGGTATTCCCGAAGCGAGAATGCGTTTCAGACAGTATCCGTTCGAGTTCTCGGGCGGTATGCGTCAGAGAATAGTTATCGCGATCGCGCTTTCTGCGAACCCCGATATTCTCATCTGTGACGAGCCGACGACGGCGCTTGACGTTACTATACAGGCGCAGATCCTCGAGCTTATCAACAGCTTGAAGAAGGAGAGAAATCTCTCTATCATATTCATAACGCACGACCTCGGTGTCGTTGCAAATATGGCGGACAGAATTGCCGTTATGTATGCAGGTAAGATCGTAGAGTACGGTACCTCGAACGAGGTATTCTACAACCCGCAGCACCCCTATACCTGGGCGCTCCTTTCCTCTATGCCTGACCTTGATACAAACGAAAAGCTCGACGCTATCCCCGGTACACCCCCGAATATGATCTATCCTCCCGTAGGCGACGCGTTTGCCGAAAGAAATAAGTACGCAATGGAGATCGACTACGAGATGCAGCCCCCGATGTTCGAGGTTTCGCCCACTCACTATGCGGCAACCTGGCTGCTCCATCCCAACGCGCCCAAGGTAGAGATCCCGAAGATCATTACCGAGCGTATCAAGCGTATGAAAGAAAGAGGTGGCAACAATGACTAATAACAATGAAGTATTGTTGAAGGTAGACCATCTCTGCCAGTATTTCCGCTTGGGACGTAAGGACCTTAAGGCAGTCGATGACGTAAGCTTCGATATCAAAAAGGGCGAAGCGTTCGGACTTGTCGGCGAGTCGGGCTGCGGAAAGACGACCACGGGCCGTTCGATCATAAAGCTGTATAACATTACCTCGGGTAACGTATACTTTAAGGGCCAGAGAATCGGCGCAGGAACCCGTTCCTATAAGGACGCGATCCCGAAGGCGCGTAACGAGGCGGCAAAGAAGATCAAAGCTCTCCGCGCCGAAAAGAACGTCGACGAGGCAAGAAAAGAGGAAATTAAGGCGGAGATCGAGAAGATCAATAACGATCTTTACGAGACCGTTTCAAAGAACAGAGCGCTGATAAGAGACGCAAGAACCGACAGCAAGGCGGTAGATAAGCAGCATTCCGCAGCTCTCATCAAGGAGCTTGAGGCAGAATACGCCGAAAAGTTCAAGCTTGCAGAGGGCAATGGCGAACAGATGAAAACGCTCAAGAAGGAATACAGAAACCGTCTCCGCGTTGCTAAAAAGAGCCGTCTTATCACCCAGATACAGATGATCTTCCAGGACCCGATCGCATCGCTTGACCCCCGTATGACGGTACGCGATATAATCGCTGAGGGACTTGTGATCAACGGTATCACCGATAAGGAATATATCAACGAAAAGGTCTACGAGATCCTTGAAACAGTAGGTCTCGTTCGCGAGCACGCAGACCGTTATCCTCACGAGTTCTCGGGCGGACAGCGTCAGCGTATCGGTATCGCAAGAGCAGTTATCATGCAGCCCGAAATGATAATCGCCGACGAGCCCATATCGGCTCTCGACGTGTCCATTCAGGCACAGGTAATCAACCTGCTTAACGACCTCCGTGAGCGTATGGGTCTTACCATCCTCTTCATCGCGCACGACCTTTCGGTAGTAAAATACTTCTCGGACAGAATCGGCGTTATGTATTTCGGAAAAATGGTTGAGCTGGCAGACTCGGATGAGCTGTTCAAGAATCCGCTTCACCCCTATACGAGATCGCTTCTGTCTGCAATTCCGCTTCCGGACCCCGTGTATGAGAAGCAGCGTACGAGAATAGTTTATAATCCCATAGCGGAGCACGACTATTCCACCGACGCGCCTTCCTTCCGTGAGATCACACCCGGACACTTCGTTCACTGTAACGATGCAGAGGAAAAGAAATATAAGGAAATGATAAATCAGTAAGGACTGACGGATACAGCCAATGAAACAGGAGAATAAATCGCGTTTAATCAAATATATAGTTTGTATTTGCGTCGCATCCTTGATCACGCTCGTCGTTTTCTGGATCCAGGGCTTTTTCACTCACAGTATCGCGCGGAACCTGCAGGTTCTCGGCGACGGCTTCACCGTATCGGGAGCATTGCTTCTGATGTTTGCGGGAATGATGTTCATAAGCGGTGAGGGTGCTCTTATAGGAATAGGTTGGGTGCTCAGAAACGCATTCCTGACGTTCTTTCCTATGGGAAGAAAAAGGCACGAATTATACCGTGACTATAGAGAGAGAAAGCTGAAGGACGCAAAGAAATCAAGCGATCATTGCCTGCTTACAGTAGGACTTGTATTCTTTCTGATCGGCGTTGCGATCACCTTTATCTGGTATTATAAATTCTATAACGTAACAGTATAAAATAAGCCCCTCGCTAATGCGAGGGGCTTGTTTTCATATTAAAAAGCACTTGCCAAGGCAAGTGCTTCTTCTATATTACTTTGACTTCTTTTCTTTCTTCTTTTTGACTCTCTTTTTCTTGTCGATGTCGGGATCTTCAAAGATTTCCTCGGGTGCAACGTCAAGAAGCCAGGGATTATTAAGATAACGGCGGAAGGTCTTGAAGGCAGATGCGTAAGCGAAGCCGTCGCAGATGCGCTCGTCGGTAACGACGGTGAAATCAATATACCTGCGGCGAACGGGATTACCTTCAAGATCGAGCTCGCAGACGTGACGTTTCGTTCCGAAGGCGATAAACACGGGAACGTTACCGAAATTGTAAAGATGATGGTAAATGGGGGGAATGCCGAGCGAGCCCATCGAGGTGATAAACATCGAGCCGTGGAAGGGGCTTACCTGAGTAAGACCGCCGGGAAGAAGCCCGAAATAGTCGAGCATTTTGAGTATCCAGACGATGAACTTCTTAATTAGACCGGGGACGTAGTTGAGAATACGCGCAACGCCGTCAAACGCATTTTCGCCTCCCGAAAACGCCTCGTTGTAGGTGTTGGTGAAGCATTCGTAAACGTCGGTGGCGGTGTCCTCGGGCTTGAAGGTCGCCTTGATGACCGTGTTGGTGTTGTCGGAGCTGAGCTCCTCCTTTACCGCCATGTTGACCTGAATATTCTTGCGGGCAAATATCTTCTGACCCGACAAAAAGCGGTTAAGGTAGGGCTTCTGGGAAACGGTGCGAACGTAAGCGGCGAGAATAACGTGCATAATTCCGAAATTCTTGAGCCCCTGATCGCGCTTTTCCTTGACGTATTTTTCCGCCTGCGTCGTTTCAAACTTGTCGCAGAAGAAATTGGTCGCGTCGTTTCTTTCAACCATAATGTAGGGAGAAACGTAATCGTACGGATCAAGTCCGCGGACCTTGAATCCGTCGGCGCGGTCGCCGAGCTTTCTTTTTCTGTTTTCGTACATCAATATGATCCTTTCGAGGGTTATATGGTGTCATCCTTTTAATTATATCAAATTCCGCTTCACATAGCAACACTTTTTTCATTATATATGCGATAAAAGTTAATAAACACAAAAAGTTTATAAACAGAACAGGTGTTAACCTAATGATTATTCCGAAAACCGTTCGTCCGAAATCTCTGAATAAATAGAAACTGCGCCACGGTTTTACCTTTTTTTCGCGCGAAAAACCGATTAAGTGTAAAAGCGCCCCAATATCGTCAAAAAGAAATAAAACACGCCTGCGCCGCTTCGACAGACTGCGCGGTGTCGAGGGTGTAAAATGTGACTTACAAAAATAAAAGGACGGAAGAAAAAATGGAAAAAACGGACTCCGGGAAGAAAAAAGAAAAAGGAATAATGACGTATCTATCAAAATGGGTCGGTAGGTACGTAAAAACCGAAAAGGACGAAGCAAAAGCCGAAACGAAGGCGATGGGCAAAGGAATAAAGGGAATATTTTCCTTTATTCTGGCGTTTTCCCTATCGCGTGCAGAGGTGATGGGCGGAACGATGCCGTTCGGGCTCGCGCTTTTGACGGTGAGCGAAAAAAGCTTTCTCTGGATACTCGGCGGATGCCTGCTGTCGTACCTATACGGCGGAGAAAGCACGGTATACGTCGTCGCGGCATTGCTCATCGCGGCGCTGCGTTTCACCGTGTCATACATACTTGAAGGCAGACGCGAAAGAGTGTTCTCGGAGCCGATATCGCTTCGCCTCGCGGTCGGCGCGGCAGGCGGCTTCGTCTGCGGAATATACGGGATCTTCTCGGGCGGATTTCAAAAGGAACAGCTCTTTCAGGCAATCTTTCTGATATTCGCAGTCCCTATGGAGGCGTATCTGTATTCGGGAGCGACAGGAGAAGGCGAAAAGGGCGAAGCAAAAAGCATCCTCGGCACCTTCGCGCTTTATCTGTCACTGCTCGTAGGACTTAAAAGCGTCTCTATCGTCGGCTTTTCTCCGGCAACCGTGGTCGGCTCGCTTATGACCTTAACGACTGCAATAAGCGGCGGAAGCGTCAAGGGCGGACTTATCGGAATGGCAGGCGGACTATGTATAAGCGGCAGGCACGCAGTCATGATGGGACTGATGGGTGCCATCACGGGCAACTTAAGACGCTACTCGCAGATAGTCGCCGTCGGAGGCGGATGCGTGAGCGGAGTGATATTCGCGCTCGTGACGGGCGGAGGCGAGTCGCTGAGTGCGACGGTGCCGGCACTTTTGTGGGGCGGAGCAATATGTCTGCCTCTGATTAGATTCGGCGGAGCAGGGAAGCTCAATATTCTCGGAAGCCGAACTCTGATGAGCGAGGAGGCGTCAAGCGCAACGATGCTGGTAACGAAAAAAGAAGAAGCGATGCGAACGCGACTGAACGCACTCTCCGACGCAATGACCTCGCTTTCGGGCGTTTTCTACGCGCTGTCAAACCGACTCACAACGCCGGGTGCGTGGCAGGTGAGACAAATATGCGAAGCGTCCTTCAAGAAGTATTGCCGTTCCTGCTCGCGAAGCGCCGTATGCTGGGGAAGGGAATACGAAAGCACGTCGGACGTGATGAACAAGCTGGCAAACGCGGTCGTCAGACACGGCAACGCTGATTCGTCATACGTCCCGAGCCACTTTCTCTCCGTTTGCCCGAATACGGTAAAGGCGCTCTCGGAGGTGAATTTGTCGCACGCGCGGCTGCTCGAAAACGCCGCTCGCCAGAATAAGACAGAGGTCTTCGCACTCGATTACGAGGCGATGGCGAAGCTGCTTTCCGAAGCGTCGGAGGAAAACTCACAGGAATACGTCCTCGATGGACCGCTTACCGATAAGGTGCGGAAGGCGGCACTCGATATGGGAATGGGCTTCCACAGTATAGCGGTCTACGGAAAAAGAAAAAAGACCGTCATAGGCGGCGGAATCGACCTCGAAAACGTCCGCCTTTCGGCGGAAGAAATGCGAAAAGCGTTTGAAAACGCCTGCGGAATACCGCTCACGACCCCCGAATTTAAGCTCGACGGCGACTGTACGACGATGCTTGCAACCGCCAAAAGAACGGTAGAATGCGAATCCGCACGCGCGTCGGCAAAGAAAAAGGGCGAGGAGGTAAACGGCGATAGCGCCATCGCCTTTGAAAACCGTGAGGACAAGTATTACGCGCTCATAAGCGACGGAATGGGAAGCGGGGAGGAAGCGTCGATGACCTCGAAAACAACGGGGATATTCTTGAGTAAGCTTCTTTCCGTGGGCAATAAAAAGCATACTGTCCTCAAGATGCTCAATAACTTCATCAGAAATAAAAATCTCGAATGCTTCGCGACTGTCGATCTACTTGAGATCGATATGCTGACGGGCGAGGCGTCGTTTATCAAGAGCGGAGCGGCGGCGTCTTATATAATAAGAAAAGGCCGGCTTTTCAAGATCGCATCGACCTCACTTCCGATCGGAATAACCCGCGAGATCGCATCGGAGGAGGTGCGCTTCAAGCTCGAAAAGGACGACCTTATCGTGATGATAAGCGACGGAGTCAGCCAAAGCTTCGAGGACGGCGCGTGGCTCCTTTCAATGCTCTCGGAGGAGATCGACGCGAGCAGCTCGCTCGCGAATATCTCGCGCTCGATCCTCGAGCGCGCAAAGAAGAATAACGAACGAAGCGACGATATGACCGTCGTCGCGGTCAGAGTTGCGTGATGTAATATCGTTTCCAAACGGACCGTCGAGGTAGGGGTTCCCCGAAATGAGCGAACGCGAGTTTTTGGGGTTCACGTGGCCGCCGCGCCCTACACCCTCTCCGGTCGAGACTCTGCTCGAAGCAGAGTCTCTTGCACCATCTCCCAAAGGGCGAGGCAAGACAACATCACAAAGCTTCCTTGAATCGAAAGGGGATTCCAAAGGGGAAAACGTGTGCAGAATTTTGCGAAGGCAAAATTCAAGCCCGTTTCCCCCTTGGCGTTTTTCTTTGCGCAGGTTTTCGAAGAAAAACTGCTTGTTTCATTTGCACGGGCAAAGAAATGCGGAAAGGCAATTACATTTCCTTCTTTATCCTCTCGATTGCCCCCTTTTCGACCCTCGAGACCTGCGCCTGCGATATCCCGATCTCGGACGCTATCTCCATCTGCGTTCTTCCCTTAAAAAAGCGCAAATTCAAAATAGTCTTTTCACGCTCCGAGAGATTTTTCAGCGCCTCTCGGAGCGCAATGCTTTCAAGCCAGCTTTCCTCCGAGGTCGTGTCGTCGCGAAGCTGATCCATAACGTAAAGCGAATCGTCGCCGTCACCGTAAACGGGGTCGTAGATCGAGATGGGCGCAGATATCGCCTCAAGAGCGCGGGAGACCTCCTCCTTGGTCTTGTTTTCACCGCTTTTGTTAAGCTCGGAAACGATCTCGTCAATTGACGCCTCACGGCCGTCGCGCCGAGAAATCACTTCCTTCGCCTGAAGCGCGCGATAGGCGAGATCGCGAAGGGATCGGCTGACGCGGACGGAATTGTTGTCGCGCAAATATCGCTTTATTTCACCAATTATCATCGGCGTGAATGTGCCGAGGTGAAAAAAGAAATTTATCAAAACTATTGCCAATAGAGGCGAAATGCGGTATAATTACTTTAATATCCAAAAGGAGAAACAAAAATGGCAGATAAAAGAAAAGTAGGCACAGTCTGTGTTCAGGGCGGATACACCCCCGGAAACGGCGAGCCGAGACAGATACCGATAATTCAGAGCACGACGTTCAAATACGCGACGGGCGAGGCGATGGGAAAGCTTTTCGACCTCGAAGCGTCGGGCTATTTCTACTCGCGCCTGCAGAACCCGACCTGCGACACCGTCGCGGCGAAGATTTGCGAGCTTGAGGGCGGAAGCGCCGCTATGCTCACCTCCTCGGGCCAGGCGGCATCCTTTTACTCCATTTTCAATATAGCGTCCTGCGGCGACCATATCGTGTCGAGCGCGTCTATCTACGGCGGAACCTATAACCTTTTCGCCGTTACCATGAAGCGCATGGGAATCGAGTTCACCTTCGTCTCCCCCGACTGCTCCGACGAGGAGCTTGAAAAGGCGTTCAAGCCGAATACGAAGGCGGTGTTCGGAGAAACTATCGCAAACCCCGCTCTTACCGTTTTCGATATCGAAAGATTCGCTGATGCGGCACATAAGCACGGCGTTCCGCTGATAGTCGATAATACCTTCGCGACCCCCGTAAACTGCCGTCCGTTCGAATTTGGCGCAGATATAGTAACTCATTCGACGACCAAATATATGGACGGTCACGGCGCCGCAGTCGGCGGCTGTATCGTCGACTCGGGCAAGTTCGACTGGACGAAATACCCCGATAAATTCCCCGGTCTCTGCACGCCCGACGATAGCTACCACGGCGTGACCTACACCGAGCGCTTTGGACTCGAGGGCGCGTATATAACGAAGGCGACCGCGCAGCTGATGCGTGATTTCGGCTCGGTTCAGTCGCCCCAGAATGCGTTTATTCTCAACCTCGGACTTGAAAGCTTGCACGTAAGAATGAAACGCCACTGCGAGAATGCCGAAAAGATCGCAAAATACCTTGAAAACCACGAGAAGATCGCGTGGGTAAACTATCCCTCGCTTGAATCCTCGCCTTACTATGACCTTGCTAAAAAGTACCTGCCGAACGGCTCCTGCGGAGTCGTAAGCTTCGGCGTGAAGGGCGGACGCGAGGCGGCGCAGAGCTTCATGGGCAAATTGAAGATCGCCGCTATCGAGACGCACGTCGCAGACGCGCGCTCCTGCTGTCTGCACCCGGCAAGCACGACTCACCGTCAGATGTCCGACGAGGAGCTTGCAAATGCCGGCGTTCCCTCCGACCTCGTACGTCTCTCCGTCGGTCTTGAGGACGCAGACGACCTTATCGCCGATATCGAGCAGGCGTTGAACTGATATTTAAGGTCAAGATAGAACGCTGTTTGACCTTCTCCAGCGGGAGAAGGTGTCTAAGAGGTAAACAAGAGGCAGAGCCTCGGACGGATGAGATGTCTATAAACCGAACTTACTCCTCATCCACCACGGGCATTCTGCCCGCGGTCCCCCTTCTCCCGCAGGAGAAGGTATATCGTCGCCCCGATACTCTTAATAGTTA
Source organism: Clostridia bacterium (assembly GCA_017466625.1). GTDB lineage: Bacteria > Bacillota > Clostridia > Oscillospirales > CAG-272 > Colimorpha_A. The sequence goes on from JAFTTT010000113.1 coordinate 10,466, forward strand.
AATATTACCCCCAAAGGAAACCACAAAATGCCGATCAAGATACCGAATAATCTCCCTGCCGCCGAGGTGCTTCATCGCGAAAACATCTTCGTGATGGACGAAACGCGCGCGGAGGGTCAGGATATACGACCGCTTCAGATATTGATTCTCAACCTGATGCCGAAAAAGATAGAGACCGAAACACAGCTTTCGCGTCTGCTCGGAAACACGCCGCTTCAGGTCGAAATGGAGCTTATAAAAACGAGCACCTATGAGTCGAAAAACGTAGCGAAGGAGCACATGCTCAAGTTCTATAAGACGTTCTCCGATATCAAGCACCGCAACTTCGACGGAATGATAATAACGGGCGCGCCCGTTGAGCAAATGCCGTTTGAGGAGGTCGAATATTGGGAGGAGCTCTGCGAGATAATGGAGTGGAGCAAGACACACGTTCACAGCACCTTCCATATCTGCTGGGGCGCGCAGGCGGGTCTTTATTACCATTTCGGAATAGAAAAGCGAGCGCTTCCGAGCAAGCTCTCGGGCGTCTATCCGCACCGTGCCGATTATAAAAATTCGATGCTTCTGCGCGGATTTGACGACGTTTTCCCCGTTCCGCAGAGCCGTCATACGACGGTCGACCGCGCTGACGTTGAAAAGGTCGAGGGACTTAAGATCCTCGCATCGTCGGATGAATGCGGAGTCTACGCGATGGCGACGAAAAACGGAAAGCAGATATTCATAACCGGTCACAGCGAGTATGACGCATATACGCTATCAGACGAATATTTCCGCGACCTCGACGCAGGTAAGGAGCCACATATTCCGGTGAATTACTTCCCGAACGACGATGTCTCAAAGCCGCCGCTTGTCACATGGCGCGCGCACGCAAACCTGCTTTATTCGAATTGGCTTAACTACTTCGTCTACCAGACGACACCGTTCGACCTTTCAAAGCTCGATAAATAAAAGAACAGACGACGGAAACGTCGTCTGTTTTTACGTCATTGTTGGAGTTATCGTCACATCGTAGAGCGAATAAGAACACCCTTTGGCAAATGCCAAAGGGTGTATTTATATCTTCAATTTCTCGCTTATATCCGCAAATTCCTCGGGCGTGACCTTCATAACTGCCCTATCGTAGGTGATAAGACCGTTGATCTCGTCCTCAACGTCGGTCAACTGCGTGTAGACCGAAGCGCAAAGACCATTTTCTGCCAGCGGAATTATCTCGGTCTCGTATAGACGTCGGAGAGCGGAAACGAATTCCTCGCGGCTGCTGCATTTGCCGTAGCCGTATGCCTTGTCGGGGTTGAAAATATGCCCGTCAACCCGGTAGCTGTAACCGCCGAATTCCGATAGGAACAGCGGCTTGTCTTTCGGCTTCAGCTTCACCTTGCGGAAATAAATATGTCGGCTGTCGACGTCGGTCTCCTTACAACGGTACCAGCCCGACGCGGTGTCGATAAAACGAGTCGGATCAAGCGCCTTCAAGCGGCGGTAAGCGGAGTCACCGTCAAACTGTCCCCAGCCCTCGTTGAATATCGTCCAAAGGCAGATCGACGCGTGATTTTTAAGGAGCTTAACAGTCTCGTCAAGATGCGAAAGGAACGCGCGTCGGCTCCTTTTATCGGGATGAAGCTTCTTGTCGCTTTTCGAAATAAGACCGACGGTCGGAAGCGCAGTATCTAAGAAAAACGAGTATTTTCCGTTGTTGACCATATCCTGGAAAACGACGATGCCGTATTTATCGCAAAGGTGGTAAAAATAGGGATGCTCGACCTTAATGTGCTTGCGGAGCATATTGAAACCAAGCGATTTCGCGCGGAGAATGTCGCTTTCAATGCATTCGACCGACGCGGGAGTGAAGATACCGTCGGAGTAGTATCCCTGGTCGAGAAGCCCGTGGAAGAAATAGGGCTTGCCGTTCAGACAAAGACGGCGGTGCTTGCCGACGGTCTTGACTTCAAGTGAACGGAGCGCAAAATAGGAGCGTACAGTATCGCTCTCGGTCTTGATCTCGAATTCGTACAAATAGGGATCTTCGGGCGACCAAAGACGCGGAGAATCAAGCTTGATCTCGGCTTTACCGTCCTTGAGAGCGAAAACGGCGTTCCCGTCGGGAGAGCTTACCGTAACGGTTCCGTCCTCGTTTTGACCGCGAAAATGCGCGATGATCGTAGGATCGTCGGGCGTCGTCGGCAGGTCGAGGGACTCAATATAGTTTTCTCTTACACTTTCAAGCCAAACGGTCTGCCAGATGCCGCTGACGGGCGTGTACCACATTCCGCCGCGCTTATCAGACTGCTTTCCGTAAGGGAGAATAAGGTCGGAAAGGTTGTCTCGGACAAAGACGGTAAGAGTATTGTTATCGGTCAAATACTCGGTAATATCGAAGGAAAACGGAGCATAGCCGCCGACATGAGAGCCAAGCTTGCTTCCGTTAAGAAAGACCTCGGCGACCTGGTCAACGGCGCCGAAATGAAGGATCACGCGGCCGACGTTAAATCCGTCGGGAAGCGAGAACTCACGCTTATAGCAGAGCGTTTTGCCTTCGTCAAAGACCTCGTCTATCCCCGAAAGGATAGATTCGGGCGGATAGGGAACGAGTATCTCGCGGTCAAATACCGCGCCTTCAATATCCTCCGCAACGCCGAAGCCCCACTTGCCGTTAAGATTTATAAACGACTCACGAACGAGCGTCGGACGCGGATATTCAGGAAGCGGAATATCGCCGATATTCTCGGCAAAAGAAGTCTTAAGCTTAATAAGATCAGCCATTTTTACTATCCTTTTTCACAGTTGTAAAAACGAGATAAGCCAGAAGAACTGCCGACACAATGAGCGACGCCATAAAGATGCGCTCGTCGGGGAGGAAGGAGGTCGTGCCGTCGTTGTTGACTATCTCCTTGGCGTTTTCAAGCACCTTTGCGCCAATGGCAGGCCCGATAACGCCGGGGATAAGCACCTGACAAACGATGCGGAGCCCCTGGAACATTCCCGCCTTGCCTTCGGGCGTTTTGTCACGGAGCATCGCGCCGAATACGGCGTTACCGCAAAGATAACCGACCATAACGAGAAGCGATCCGATGAATACGGGAGCGGTCGTCTTGACGAAAAACATGATGACATAACCGCAAATAAGGGTCAAAACTGCAGGGAAAATGACCTTTTTGTACCCAAAACGGTCGTAAAGACGCCCGTAAAGAACGGAAGCCACGGCCGCTATGACGATGGCAGGCGCCATTATCATAACGTAATTCTCCATTCCGAGAGAAACCTCGTAATAGATTATTAAATACGGCATAAATACCTGAATCGAAATTCCGAAAAGAGCAAAGCCGATGAGCGTAAGATAAAGCCACTTGTTCTGCTTGATAACGGAGGGACGGAAGCCGTAGATGATGTTCGCAAAGTAATTTGAATTTTCCTTACGTCTGACGGCGCTTTCCTTGATGAGGAAAAGTCCCAGAATACCGATTATAAGGACGGCAATTCCGATTATGAGGAAGATTGCAGTCCAGCTTGAGCCGCGGTCAAGGTCGAAGGCCATAAATCCGCCGAAAACGGCGAGCATCGCGATAAGCGGCATAACGGCGTTTACACCCTCAGCCGCACCGCGGTTGCCGCCCGACGTTTCGTCGGTAAGCCAGGCGTTGAACGCCGCGTCGTTTGCGCTCGAGCCGAAAAGGTCATAACGCAGTCGATGACGATCGTTAGCGACACGCCGAGTGACGCCGCCGACAATGTCGGAAAGAGCGACTCCAGAAGCTCGTTGTTGATGAGCGCAAAGGACATAATGGAAAGTCCCCAGGCGATATAACCGCCCGCCATGAAGACCTTGCGCTTGCCGATCTTGTCGGAAAGCGCGCCGATGATCACGGTAGTCAGCGTTGCCGTAACGGCAGATGCGGCAACCATAAGAGAAATGTCGTCTGGCCCTGCCGAAAAGCGCTTGTAAATAAAGACGTTAAGGTACATATTCTCGATGACCCACGCGATCTGTCCGATAAGGGAAAAGACGGTAAGGGTTATCCAGAAGCGTTTTTTGTTATTCACTCTTGTTATCCTCCGTTTGGGGCGCAAGATTTCCGCCGAAGGGCATCGGCTTAAGGAAAATGTCAACGACGGGCGCGATAATGTCGATCAGCAGGACCGCGGTAAGGGCGGTAAGACCGACTGAAACGTGTCCGCGCAAAAGCATGGCGGTAAGACCGCCGATAACACCGCAAATTGCGGTGCCGAGAGGGGTCTTTGCGCTTCCTTCAGGTCGTGACATAAGAAATACGGCGCAAAGGAAGGTGTTTGATCCGAAAATGTTGTAGATAGCTCCGTCGAAGGCGATGAAGTCGGACGCGGCTTCAAGCGAGGGATTAAGATAAGCGAAAACACCGACGGTAAGAATAAACGTCAAGGGCAAAATGAATTTTGCGGCGTGTCTTGACAGAAGATAGAGAAATACTACGATAAGAAGCAGTCCCGAAATCTCACCGATCCGGGCTGACGAAAGGCCGAAAAAGGTCTCAAAGGTCGTCGTGTCGGGAAGAAATCCCGAAATGACCTTGTCAAGGGGAGAGGAGGATATCACCTTAAAGGACTCAAGTGAAAAGGCGAATGGGTCAAGCTTCTGCCCGACCTCGGGAATAACGTTCATTATTCCGGGGAAAAGCAGATGCGAAAGAATAAGAGATACCGCTATCGGAGAAAAGGAAAGCTCGAATGGAAGCTTGATCCTCGGGAGGTAGGATAGACCGACCTTGACCGCGGTAGCAAAGACCGATGTCATTATCGGAAGCCATAGTGGAGAGGAAGCGGGGAAAAACAGCGCAACGATAACGCCGCTCACCGCGGGTGAAATATCGAAGCGCGCTTCCTTTTTGAGTACGGTCTTGACGGCAATATCGAGTCCCATCATCATGACCGCCGAAATAAGCGCAAGCGTTATCGGGCGGAAGCCGTAGTGATAAACGCTCAAAAGGTAAAGCGGCAAAGCGGCAATTAAAAGGTCAATGTGAATTGACAAGGCACGCTCGGGCGGGGGAAGGATCGGGTAGAGCGAACGCTCCTTAAATTCCTTCGGACGGCGCGTCAGATGGAGACGCGGCTTCTGATCAGTGTTCATTTTCCACCTCCTTTTCTTCTTCGTCGTCGTAAAAATCGGGATCCTCGCCGTCGATCTCAACCGAGATAAGACCGCTTTCACGGCGAAGCTTTATGATCGTCTCGGCAAGCGGAATATCGGAAGGACAAACGTAGGAGCAGGATCTGCATTCGAAGCAACCGGCGGCGTAGAGGGCGAGCTTGCCGTCGCTTCTTCCGTGCTTGACAGAGGAATATATCTCGATAGGCGAAAGCACGGCAGGACAGATCTCCGAGCAACGGCGGCACTTGATGCACTCAAGCGTCGGTCTTTGATCCTTCGGCTTGTTTTTCATGACCGCTATCGCCTCAACGCGCTCGGTCATGACCTCGCCCGAAAGCTCGGCACCGTAAAGACTTTCTCCGCGTATAACGCGTTCGTTCTCACTCGGATCGGCAATTTCTTTAAGGGGTGTTCCGAAGGGAACACGGAAAACGTCGACCTCGTGTTCGAGCTCGGCGACCGTCAAAAATCCCTCGCAGAAGGGGATGCCGTCGACGAGAGCGCGGTAGCAGGATAGACAGGTAAGCGGCGAAACGACGGGATAACCCGCGTCGAAAATATCCTTTGCGGCATTTACCTCAACGCTGTATAGGGCGGAGAGGGTAAGGTTCGGAACCGTCGCGGGGAGCTTGTCCTTTATGAGAGATATCTTAAACATCTTGCCGTCCTTCGGCAACTCTCCGTAGATGCGCTCGGCAGCGTTAAGATCGGACTCGGGAATGGCAAAATTACAGGTTCGCGCACCGATGAGCTTCATGATTATCTTCGCGCCGAGAAGCACCTTTTCGGGGAAGGCGCGGCAGATATAGAGACGGCTGTCGTTATAGGGCGAGCCGCCGCAGTCGACGGTGAGCGTTCTCGGATCGCGCTTTCCGCGCTTTACGGGAGTGATACCGCGCTCAAGAAGCAGATCGGCAAGCTCGTCTGCCGACATATCGGCGATATTCTTTTCGGGCGCGTCAAAGGGCGCCTCGACCTCGGCGTGAGCGTCGGTCAGAAGCGTGATATCAACTCGGTTAGGGGTGCGTCGGATGCTTTCGACCTTACCGCCGACACCTGCGTAAACGGCAGGCGCGTTTTCGGATCTATCGAAGACCCTTCCGTATTTTTTAACGGTATCGCCCTCGCTCAGCGGACATTCCCCGCTTCCCTTGAGCGAAAGGAATATACGCTCGGGAACGCAGATGACCGCTCCCCCGGGAGACGCGTATTTTCTTACGAAGGGTATCCCTCCGCGATAACTCTTTGCCATAACTTCTCCGAATTAAGTAATTTTATATATGTATTATACCTTAACTTTACAGAAAATACAATAAAAAAGGTCTATTTTCTTTTGAGCGTGGAAATATATTCCGATTTTTGGAAAAAAAGAGCCGTAATGGACTATATGATGCCGTATGTTCAAGATTTGTTTATAATTAAGTGGTATACTGTATAGGTGAAAATTTGTCAATGGATAATGGGGGATGTATAAATGATAAAGATCCAAAATCTGACAAAAAGCTTCGGAAGCAATATAGTGCTGAACGACGTCAGCTTTGAAATAGGAAAGGGCGAAATAGTCGGCTTCCTCGGACCTAACGGCGCAGGAAAAAGTACGACGATGAATATCCTTACCGGCTTCCTCTCCTTCACGGAGGGAAAGGTGACCGTTGACGGGCTCGATATGTTCGATTTCCCGAACGAAGCAAAAAGAAGTATAGGATATCTTCCCGAAAATCCGCCTCTTTATCCCGAGATGACGGTAACGGAATATCTCAATTTTGTATACGAGCTCAAGGGCTGTACGCTGAATAAGAAGAAGCACATCGAGGAGATACTCGAGGTCGTAAAGCTTACCGACGTAAAGAAGCGCGTGATAGGACACCTTTCGAAGGGCTACCGTCAGCGTATCGGAATCGGACAGGCGCTTATCGGAAACCCGAAGGTAATAATCCTCGACGAGCCGACGGTCGGTCTTGACCCGCGTCAGGTCGTTGAGATCAGAAACCTCATAAGAACCCTCGGTCTTAACCATACCGTTATCCTCTCGACGCACATTCTCCAGGAGGTGCAGGCAGTCTGCGACCGCGTTATCGTAATAAACCGCGGAAAGATAGTAGCGGACAAGCGCACGGAGGACCTTGCATCGGCAGTTGAGGGCAACCGCCGCCTTGCGATAAAGGTATGCGGACCCGAAAAGGAAGTAACGCAGGCGCTTCGCTCGCTCCCCGGAGTATACTCGGCAGAGTGCCTCGGAAACCTCGATTCCGACAGCTACTCCTTCGTTCTCGAAAGCGACGCGGCAATAGATATAAGAAAGCCGCTCTTCTCGATGCTTGCGCGCAACGGCTGGCCGCTTATCGGAGCCGAGGCGTCAAACGTAAATCTCGAGGACGTGTTCCTTGCACTCATCAATAACACAAATACGGCAAACGCGAAGAAAAAGCGCGGAAGCAAAAAGCGTAACGCGAATTGAAAGGTAAGGCATAAATAATGTTTGCAATATTCAAAAGAGACTTCGTCTCCTACTTTACAACTCCGATAGGTTACGTCTTTATGGCGATATTCCTCGCGGTAAACGGCGGACTTTTCTCGCTCATGACGCTTCAGGCGGGAAGCAGCGGCAGTATCTCGGGATACTTTTCTATGGTAACGGTGATACTCGCCATCGTCATTCCCGTTCTGACGATGAAAAGCTTTTCCGAGGAAAAGAAGCAAAAGACAGAGCAGCTTCTTTTGACATCTCCCGTCAGCATCGGAAAGATCGTTATGGGAAAATTCCTCTCTGTCTACTCGATATTCTCGGGCACCTTCGTGCTCGGCACGGTGTTCAATTTTGCAGTGTATCACGAGTTTGCAGACTCGCTCTATCTCTGGGTCGTTGAGGACGCGCAGAGAGAGGGTGCGCTGACGAGATGGGACGTCCTTTCGCACTTCATCCTCTCGATACTCGGACCGACGATAGCGGTGCTTCTTATCGGCGCGGCGTTTTCCGCAATAGGAATATTCATTTCCTCGCTCACCGAAAACCAGCTCGTATCGCTCATCAGCTCGATAGCGATAATGCTCGGCTTTATGTTTATCGCATCCTTTAACAACCTGATCCCCTTCGAGCCGATCCGCGAGGTTCTCGACTGGCTCTCCGTTTACAGCCGATACGGAAACTTCCTCTACGGAGTATTTGATTTCTCGGCGATAGTCTATTACGCATCAATATGCTTCGTGTTCCTTTTCCTCACGGTGCGCGTCTACGAAAAGCGCCGTTGGGCATAAGAGAGGAGAAGAAAGACAATGAATATGAATAAATTCGATCCTATGAAGGATATTCAGAAAAAGCGACGCTTTAAGTACGGCGCGTTCGCAGTCACTCTTACCGCCGCTGTGATCGCCCTTGTCGTCGTAATAAACGCGATATTCACGGCGCTCTGCGTCAAGAACGGCTGGTTCATTGATATGACCGAGCGCGATCTCTATACTCCCGACCCTAACGCCATGGAGCTTCTCGAGCAGTACAGAGGAAGCGAGGAATTCAACGTCGAATTCATCTTCTGTATGCCGGAGGACAAGCTCATAAAGAGCGAGCTTTGCAATATGGTACACAATATCGTAAAGCGCTACGACGAGGAGTACGACTTTATAAGCGTAAGATACGTTGACATCAATCAAAATCCGCAGATACTTGACGATTATCTTTTGACCACGTCAGCGACTCCGAAGCAGACGAGCGTTATCGTAAATAACGGCGTAAACGCAATAGTTTATTCGATCAACAGCTTCTTTGTCAGCAGCGACGGAACGACCGATTCAATATACGCGATCAACGCCGATCAGAAGATCGTCTCGGCAGTGATGCGCCTTTCGGGCGAAAATCCCGTTGCACATTTCGTTACCGGCCACGGCGAATCGGTAGACAACACCGCGCTCCGCGTGCTTTTCGAGGACGCCGGCTATCAGGTAAAGGAAATTGATCTGACGGAAAAGGACATCGACCCCGACGCAAAGGTCGTTGTCATCAATAATCCCAAGACCGACTTCTGGGGCGGCAATCAGGCGGTAAACGAGATAAAGAAGCTTGATAGCTTCCTTGACGGCTCGGCGGCACTCATGGTGTTCCTCGACGAAACCGCAGACGAGCTTCCGATCCTCGAGGACTTCCTCTCCGACTGGGGCGTGAAGTTTGAAAGACAGAGCGTCCGCGATACCTCAAGCGGCGTTCCCGGTACCGACGGTCAGGTGATATACGCAAAGTATTCCGACTCGAGCATCGCATCGCCGATCACCTCGTCGCTCAAGGATAGTTCAAGACCGCTCAAGCCGGTAATTACGAATTGCCGTCCGATAACGCTTCTTTACGACGATACCGTCGGAAAGTATTTCAGTAATAACGGCGCTACCCGCTATGCGACGAGCGTTCTCGTTACCTCGTCAAACGCAGTCGGACGTCCGCTCGAGGGCGGAGAGCCCGTTAAGGGCGTAAAGAACGTCCTCACGCTTACCGTTCAGGACAAAATGAAGGATAACGTAAAGCAGCAGTCCTTCCTGCTCGCAGGCGGTACTAATGCCTTCTCCGACAGTCAGTATATAAACGGAAGCTCCTACGCGAATAAGGACATCCTTTATAACGCAATGAAGATCTTCTCGAAGAAGGAAGTGCCCGTGGGCATAACCGCAAAGGTCTTCAGCGACGATACGCTTACAATAACCGCAGAAGAAGCAAACAGATGGACGGCGATATGCACAGTCCTTCTCCCCGCTATCGTGGCGGGAGTCGGCATCTTCGTGTATGCAAGGAGACGCTATTTATGATAAAAAGGCAAACGATCACCGCCGTTATCTGCGCACTTCTTGCGGCGGTGCTCGCGATAGTGTATTTCTCGGTCATTGAGCCGATGCTCTTGCCCGAGGAGGAAAAGGTAACGCCGATCGAGATCATAGATCCGCTCGAGGTCCGCACGCAGGATCAGACGAGAGTCTATATGTTCCCGCCCGTCGAGAGAGCGAGAATAGACAAGATCGAGGTCCATAACAAAAACGGCGGATATACCTTCTATAAGTCAAAGGGAGATAACTTTTATATCGAGGGAATGGAGCTTGCGCCCTACGACCTGATGGCGTTCACCTACCTTGTTACAACCGCGGGCTCCGCAGTTGCGAACGAAAGATATCTTATCGACGATAATACCGACCTTTCCGTCTACGGCCTCGCCGCATCCGACGACCCGTCGTACTTCATAATTACAGATGATAACGACGTAACTCATAAGGTCTGGGTCGGAAACAAAGCAAAAACGGGCGACGGCTACTACTGTCAGTACGACGGCAGAAAGGCCGTATATCTTATAAGAACCGCGGGCTTTGAGGTGCTTTTGGCAGACGTTTACGAGCTTATTACTCCGACGCTCGGACTTCCGATACAGCAGAGCGCATATTCCGAGGTATCTCTTTTCGGAATCGTCAAAAACGGCAAGCCGGTCGTTGAGATCAGAACGCTTTCCCCCGAGGAAAACGGAACCGATAAGACGGAAAAGCCGACGTATACCTACGAATTCACCCCCAACAGTCTCAAGGAATTTACCCCGAACGGCGCGGCGCGCGATTCGTCTCTCAACCTTCTTTCGGGACTTGCGGGAAGCAAGGTCGTGGATTACGGCACCCCGGACGTTCTTAAGGAAAAGCTCAAAACGAAGTACGGAATTGACGTCAGCAACCCCGAAAGCTGGTATTATTGCGTCTATTACCACTATACCGATGAAGCGTATATTTATCTTTCCGCCCCCAATGAGGAGGGAATGTGCTACGCATATACGTCGGTGTATAATACGGTCGTCACGGTACCGCTTAAATCAATGTCGATATTCCATCTGAATACGCACGACTTCCTCGAAAAGAACGTGGTAAATTCCCACATTTCGCTTGTAAATAAGATCGAAATAAAGGGAACGATCGCGGACGAGCAGATAAGCGTTGACTCTGCATACGGACTGAAGTCGACGGCAGTAGACGGCACCGAGCAGACCGTGCAGACTGTATGGAACGAGAAGACCGATAAGCAGTATACGGCAGACGAGGTCGCTAACTTCAAGCAGATATACGGAGACCTGCTCCGACTCTATATTGAGGGCGAGGTCGACGTAAGAAACATCGCGGATGCCGACCATATCGCGTCGGTAACGGTCGGTTATACCGACGGAACCTCAAAGACGTTTGACTTCTACGCGTATAACAGCACGCGTTGCTACTTCACGGTAAACGGAAATCTCGGCGATTACGCACTGTGGGTACACAGAGATAACGTAGAAAAAGTGATACGCGACACTTATCGCTTTGACCTCGGATACACCATCGACCCCAACATCTAAAAAATAAGGGCTATTGCTTTGGCGGTAGCCCTTAAAATGAAAGGCAAGAAAATGAAAAAGATAGTTTCTCTTCTTCTGATAATTGCGGCGCTGTCAACACTCTTTATCTCCTGCGGAAAGGGAGTAAAGCTCCCGAAGGCAGAAAACGGCAGGACCGTCTTCACACTCGGCGGCGAGAAGATAAAATACGACTACGTAAGATACGTCTACCTTAATACTAAGGCGGATATGGAATACGGCGAGAGCGAAAGCTATTGGAAGGATAATCCCGAGGCGTTTGAGGAGCTTAAGGAAGCGACGCTCGAAACGATAGTCCATAACCGCGCAATTCAGATGCTTGCATCGCGCTATAAGATCACTCTTACCGAAAAGGAAAAGAAGGCGGTCGACGATGCGCTCGGCGAGCTGAAGGCGGACAAGAAGAGCTGGGAACAGGCGAAGAAGGAAAACTTCATGACCGACTATGCCTTCGCATACCTTCAGCGCTTCTCGGTGCTTTGGGGCAAGACCTACGATCACGTGACCTCGCCCGAAAGCGGAATAATCAAGAGCGACGATGAAACGGTCTTTGAGGACATTCCGAACAGCGTAAGAAACATAAGATACGTCTATATCGAGTACGATGAAACGAATAAGGAAGCCAAAAAGGCGCTTGCAGAGGACATTCTCGCAAGGGCGAACGCAGGCGAATCCTTTATCGAGCTCATAAAGAAGCACGGCGAGGATACGACGATGGCAAACTTCATCGACGTCGGCTATTACTATACGCTCGGTTCAATTGACCAAACCGTTGAAGCAGAGGTCGAAAAGCTCGATTTCGGCGGAATAAGCCCGATAATCGACGTGAAATACGGCTTCTTCATCGTCCAGCGTGCCGAGATCGACTTTGAATATGCCGATAAGAATATCGACATATTCGTGGATTTTTACGTCGCAAGTAAATTCAACGAAATGGTGTCGGAGATCAAAGAAAGCATGAAAATGGAATTCTCCGATTTCTGGAAAGATCTTAAGCTCGACGATATAAAATAAAGGACATCGGAGGAGAATACAATGCTCCAAGTGATATACTCTGCAGGACTGACGGGCGTCGACGGCTTTCCCGTCACGGTCGAATGTAACTGCGCAAACCGCCTTTCGAAATTCGAGGTCGTCGGACTTCCCGACGCGGCGGTAAAGGAAGCAAGGGAGAGAATAAAGGCGGCAGTCGAAAACAGCGGCTTTGAATTTCCCGAAGCGGAAATTACCGTAAATATGGCACCCGCAGACAGAAAAAAGCAGGGCTCGGCGTACGACCTTGCCATGCTAATCGGCATTCTCGGCTCCTGCGGCGCGCTCTCGCTCCCGAAGGATATAGAGGATACCTGTTTTATCGGCGAGCTGTCGCTGTCAGGCGAGGTAAGAGGCGTCAAGGGCGTGCTCTGTATGTGTCTGGCGGCGCGTAACGCAGGCAAGAAAAAGGTCTTTGTGCCGTATGAAAACGCAGGCGAAGCGTCAGTGACCGACGGGATAGAGGTCTACGGCGTGCGTAACGTCCGCGAGCTTATCCTCCACCTTAAAAACGAAGCACCGCTTTCCAAGACGGTGTTTGATATGAAGCTCTTTGAAGAGGGAAGTGTGACCTTCGGGCTCGACTTTTCCGACGTAAAGGGACAGGAAAAAGCCAAAAGAGCGCTTGAGATCGCCGCGGCAGGCGGCCATAACGTGCTCCTTATCGGCCCTCCGGGCACGGGAAAAAGTATGCTGGCAAAGCGTATACCGAGCATACTTCCGCCCCTCGATTTTGAAGAAGCAATAGAAACGACGAAGCTTCACTCCGTCGCGGGAATACTCCCCGAAAACGTCTCGCTGCTCACAAGCAGACCCTTCCGCTCGCCGCATCATACTCTTTCCCCTATCGCACTTGCGGGCGGCGGAACGATACCGATGCCGGGCGAGATCTCGCTTGCGCATAACGGCGTCCTCTTTCTTGACGAGCTTCCCGAGTTCTCGAAGCAGTCGGCAGAGGTTCTCCGTCAGCCGCTTGAGGACAGAAAAATAACGATAACGAGAGCGACGGGACGCGTAACGTTCCCGTGCTCGTTTATGCTCGTCTGCGCGATGAACCCTTGCAGATGCGGCTACTACGGTCATCCGACGCGTCAGTGTACCTGTCGCAAAAAGGACATATCCGATTATTTGCAGAAAATAAGCGGACCGCTCCTTGACAGAATAGATATTCAGGTAGAGGTGCCGTCGCTGTCCTACGACGAGCTTGCATCGGGTAAGCCGACGGAAAGCTCGGAAACGGTGCGCAGACGCGTCGTCGAAGCACGCCGTCGGGCAGTGAACAGGTTCCGCGCAAACGGTGAGACCACCTTTAGTAACGCGGGAATGGAATCCTCCCAAATAAGAAAATACTGTCAGCTTTCCGAAACCGCGTCGAATCTGCTAAAAAACGCATTTGAAAAAATGGGACTTTCGGGACGCGGATACGATAGGATTTTGCGCGTATCACGCACGATCGCAGACCTCGACGGAAGCGAAAACATAGAAGCCAAGCATATAGCTGAAGCAATTCAGCTCCGCTCGCTCGACAGAAAGTACTGGTGAGCGAAATGCTAAAGAAGAATACGTATCATAAAGTCACCGTCACCGATATGAACGATCTCGGCTACGGAGTCGCGCGAGTCGACGGGATCGTCGTTTTCGTCGACGGCGGAGTGACGGGCGACGAGCTTGAAATAAAAATAATTAAGGCGGCAAAGGACTACGGAGTCGCAAGAATAGAGAAAATAATAACCCCGTCGAACCACAGAGTAAGCCCCGACTGCGCTGTGTTTCCGCGTTGCGGCGGCTGTACCTTCAGACACGTAAGCCGCGAGTATGAGCTCAAATTGAAGCGCGAGCTCGTCGTATCCGCCTTTCACAAAAACGGCGTCGACGCGACGGTAAACGAGGTCGTGACCGACGGAAATGTCAGCGGCTACCGCAATAAGGCGCAGTACCCGATAGACGAAAACGGAAATATCGGCTATTACGCGCGCCATTCTCATACCGTAATTCCGTGTGATAGATGTGACCTGACGGCACCGCAGCTCTCCGAGATCGCATCCTTCGTCTCGGACTATATAAAGATCAAAAAATGGTCAGTCAAGCACATTTATCTCCGCATCGCCGAAAAAACAGGTCAGATAATGACCTGCCTTGTCACCCCGAACGAGGCGCTTGACGGCGAAAAGGAATTCGCCGAAGCGTTGACAACACGCTTCCCGAACGTAGTCAGCGTAATTCTCAATATACACCCCGAGGAAACGAACGTCATCCTCGGCAAAAAAATCAAGGTGCTCTACGGCACCGATAGAATAGAGGATATCCTCTGCGAATGTAAATTCGGCATCTCGTCGCTCTCCTTCTACCAAGTCAATAGATCCTGCGCCGAGCTGCTCTATAACGAAGCCATCAAGCGCGCAGGCGACGCAAAGAAGGTCGCAGACCTCTACTGCGGAGCGGGAACTATCGGTATCTCCTTTGCGAAATCGCGTCCCGACGCTTCAGTCCTCGGCATCGAGATAATACCGCAGGCGGTCGAAAACGCGAAGCAAAACGCCGCGCTTAACGGCATCAAAAACGCAACCTTCATCTGCGCCGACGCGATGACTGCACCGCTCGACGGATTTGACTGTATTTTCGTTGATCCGCCGAGAAAAGGGTTGAGTCGAGAGCTTGTAGACCGTATGTGCCGATTGGCTCCGAAAAAAATTGTCTATGTTTCTTGTGATCCTTCCACGTTGGCTCGTGATGCAAAGATTCTTGTCGATTCAGGTTACGAAATGGGAACGGTAACTCCCGTCGATATGTTCCCGAGAACAGGACACGTTGAAACGGTTGTCTGTTTAAGTCGGCAAATCGATGTACATAAAATGAAGTTAAATTCTGCGCCCTTTGAAATGATAAAGCGCGGCGAAAAGACAATAGAACTCCGCTTGTTTGATGAAAAGCGCCGACAAATAAAGGTCGGAGATAAAATCGTTTTCACGAACACCCTGAACGGTGAAACGCTTGAAAAAACCGCCGTAAAATTGCACCACTTTGACAGCTTTGAAGAGCTGTATAAATCCTTGCCCCTGTTAAAATGCGGCTATACTGTGAACGATATAGATAACGCAAAGCCGTCCGATATGGAGCAGTATTATTCTCGCGGAGAACAGAAAAAATACGGCGTCGTCGGAATAGAGCTCTACTGACCTATAAATTTTGAGGACAATAACGACCATGAACGAAAAACGCGTTTACAATACACGTCAAAAGGACGAAATACTGAAAGCGATAGCCGAGTTCGGGCAGTCACACTTCACGGCGGCGGACGTCGTGAAGAAGCTGTCGGATAAGGGTCTGCAAATCGGCCAGGCGACGGTCTACCGCACGATAGACCGCCTGTCGGAAAACGGCGAGCTTCGCAAATACATAGTGGACGGCGCGGCATCATGCTACCAACGAAACGACGGCCATAGCGGCTGCCACGAGCACTTTCACCTCAAATGCGCGGCCTGCGGTAAACTTATCCACGCCGAATGCGAGGAGCTGACGAAGATCGCCTCGCATATCGCGTCCGACCACGGCTTCGAGGTCGACTTTTCCAAAACCGTTTTCTACGGAATATGCGAAAACTGCAAATAATAGCCCTTGACGGTCAACGTCTGAACAGCTATAATATAACTGATGTTATTTATGAGAGGTAACAAATTATGAGTATGAAAAAGATACCGCTTAGATCCGAGGTCTTAAAGGAAAACACCTGGGCGACCGAGGATATTTTTGAAAACGACGCGGCGTGGGAAAAGGCGTTCGAGGAAGCGCAGTCCTACCCGAGTAAGATCGCGTCCTTTGCGGGCAAGATCAGCGCAAGCGCCGAGGGTCTATACGAATACCTGACCTTTGACGAGGAAGCCGACGTCACCCTTTCGAAGCTGTATAGCTACGCGCACCTTAATTCCGACACCGATACCGGCAACGCGACCTATCAGGCGATGGTCGGCAGATGCCGTTCCTTCTTCGTTCAGTGCGGAGCTGCAAGTGCGTTCGCTACTCCCGAGATTATCGGAATCGACGACGAGACGATGGAGCGCTTCTACAAGGAAGAACCGCGTCTTGAGCTTTATCGCCGTTCGCTCGACAGAGTAAGAAGCAAGCGTCCTCACGTTCTCTCCGAGAGCGAGGAAAAGCTTCTCGCAGGTGCGTCCGAGATATCGGGTGCGGCGAGCACCATCGGCTCCTTCTTCCGCAACGCCGATCTCCGCTTCCCGGACATCGTTGACGGCGAGGGAAACACTCATCAGCTTACGCAGGGCTCCTACATTCCTTACGTTGAAAGCTCCGACAGAGTTCTCCGCAAGAACGCCTTCGAATCGCTTTATCATACCTTCGGCTCATTTAAGAATACGACAGCCGCGCTTCTCGACGCACAGATGCGTCAGCTCAAGTTCTTCGCGTCATCGCGTAAGTACGGAAGCGCGCTTGAGGCATCGCTTTCGAGAACCGAGGTTCCGACCGAGGTCTATCACAACCTTATCGCGACCGTTCACAAGAAGATGCCCCTCATGCACCGCTACATGGAGCTTCGCAAGAAGCTCATGAAGCTTGACGAGCTTCACATGTACGACATATATCCGACCCTCGTTTCCGAGGCGGAGAACGTGATCCCCTTTGAGGAGGCGAAGAAGATTACCCTTGAGGCGCTTAAGCCCCTCGGCGAGGATTACCTCAAGGTCGTTCGTCACGCTTATGAGAACAGATGGATCGACGTTTACGAGAACGTCGGCAAGCGCGGCGGCGCATATTCGTCGGGCGCACGTCCTCACCCCTACGTGCTTCTTAACCACGAGGATACTCTCAATTCGATGTTCACCCTCGCGCACGAGATGGGACACGCAATGCACTCCTACCTCTCGAAGGAAAATCAGCCGACCGTTTACGCCGATTACGTTATCTTCGTTGCCGAGGTCGCGTCGACCTGCAACGAGGCGCTCCTTATGTCGCATCTTCTCTCAAAGACGACCGATAAGGCAGGCAGAGCGTACCTGATAAATTACTTCCTCGAGCAGTTCCGTACGACCCTTTACCGTCAGACGATGTTCGCTGAATTTGAGCTTGAAATGTCGAAGCTCGTTGAGGGCGGACAGTCGCTCACCGCTGACGCGCTTTGCAAGATCTACCACCGTCTTAACGAGGAATACTACGGCCCCGCAGTTACCATTGATCCCGAGATCGATATGGAATGGGCGAGAATCCCTCACTTCTTTATGAATTTCTACGTATTCCAGTACGCTACCGGCTTCTCGGCTGCGATGGCGCTTTCGCGCAAGATCCTGAACGAGGGCGACGAGGCGGTCAAGAAGTACCTCGGATTCCTCTCCGCAGGTTGCTCCGATACGCCTATCGAGATCCTCAAGAAGGCAGGCGTTGATATGGCTACTGCCGAGCCGATCGAGACCGCACTCAAGACCTTTGAAGAGCTTCTCGACGAATTTGAAGAGCTTATGGCTTGATAAATCAAAAAGCGAAAAGGACAGAGACGAAAGTCTCTGTCCTTTATTGTATCAAATTTATGACCGTTTTCCCTCGCTTTTCTGCGAGCTTTTGGGACTGCCATGCACCGCCCCAAGAACGGTTTACGTAAGTTATAACGGTATCTGAATTCTCAACGAGCCATTCGTTCCTTTTCGAAATTGCAAATTTCGGCGGAGTATCCTCAAGTCCCTCGGGATAGATAGTTTCATAATCTGCTTCGCATTCCTTTTTCGTCGGCAAATATGCCAATACGACGGTGAATTCAATATGTGGGTATACCGGCTTCAATTTTGCCAAGGTATTCCTTACCATAGCATCAAAATTGCCGTTGTTGCCAACGTAAAAAGTATCGGCACCGTGATTTTCAATAAGATCGACCAATACCGCTTGAAGCTTGTCGCAAATTTCGGTCGGCGCGTCACGATGCCCAAAGAAAGTACAAATCATATAATCACCCGTAAATGAATGAATCAGTAGTTAAGGCAATTATATCTAAATAATTCGGATATGTCAATATATATTACCGAATATATATTACAAACGCCGCCATTCTATATAGTACAATCAGATACATAGGGTGGTGATTATTAGTGGAATTAAAAGAATTTGCTTTGCGACTTTCTCAACTTCGCCTTAACAAAGGCGTGTCCGCGCGAGAGATGAGTTTGGATATTGGACAAAGTCATGGATATATAAACGGGATAGAAACAGGTGTTAGCTTCCCCTCAATGACCGTTTTCTTTTATATCTGCGAATATTTGGGCATAA
>JAFTTT010000114.1 GCA_017466625.1 Clostridia bacterium
AGGTCTATTATGAAAATAATGCGTGTCTGATACGATTTTTCTTTACAACTGCGCTTTAGTATGGTATAATATATATACCAAAGAAAAAAGGAGTATTTACTATGATCCCTCTTATTATTGCAGCAGTTATAGTTATAATTCTTCTCATTGCATGCATTAAGATCGTTCCGCAGGCAACTGAATACGTAATTGAGTTCCTCGGCAAGTATCAGAAGACCTGGTCTGCCGGTATTCACTGGAAATGGCCGATCATTCAGGTCGTTGCAAAGAAGGTAACGCTCAAGGAGCAGGTGCTTGACTCACCTCCTCAGCCCGTTATCACCAAGGATAACGTTACCATGCAGATAGATACCGTTATTTTCTACGCTATCTACGATTCGAAGCTTTACTGCTACGGTGCGGTCAACCCCATTTCCGCGCTTGGAAACCTTGCGGCAACTACTCTTCGTAACCTCGTCGGTGAGCTTGAGCTTGACGATACTCTCACCTCCCGTGATACCATAAACGGCAAGATGACCGAGATCCTCGACGAAGCTACCGATAAGTGGGGCATCAAGGTTCACCGCGTTGAGCTTAAGAACATCATTCCGCCTGCTGAAATTCAGAACGCGATGGAAAAGCAGATGAAGGCAGAGCGTGACCGCCGTGAGACCCTTCTTGAGGCAGAAGGACACAAGGCAGCTGTTATCACTCGTGCAGAGGGTGACAAGCAGGCAATGATCCTCGCCGCCGAAGGTGAAAGAGACGCACGCATCGCAAGAGCAGAAGGTGAAGCGAAAGCTATTTACCTTGCTAAAAAGGCAGAGGCAGACGGTCTTGCCGCACTTAAGGAAGCCGGCGCTGACAATGCGGTTCTTGAGATCAAGAAGTACGAGGCGCTCGTTGCTATGTCCAATGGACGCGCATCAAAGATCATCGTTCCGACAGACGTCGTTAACATGACGAAGGCAAACGTTATGTTCTCAGAGACCTCCGGTCTCGGAGATGTGACCGAGCCCGCGCCCGAGGAACCCAAAAAGCCGAAGGCAGATCCTTGCTGCGATTAAAATGACAAAATCCGTTCGAGATTCTCGGACGGATTTTTATTGTAGGCATAAACTGCATACAAAATGTCTCGCTTTATTGCACTGTGTTAAAATTCAACGAAATTATCACGATTTTGCTGTTTTTGCACATCTATTCAAAAACCTATTGACATTTTTTGTTAAATGTGATATAATGATGTTACAATAAAGATAGTGATTGATACAGAATATCCGTATCACTTCCTGAACCAATAAACTACATCCCTAATTAATTATGAACAAAAAAATTTCAGCTTTATTGATAACCATATTTTTGTGTTTCGTTCAATTTGTCGCCTGCTCTCATTTCCATCCGCAGCTTCCGTCTGTAAAACGAGAAGAGAATACAGTCGGAACCCTTCGGCAACAGTCGGTTAACGGTACACTTGCAAACGATGCCGAAAACGGATATGCTGACACTAAGCGTTTTCTTTCCGAGCTTGCAGTTCCCGATAAAATAATATCGGAATTCAGCGATGAAGAGCTTGATTTCTTCACAAGATCTGATTCGATAGCTGCTTTTTCAAGCGATGGTCTTGAAAATAAAGTAAATATGCGACAGATCATTGCGATGCACACGACCGGAAGAATGCGTCTATATTCCGATATAGAATGGACCGTTTTACCTAAAAAGCGGTATACCGATTTAATTACTATAAATCGCATTCCGCAAATAATAACCTCTTACGAAAACGCCTTGATTACAATTTCATATAACGGCATAACCAAAACTCTTACCCCTGAAAAAGATTATCGTATTTATATTGATATCCAAGGATTCGTAGGATCCGAGTTCAACCTTGGGGAAGCACTAAAGGGCGTAAAGAAAGTTGACAAAAACGGCGTAAAAATTCATTTTCAAATAGATGTATTTAACGCCGGTCCACATGAATATAGTTGTTTTAATTTAGAGTTATATTATCACCATGCACATACAAAGCACGACGGAATTACGCAGGTAGGTTATTCCGGTAGCTTCACCTATATAATTACCGAGCGTTCACGAATGAGATTGTCCTGCTATGAGCTAGGCCCCAGTCATCCGCTTTCCTTTTTTCCCGAGGGATTCCAAAAACCTGAATAAGCAGTAAAACCTCCGAGCGAACGCTCGGAGGTTTTTATAAGACGGGAGGAGCAAGCCCCTCCCCTACCAAAACAAAAATGCCCTTCTACGAAAGGCATTTTTGTTTTTAATTAAACATTATATCGTTGACCTCAAGAAGCGAGGGGGCGACGAAGTCGGGCTTATCGGCTTCATCTGCGTTATCGACGTCGTTCTGCTTCGTTTCGCCCGAGAGGACGAGGACGCTCGTGACGCCGTTACGCTTACCGAGCGCGATGTCGGTATAGAGGCGGTCGCCGAAGATGACCATATCCTCGGGTGCTGTCTCGGTTATCTGACACATCATATCGAGCGCCGATTTATAGGGCTTTCCGAAGTAGGTAGGAGTTACACCCGTCGATGCGGTAACGAATGCGGAGATCGCGCCGCTGTCGGGAATGAATCCGTCCTCTGTCGGACAGTTAAAGTCGGGGTGAGTAGAGATATACTCCGCGCCGTTACGCACGAGGCGGCAAGCGGTATCGAGCTTTGCGTAGGTAAGGGTCGTATCGAAGCTCGTTACGACTATCGGTGCTTCCTCAGAAAGCTCAATTCCCGAGTTTACAAACTGAGTTTCAAGCTCGGGCGTGCCAACGAGGTAGCACTTCTGCCCTGCTCTGTTTCTCTTAAGGAACTGTATCGTTACGTCGCCTGCGGTAAGTATCTCGTTTCTGCTCGGCTCAAAGCCCATACGCGTAAGCTTTTCATAGTAGAAATCGGGGTTATGCGATGCGTTGTTCGTGAAGAAAAGCACCTTGTAACCGTTTTTGCGGAGGTTGTTTATGAACTCGATAGCGTAATCAAAGACCTTTGCGCCGAGGTAGATCGTTCCGTCCTGGTCGAAGACGAAAAGCTTTTTGTTTTTAAGTGTATTTTTCATAATTTTACTCCAATCTGAACGAGCGTCTGTGCTCGGGTGTTATTCCGTATTTTTTTATTGCCTCGTAGTGTTCCTTCGTTGGATAGCCCTTATGCTTTGCAAAACCGTATTCGGGGTACTTTTTATCAAGCTCAAGGCAGGAGCGGTCACGCTCGACCTTGGCAAGGATCGATGCCGCTGCGATACTCGGGCTTTTAGCGTCGCCCTTGACTATCGCCTTTGCAGGTATCGTAAATCCGCGCGTCTGGTTTCCGTCGACGAGGACAAAATCGGGCTTCGGATCGAGCTTCTCGATGGCACGGCGCATTGCAAGCAGCGCGGCGTTGAGTATATTCATTTCGTCTATCTCTGATGCCGTTGCGTAGGCGATGCCGTAGGTTATCGCTTCCTCCTTGATCTTATCGTACAGGATATCGCGCTTCTTTTCCGTGAGCTTTTTGGAGTCGTTCAGCCCATCGATAACGAGTCCCTGCGGAAGTATTACCGCCGCCGCATATACGCTTCCTGCAAGCGGTCCGCGGCCTGCCTCGTCGGTTCCGCAGACTAATGCATATCCCTGCTCTACCGCTTCGTTTTCAAAATAGTAATCCATAATATAAAATACGGGGAATAAAGCTTTATTCCCCGTACTCCTCTCTCATTAGGGTTGGCACATTGTGCTTATGGTTCTTCAAGAGTCATTCTGCCGATCTTTCCGCCTCGGAATTCATCGAGCAGCATAACGGCAGTTCTTTCGGTGTTTACCTCACCGCCGCTTATAAGAAATCCGCGTTTTCTTCCGATCGTTTCAAACAGATCGTAGTCTATCATATCCTCGTACTGCGACATATCGCCGAGCTTGTATCGAGCCGAAAGAAGCTCGGGATATTTTTTGCGCAAACGACCGCAAAGAATTATGGCAATTCTTTCCTGGTCGAGAATCTCGTCTCTTATCGCACCCGTGACTGCGAGGTTTTCACCGACCGTCTGATCCTCAAACTTCGGCCAAAGCACGCCGGGTGTATCGAGAAGCTCAATTCCGTACTTCGTCGTTATCCACTGCTTATCGCGCGTAACACCGGGACGGTCCTCGACCTTCGCGCGCTTGCCGCCTGCAAGACGGTTTATAAGCGATGATTTTCCAACGTTAGGTATTCCTGCGATCATTACGCGTAAGGTCTTGCCCGTCATTCCCTTGTTTTCGTAGCGAGCAAGCTTTTCGGACAAAAGGCCGCGTATTTTATCGGGAATTTCGTTTATTCCCGCACCGCTCGAGCTATCTATGAATAGACAGGTCTTTCCCTCTTTTTCATAGTAACGCTTCCATCTGCTTATCGATTCGGGATCGGCAAGCGTTGATTTACTGAAAAGCGTCAGCACCGGCTTATTTCCGACGATCTTATGAAGCTCGGGGTTCTTTGAGCTTATCGGTATACGCGCGTCGAGAATTTCGATGACCGCATCGACCTGCGGAAGCATCTCCTTCATCATCCTGCGCGTTTTCGCCATGTGCCCGGGGAACCATTGTATCAGTTCAGATGGCATTTTAATTCTCCGTTTTTATTTTACCGGTCCGAATCCGTTAAAAGGCAGGAATCGGTATACTACCTGACCGATAATATATCTTTCGTCTATCATTCCGACGCCGTAGAAACGGCTGTCGAGCGAGTTGTTACGGTTATCTCCCATAACGAACACGTGTCCTTCGGGAATTACTATCTCGTCGGTATCGTACTCCCAGTCTACCATCGAGCCCTCTCCTATAACGAGGTACGGCTCGTCGATCGGGAAGTCGTTAACGTATATCTTCCAGTTCGTCTTATCAAGGCGGACCCTTTGTCCCGCAGTTGCGATGATTCGCTTTACGAGCGGCTTGTCGAGGCCGTATCTTACCGACTGGCAAACGACTATGTCGCCCTGCTTCGGCTCATAGAATATCTGACGCACCAGGAGCTTGTCGGCGTTCGAGAGCGTCGGATACATGGAGTTACCCTCCACTACTGCGATCCTCGCGACGAACGAGAAAAGTATAAACACCGCAGCAACCGAGACTATAAATATTTCAAGCCACTCGAATAACGATTCCGAGATCTTTCTCGGCTCATATTCAACTTCGTAGTCGTGATCGTAATTTATCAAGATTATTTCCGCCTTAAAATTTATTTTATAAGCATGGACATAAGATCGTGTCCGCGCTGAATATAGCAGTTTTTCTCTGCCGCGCTCTTTTCGCAGAAGCAATCGACTCCGTTTGCCTCTTCATACGATCTGTAGATCATGAACGGCACGGGATCGAGCGTGTGAGTTCTTCTCACTATCGGGGTCGGATGATCGGGGAGGATCATTATTGAAAAATCCTCTTCCGTACTCTTCAGGTACTCGTATATCGGCTTCAGGATCCTCTCGCTGATATGCCCGATACAAGTGACCTTGTTTTCGAGTTCTGCACGGTGGCCGCACTCGTCGGGACCTTCAACGTGAACGTATACGAGGTCCTTTCCGCGCTTGAAGGCGTCGATCGCGGCGTTTGCCTTGCCCTCGTAATTCGTCTTATAGTTACCCGTTGCGCCCTCAACGTCGACTGATTCCATTTCGGCACAGATTCCGATTCCCTTTATGAGGTCGACCGCCGAAATAACGGTCGCGTTCAGTCCCCACTTTTCCTTGAAGGAAGACAGCGCCGGCTTCTCGCCGGGACTCCAGAGCCAGATCGAGTTTGCCGGCTTGAGTCCGCGCGCCTTGCGTGCGAGGTTTACGGGATGATCCTTCAGCACCTTGTAACTGTCGCGTATTAGCGTCGCGTACGGCTCGGGCGGCATTATGTCCTTTACTCCCTTGCCGAGATGATCATGGGGACGGTTAAATTCCTCGTATGCGGGAGGGTCGTTCCATATCATGCAGTGACGGTAGCTGACACCGGGGTAAAAAGCTCTCTTTTCGGTCTTGAATGCCTCGTGGAGCGCTTTTACGAGCTCGGTAGCTTCCTCTGTCGTTATCTCGTCGGAAGAGTGGTCGAGCATTATCTTATCATCGTAATTTGCTTCGTCCTCAGAGACCGTCACGATATTGCAACGGAATGCGATATCCCCGTCGTTCATCGTAAGACGCATCGACATCGCTTCAAGCGGCGAGCGTCCCTTGGAGTATATTGCGGGGTCGTATGACAGGATCGCGAGATTTGCTGTATCGCTCTCGGGAACCATGTGTGACGGAACGTTTGAGACGGTTCCGACCGTGGACACCTTCGCAAGCGCGTCAAGCGTTGGCTTATTGGCGCATTCGAAGGGGGTCTTATTGCCAAGACCGTCGATAGGATAATCGGCGGCACCGTCGGGGATGAGTACGAGATATTTCATGGGTTTGCCTTCTTTTGTGATACTATATCCTTCATTATATCACATCGTCTTAAATTATACAAGTAGAATTTTCATTAATTTAAGCGAATAGAAAAGAAAAAACTGCCGAAAAGCATCGCTTTTCGGCAGTTTAGAAGTCAATTCGGAACCTTTACGGAATACCTTCCGCCATTTAGCGTAAACTCAAGCCGTTCGCCGTTACGTATTGCATTAAGATCATCCTTCGTCATCTTAAGACCGCCGAAATACAACACGTCTTTTTCCGACACGATGCTTACTTTCGCGCATGTTCCGTTGGGAATGACGAAATCGTATACGAAGCTTCCGTTTTCGTTTTTCCAGCCGCTTTCTATTTTTCCCGCGCGGGAATTATAAGTAGCACGAGCAAAGTTGATTCTCTTTTGTCCGCTCGGCAAGTTCTTGCGAAAATCGGGATTAGGCGCGAGAATGAAGGTTTCAAATGCCGGATCATCGGGATCGGGCTGTATTCCGCAGATACCGCTGTAAAACCATTCCGCAACCGCTCCGTATGAGTAGTGGTTAAAGGAATTCATCGAAACGTCGCCAAAGCCCTTTTCCTTAGTGTAGGAATTCCATCTTTCCCATATCGTCGTCGCGCCCTGGCGGACCGAATATAGCCAGCTCGGGTCCTTTGTCTGAAGCAAAAGCGAATAGCAAAGATCGTGTAAACCAACCTTTGAAAGAGTCTGATTAAGTATTCCCGTTCCGACAAAGCCGGTGCTTAAGGTGTAGTCGTTACCGACAATAAGCTCACGGAGCTCGGATATGAGCGAATCCCTGATTTCGCCGTCGACCATGTCGAAAGCAAGGGGAAGAAGATGCGACGTCTGAGTTCTGACTGTCAATGCGTCGTCAAGCACGTACTTCTCTTTCCAGTAAGCAATAATGCGTTCACGGAGACCGTCATAGTATCTAACGCGGTCGCTTTTGCCGAGAATCTCGCTGAAGCGGCTCATAAGCAGTGCATCATAGGCGTAATAGCAGACGCCGATATACTTACCGTCGGTTTCATCGTAATTGAGCCAGTCGCCGAAGGTGGGCTTCGGGCCGTCAAGGCCAAACCTTTCGAGGTGCTTCATATAGCTTTCCATCGAATCGTAGTGCTCGGCAATTATGGACTTATCTCCATACATGAGCCACATACGATAAGGAACGATGATTCCTGCGTCGCCCCACGCGGCGTCTGCCCTTTCCTTCCAACCAAGATACGGAATGACAGACGAATACGCGCCCTCCAAGGTCTTTTGTGAGTCTCTTGCATCACCGAGCCACTTGCGCATAAATTGCTTTATATCCGCCATATATGATGCAGCACCGCAGAATATCTGCGTGTCTCCCGTCCAGCCGAGACGCTCGTCGCGCTGAGGGCAATCGGTAGGAATTGACAGGTAGTTTCCTCTCATTCCCCATACTGCGTTTAAGTACAGCCGATTGACCTCTGCGTTATCACACACGAAGCTTCCCGTTTCGGCAATATCTGAGCCGACGACCTCGCCTTTTACGCTGTGAAGCGTAATGTCGCGATCAGCAAAGATCTCGACGTATCTGAAGCCGTAGAAAACGTGTCTTGGCGAGCAGCTTTCATGCTCTGCGCCCGATGAAACGATAATGTATCGAGCCAAGGCGGAACGGTAATTTTCGATATACAAGCTTCCCTTCGGTCCGTCGTTTCCGCGGCTGCGATCGCCGCTGTCGTTGAGCATTTCACCAAAGAGTGTCTCAATTTTCGTTCCGCGCTCGGCACTCAGCTCATACTTGGGCCAACCGACTATGTTTTGACCGAAGTCTATAACGATATGCTCGCCTGCTTTGATAAATATGTCCTTGAATCCGTCTTCTATCTCGGACGTCTTCCTTACCGCGCCCATATCACTTCCGTTATCCACGGTCCCGCTATAGACGTATGCGGAAACGGGAGATAGCGAAAATTCGTCTCTTACCCGAACG
>JAFTTT010000115.1 GCA_017466625.1 Clostridia bacterium
AACCCCACCAAAGAACTTTTTGTAAAGAAGTTTAAAACGATTTGCAAGCAAAACGTTTTGGAATCTCAAAAACTTTACTGAAAAAGAGAAAAGCAAATAACTTGAGGCAGGCGATTGAATGAAACGCCCCTACGGGTTAGGGGATAAATTGTCCGCGGCATGGGAGAGCCTCGCTCCTTCCGCTTGTATTCAATCGCAAAAAACGGGCGACGGGCAATCAAAAAGACTCCCTTCGCCCGAAGAGAGTCTTTTTTACTGCATTTATGATAAATTTCATTACCCCTCATAATCATGTCCAAGAACGTTTTCGATAAGCCAGTTTTTCTCAAGGTCGCTTGCCGAGGCATACATCTTGTCGGCGCACTTGTAAAGGTTCGAGGTCACACCGCTCGCTTTGAGCGTCATATCGGGTGTGTTTTCGGCGGTGTTCGTGTAGTAGAACGCGCGTCTGTTGCCGTTTGCGTCGTAATAGGTGATAAATCCGCGCGCGGCGATGTCTGTTTTGGCATCCTCTATCGGGATGTTGACAACAAGAGTCGTGAACACCGTATAGCTTCCGCTTCCGAGGAATTTGAATTCACCGTAATCCTTCTTTGCGGTCACCACGATGGATTTTCCGTTTTGCAGATATCCTTCGGAGGTTGCGCTTGTCAGTGCGCCTGAGGTCTTCGAGGCTATCTGCGCTACCATTCCGTAGCTCACTTCTTTTGAGCTGAGGGTCGAAAGCTTGTCGATAAGTGCCGAGCTTATATGTCCGTAAAATCTCAGACCGCCGCTGTCGTCGCTTATATTTATATCGGAAGCAAACACGCCGAACGCCTGCAGATTCTTACCGACGGTGTGTATCGGGTCGTTTTCAGCGGCATTTACAAGGAATTCCTCGTTTGAAAGGTCTATCCAGCCTGCGAAAAACTCGGTGTCGCCGTTTATCGCGCTGCCCTTGTACGCAAGGCTCTTGTCAAGATTTCTCGCGCCCTCTGCCGAAACGAACCATCCCGCAAAGATACGGTTGGTCTGCGTTACAGCCTTGAGCTTGGAAAGGGTGACCTTTTCTCCGATATTCGCCGATTTCGGATACCCGAAGGAGGAGGGAAGCTCTATGTTTCCGTCGCTGCTGTCGAGGTCGTAATACCAGGTCAGCTTATACGAGTCGCGGAAACGGTATTTATATACGCTCGAGGTCGTCGATTCACTGTACTTTTTCCAGTTGCCCTTATTGAAATCGGACTCGCTCGCGCAGTACTCGATAATATAGTCCGAAAGTGTAACTCCTTCGGGAAGATTCGTTGCAGGCTGACTCCATTCGCCGTCAGCGGGCGCTTTTATTACCTCTACGGTATAGTAGGCTTCAACGTTCACGCGGTTTCCGTAAGAGTCCTTGGCAAGAGATTTTGCCAAAATACGCGCCGCGCCCTCAACGAAGCCGCTTCCCGCCTTGCTTGCGGTGACCACACCCGATTCCTTATCCACAGAAACGAGGTGCGAGCCGCTGACTACCGACCATTCGAGCGTTTTGTCGGTCGTATCGGAGGGGAGTATCTGATAGTCGACTCCGTATACGGGAACAAATTCGCCGCCCGTCATAAGCGTAATGGTACCGCGGTCAAATTCTATCTTTTCGGGCAGGATCGCTATACTCTTTATCGTTATTTCATAGGTCGTTGAGAAGGAAAGATAGGAAACGGTTACCTTGTACGTTCCCGGGTGAGCCATACTCGGCGGTGTCACCTTGTATCCTCCGGGAAGAGTACCGTAAGTACCCGAAGCGTAAACAAGCTGTACCTCGAGTCCCTCATACGAAAATTGCTCGTCCTGATAGAATACCGTTCTTTCGGGAAGAGAAGTGATCTTTATAGCCGATATTTCAGACTGAAGCCTTGCATAATCAAGGCTTACCCAACCGGTTTTTCCGTCATAAGTGGTCTTTCCCCACCATCTGTTGGTGGAAGCACCGTCTATCTCGACAGTTTCACTTATCGTTATAATAGTACCGTCTGGAATAGTAACAAGAATATTTGAGCTTGTCGTCGCCTTTTCGCGGAGTCTGAGACCGCCGTCGGCGTCAATAAGATAGTCGCCCGTGGGATAGTTATCTGTTATAGCACCCGTGCTTCCGCTGAAATCTGTCGGGATCTTATAATAGTATATTCCTCTCGACTTGACAGAATTATAGAAGGTTGCCCACGTCCAGTCGCGCGTGTAAACGAGGCAGTCCTTTGCGTTCGTGTTGCACTCATAAGTGGTAAAGCCTGTAGCATTTACCGAAATTACGAAGAGAGAGTGTCCCGCTTTCGTTCGTATATGCCCGCCTGCACCGTATTCAAGGAAGACGCTCATAAGATCGTTTGCCGTAAATTTGCCCGGATTCCACGCTCCGCCGAGTGCGTTCGTATATTTTTCGGGCGCCGAGCCGTCTGTGTGTCCGAATATCTTGAGCTGACAGTATCTCGCAAAACCGAAGCACTGTGTTGCCGCAAGGTCAAAGGTGTATCCGTTATGCTTGATATAGCGCAGACAGTTACATGGCGGGGAGTTTACAAGA
>JAFTTT010000116.1 GCA_017466625.1 Clostridia bacterium
ACGATAAATGCAGTAAGCTTGAAAATGACGACTTGCCACACGAGGAATTAGACAACACAGGCATATTCAATTCATAAAAATAGCGGGTAAGCACTATGGCTTAACCGCTACAAGTCTGAATTATTCTATATAAAGTAAAGAAGCAGAACATTATCAAAAACACTCTGCTTCTTCTGTTTTATTACACAAGCCAAATGGTAACGGCAAAGCCGCCGACATAGAAATAGGGTTTTGTGTAATAGTGTGTTGGTGGATCCGAGGGGAGTCGAACCCGAAGCGGATCGCTATTTTATAGGGGTTTACGGGTTCATCCGTTGCATAGACCGTTGCATGAGGTCTAAAAAGTAGTTATCTATGCGTTCTGCGATGGCAATTTGCTCCGAGGAGAAGGTCTGCTGATATACGCTTTTCATAACCGAAGGGGAAGACCATCCGCCGCGCTCCATTGCGTATTTATCCGGTACGCCGAGCATCAACATTATAGAAGCGTTTGCGTGGCGCAGGTCGTGAAAGCGATAGTGCGGGATATCGTGCTTATTGAGGGCGCGGTGGAAGCTTTTCGCGATGGAGCTTGAAGAGAGGCCTTCAAAAATATGATCGCCTTTGCGCGGAAGCGCGAGCATGCGGTCCTTTAAGAACTGCGGCAGCGGGATCTTACGTGTGCTCCCTTCCGTCTTCGTTGTTTTTTCTACAGGACCGCAGTTTCCCATAACGATAGCGGTGTTGATGTCGATATAACCGTCACGAATATCTGTCCACTTAAGCCCGAGTATTTCCGACATACGGAGCGAGAGCCAAGCGGATAAGAGGACGGGAAGCTCGCACACCGTTCCCTCAATCGCCTTGAAGGTTCGGACGAGCGTTTCCGAGTCGGGAGTTGCGTACTCCTTTTTTACTGTTTTAGGATAGGATATCTGTCTTGTAACGAAATCGGGATTATATACGCGAAGCACCGCGCATACAAGACCTATCGTATTTTTCGCGGTTTTAACCGAATGATCTTCGGAGATGCGATTTGCTTCTCTCTGCAGAGTGACGTAATCTATATTTTTGATGAGCTTGCCTGCGAGCTCCTTGCTGATATAATTTCTTTTCGCTACCTCGTATCCTTGGATCGTCGAAGGCGAGAGGGTAGGAGTGCGGAGCTCTATATATGCCTCGACTGCTTCGCCGAGCGTCATCTCGGCGCGCTTCTCTGCCTCGGTCTTTTTGCCTTCCATCTTGTAGCGCATGGCGAGGTAGTCTGCTTCCTTTGCGGTAGCGCCGTAGAAGCTTTTATATTTTCGCGGCTCTCCCGGTGCTGAGATCAGCACGGCGGTTCGCCATCTGTTCCCGTCTTTGGTTGCCATTTTTATTACCGTGCGACGCAAAGATCTTTAGGAATTGATATTCCTTTGGATTTGTAAAACTCTATCAGCTTATTTGTTACCTCGTCTATTCCTGAAGCCCCTGTACCTAATTCAAGAATAGCTACTAACTTATCAATTTGATCTTTCTCAGGCAGGTTCCATACGCCTATATACAAATCGCTTGGAATATGTTTTCCCTTTTCATTATAGAAATGAGTAAATTCGCTTATTGCTTCTCTAACATCTTCTATTCCGGAACCGATTTTTAATACTTCCAAGAGTCGTTCCTCGGACCGCTTCTCGATTTCTTTCTGTCGAAGAAAATCGTAGGTGTTACCGCAACAGTCAGTAATAAGCAAGTTGCTTGAATAATAAGCCCGGACAAAGGTATCCTTGTCGTATTGAAGAAGCTTTACGCTCATAACATATAGTTTCTTCTGCCACCAGCTAACGATCAGGCAGTTGAGAAGCCAGCTTATCGCAAGAATGTTGATTGCTAACGGCAGCTTGTAGATAAGCGAATTAACAAAAAGTA
Source organism: Clostridia bacterium (assembly GCA_017466625.1). GTDB lineage: Bacteria > Bacillota > Clostridia > Oscillospirales > CAG-272 > Colimorpha_A. The sequence goes on from JAFTTT010000116.1 coordinate 1,885, forward strand.
TAATTACAGGAATGTACCATGTCTTTATACGTAGATTCTTTAACAGATATACTGCCATTGGGAAGATCAGTTCCAGCAAAAGTAATAGCAACAAAAGGTAGTTTTTCGAGTGAATTGACAAACAAACTGTCAGAATAGCGGACGGAATAAAGCCGATATGCACTCCCCAACCCGCAAAGAACGGTCTGCGAGTTCCCGCTATTTGCCTACAAGCACCGTTTGAAAGACCGATTCTTGCCCTATTACTGAAAACAGCGCTATACAGGTCTTCATACGAGTTATACGGTGTGTGCTTGAGTATTTTTTCTATTTCCGTATTCATGTTAATTCTCCTTAACTTTGAATTACCCCTCATATTTTTGGTAGAATGCAGGCGGGACTACGTTCCCCTTTTGCTCATACATCTTGATAGCTTTTTCTATGAATTGGCAGCTAACGTCGAAATACTCGGCGAGCTCCCATAGTTCACGGTGTCCGTCCTCGACGGCTTTGCACAGCGAACGAAAGGGGACGAGACGGTTTACTGCCCAACGATCCGCGCGTCTTTCGTGCTTCGCTCGGAGCTCGAAGGGAGAATACCCGACATAAAAGCTGTCGGTGATGCAGTGCCCCATTTCGTGAGCCACAAGCTCGAGCTTTGTATATTCAGAGTTCTCTACGTCTGATATACCGATGATCTTCGTGCCGTCCTTCAGCTTCAATGACATTGATACTATTTCTGCCGGACAGTCCTCGTCGATTGGGATGTTGTTCTTCTCTGCTAAAATATAAAGGTTATTAAGCTTTGCTGTATTTCTGTTTAAGGTATTCTGCATAGCTCATTACCTCGTTCCACATTTCGTCGGTGACGTCGGTGTCGCCTCCGAAAAGGGCTATCTTTACGTCCTCGTCGCTTATCGCGGCGGGGGCTTTTTCTTTTTCTTCGGATTTGCCAGCGATGTATTCAACGGACACATCGAAGTATTTAGAAAGCTTGATTAAGCTTTCGTAGGAAAGGAATTTTCGCCTTCCCATTTTCAAGTCAGTTAGTGTTCCGCGATTTACTCCGCTTTCTTTGCACATCGTGGTAATGTTTACGCCTTTTGCCTTACACAGGTTTTCAAGTCTTGCATACAATTCGCACAAAATAATCGTACCCCCTTTGTTCATAGTGACAAAATTTACCCGAAAGCGTAATTTCGTACTTGACAATTACCCGAAGGGGTAATATAATGAGGGTGAAATTACGGGATAGGGTAATATTCGAGTGTTGGCACGTTCAGTATATTACACTTTCCCGTAATTGTCAAGACTTTTTTAACTTGGGAGGTTATATGAAAAACAAACTTACGGACTTCGGAAAGAAGATCAAATGTACTCTTATTGAAAAGGACGAGACACAGGAATGGCTGATATCTGAAGTCAAAAAGAAGACCGGACTTTACTTTGACTCGTCTTATCTCAACAAGATCATGACGGGTAAAATGGAAAATCCGAAGATCCTCGCTGCCATCAATGAAATTCTTTTCGAGGGCGAAACAAGCGCGTAATTACGAAAGGAGCGTATCGAATGGTTAAGACGCCGAGTAAGCTTGCGAAGGCGAATGAAACGGTCGCAAGGGCTATCCGTGTCGGAATGGCAAAGGCGGATATCAAGAACTATACCGAGCTTGCCAAGAAGATTGGTGTTCCGAAATCGACCTTTTACGAGCATGTCAAGACTCCGCTTGATATGCCGATGAGCACCTTGTATCTGATCTCGGTTGCGGTTAAGACGCCGTTTGCCGAGCTTGTAGGAGAAGTGAATATTTAACAGAAAGGAAAAACAGCATGCAGAAAAATAAGATACCGCTATACGGGATACGAATAGCGGTGGACGGAGATATGAAGCGGATGCCCATTGAGATGGACAAGAAGTGGCCGACGATAAAAAGTGCACTCGGTACCAGGGCGACCGAGCAGCACTATGCGGGAGAGCATAACGGTGTGCGCAGGGTGGCGATCAGCGACTACTATGGTTCGCTCAACAAAAAGGTAAACCCCGTTGCTTCGCGGCTTTGCGGAACGAAGCTTTACGGTGTAGTCATTCTCCTCAAGGAGAACGCCGACGGGTACCCTGTACTTATGAGCGACGCGGCGGCGTACAAGATGCAGAGGGAGGTCGAGAACGGACTATGAAGACCTTTGTATTATTCGAGCTTATTATTCTTTTCGAGTTCCTGCCTGCGGTCCTTGCGGTTATTTTCGGATTCAAGACGCTTTGGCTTCTGCCGATCATCGCCTGCGATTGGATCCTGCTTGTCCGCGCATTTATGCGCGAAGAAAAAAAGAAAGCCCGCCGGGTGCGAGCCGACGGACATTCAAATAAGATTAACTTTGCCGAGACTATTATACAACAGAATAGCACCCCCTGTCAAGAAGAAATATCTCGGCTTCAAAAAAATAAAAGAAGAGAGGTATTTATTTATGAATGAAGTTCAAATCAACGCCGTTCGTAAGCTCTGAGAGGATAACGGCAAGCCGAAGACGCGGGAAGGCGAGTATCTGAAGCCCTTTGTCTGCGACACACTTTGCTACTTTTGCGAGCAGAGCGCTGTCTTCGCCTCTGCGGTTATGGCAGAGGATAAGACCCTCACAGGTTGCCTTGACAGCTTCAAGGTAGAAGGACAGGCACTTTCGGACATTGAGGTCTATCGTATGGCAGCACAGTATTTCTTCCCCGATGCGGTGATCGAGCACCGAATGGAGATAAAACTGCCAAATTCCCAGACGTCTGCAAAAATTCTCGACCTTCGTTTTGAGGACCTTTTCGGAGGTGGAATATGAAGCTTGCATACAAGGCCTTTGATCCCGGACTTAAGTGCCGCGGGTATCAGTTCAATATGGGGCTCAACACGACGACAGATGCCAACTGCGCAAGAAACGGCTTTCACTGCGCCGAGAATCCCATAGACTGTCTTTCATATTATCCCTACGTACACAAATCCGTCTACTGCCTCGTCGGTGTAGGCGGAGATATAGACGAGGACGGCTGCGACTCGAAGATCGCGGCTACCGAGCTTAAGATCCTACGCATACTTTCCCTTGAGGATTACTTTTTACATATTCTCATCTATTTGTCTAAGCACCCGGACGAACACAGCAGTCACATAACCGAGGACTGCGGAGAGGCGAGGTGCGGCTACGCTATCGTTCGCGGTAAAAAGCCGATGGCGAAGGGTAAGCTCGGCGACGTGCTTGCATTTCTGAAGCTCGACCGCAGGGGAAAGCCCGAGCAGATCGCGGTATTCACCGTTGACGGCGAGGAGATAAAGGAAGACACCTACTACGACGTTGACGGAAAGGAGGTGTCCTTCAGTGAATGACGATGCAAAGGTATTTGACGGAATGCCCGGCATTCCCGAGCGCATTTATACCGAGATAGATAAGGCATTTACGAAGTATCTCTTTTTCAAAACGATAAGGAAAGGCGAGAGGGAGTACACCTGCACCGCCTGTCATAATACCTTCACCGAAGGTGAAAAGTGTCTGAAGCGCACCGAACGGCCCGAGGATAGAATACTTTACCACGCGCCGCACAATTCCGAGGCATTCTGCCCGATCTGCAAGACAAAGGCGACCGTGAAGAATATTAAGGTATGCAGCGTATCGAGGTTATACGCTCTCGGATGCGTCGCCGTATTCCTTGCTACAAGTCACGACGACGTATGGTTCCGCTGTATTTATGCCGAGAGGTCATACAGTAAGAACCTTGCCGGCTATACAGACAGCTTTGAGGTCATGAGATACCATCTCACCCCGGGCAATGCGGAATATTATAAAAAATGGGGACGGGACTATCCTTTTCAGATGATGAGGACCTACGAGGAGCCGTTCGCCTGGAATCACGGCATTTTCACCGAGAAGTACGATTACGATATTCTCCGCGGCTCGGAGCTTAATATCGACGACACGTTCCTTAAGTATCACGCGTACGAGCACACGTCCTTCTGGCCGCCGATGTTCATACGCTACCTATGCCACTATGCCGTTCATCCGCAGCTTGAGATGCTCGCGAAGCTCGGACACCGTGATACCGTAAACGAGCTTGTAAGCATGAGCCGCGAGAATAAGAGTATCATCGACTGGAGCGCCAAGAAGCCGTGGGAGCTTTACCGCCTGCCGAAGAATATTTACGACGAATGGGACAAGCGAGGAAATAAGCTCACGCAGCTCAAAATATACAAACGCTTAAAGGGCACGTCGATTCGCGACCTTGATCTTTCGGACAAGCTGTGGCAGATAAGCAATTACCGTCTATCCAACGTTAACAGCTTCATTGCCGGCACGAAGAAGCTCAAGGCAGAGCCGAGAGAGGTTTTGCGCTACATAGAAAAAGTGCAGAGAGAAAGCGGCGGCGGATGCCACCACTGTCCAGGCATTACCTTGGCCGAAGCGTATAACCTATGGATGGACTATCTTTCCCTTGTGACAAAAACAGGAAAGCTCAAGACGGCATCCGCTATGCCGAAGGACCTTAAGGGCGAGCACGACCGTCTTGTAGCGGTCCTCAGCCGAAAGCAGGCAAAGGAAAAGATCGCCGAGCGCAAGAAGCAGGAGAAGCAGCTCCGAAAGAGAGCGGAAGAGGACGGTGCCGAGCTTGAGAAGAAATATCCGAAGGTACGTAAGATCTATGCGGATATTGCTCCCAGATACTCTTTCTCCGACGATAAATATACCGTTATCGTACCGTCGGGCATATCCGACCTCATATTCGAGGGCGAGATGCTCTGTCACTGTATTGCGCACGTTGAAAGATATTACAAGCGCATTGAGACACAGGAATCCTATCTTATGTTCTTACGTAAGACGAAGGATCCAATGACTCCCTACTACACCCTTGAGGTAGAGCCGGGCGGTGCTGTCCGTCAAAAGCGGACCTTTGGCGATCATCAGAACGCCGACATCGAAGAAGCGACCGAGTTTCTTATCAAGTGGCAGGCAGAGCTCCAGAAGCGTATGACCGCTTCCGACCGCCGTCTTGCCGCCAAGAGCCGTAAGCTCCGCGACGAGGAGTTCAAGGAATTACGCGAAAACAAGGTCACCGTTCGCAACGGGTACCTTCGCGGAAAGTATCTTGCCGACGTGCTTGAAGCGGATCTTCTTGACGTCGGATTTGAAAATACCAAAAAGAAAAGTAAAAAAGGAGAAGCAACAGCATGAGAGAATTAAGCAAGACCGAAGCCGAGGTGCTTCGTATAGATGAGGAGGACATGGAGAGCTTCAACGAGCTTTTGGCGGAAGAGGAAGCCGAGAAGATCGCCTGCGAGATCAACGCTATAAAGCGCACGACCGCACAGAACGTTCTCGCGTCGGCTATTGAGATAGGCCGTCTTCTCTGCGAGGCGAAGCAGAGAGTTTCCCACGGCGAGTGGGGCGCTTGGCTTCGCGATAACGTTTCCTATTCGGTATCCAATGCAAATAACATGATGCGTCTTTACCGCGAGAGGGAGAAGATGCAGCAGATAGATCTGTTCGGTAATAACGATCTTAATATGTTCGAGGGGCTTTCACTCTCACACGCTATCGCGCTTCTCGACGTTCCCGCAGAGGAGCGGCGTGAGTTCATCGAGGAGAACAACGTATCCGAGATGTCTGTGCGCGAACTGCAGGCAGCGATCCGTGCTAAGGAGGAAGCTGAGAAAAGAGAAAAAGAAGCTCTTTCCGAAGCCGAGGAGCTTA
>JAFTTT010000117.1 GCA_017466625.1 Clostridia bacterium
AATCTCGTCGTCTGCTTTTCTTTATAATCGACTCCCGAGTCGGTCTCGCCGTCGTCATAGGTGACCTGGACGAACTCTGCCTTATCGCCGTCCACCGTTACCGAAAATTCGTAATTCGAAAACGATTCGATAACGTAATAAAGATGCGAATGGAGCGCCTCATATTTAGTTCCCTTTATGCCGCCGTCATCATCGCAGCCGGTAAACGCAAACACGGTGATGAGCGCAAGAAGAAGCACAAAAATGCGTTTCATATTGTTCCTCCGACAGTTATCTTTACGAGTCCCATTGTATCATACCAAATCTGATTAGTCAACAACAAAAAAACACCCCGTTGGGGGTTTTTTTGTTAACTTTCGGTAAACTTCTCATTTTTAAGCTTCAGCTTTTTATATTTTTCCTTCGTTGCTTCGCCGCCTCTTATGTGGCGCTCCGACTTGTTTTTGTCGAGGACTTCCTTTACCGAGCGATACAAGGATGGGTTTATCCTCTCAAGCTTTTCCGTTATGTCCTTATGCACGGTCGACTTACTTATTCCGAACGCCGCCGCGGCGGCACGGACCGTTGCTCCCGTTTTGACTATGTATTTGCCGAGAAGCTGACATCTCTTCTCGACCACTGTTTCGGTCAGCATTCCGTATCCTTCCCTTCCCGCCTTTCGGCGTTAAGCTTTTGATACAGATTATGCTTATCGACGTGATTTTATTACTCTTCGGTCTGCGGTTCGGTTACGTTAAAATACAGCGTAATCTTTTCGCTCTCGCTTTGGATCTCTACCGTATATTTTCCCGGCTTCGTGTTGTTTCCGACGCGCCATTCCCAGCTTACAACGCCGTCCTTATCGGAGCGTTTATTCTCGAGTCCCTTCGCCTCGCTTACTGAGGTGTAGGTGACGGTTATACTGTACTCGGTATTCGGAGCTCCCTTCACCGTGACCGACGCCTTTTTACCTGCCGGGACGGTTTCGGTGAGCGTAACGAGCTTCAGCGAGCCGATCGGCTTTTCGGGCGGCTCGGCCGTTGTTTCGACCGTCGTTTCGGTCGTCGTTATCTCCGTTTCCGAGCCCGTCGTTGATCCTTCGGGATAATACGTTACGAGATCGCCGCTTCTGCAAGACGTTAAGATGAATGCCGCCAAGATGAGCGGAAGGATCCTCATTCTTTCTCCTCTTGCGGAAGAAGCGTTACGAGCACGAGTTCGGGGCGGTTGAAGACGCGCGGACGAATGAGCTTACAAAGTCCGCGGCTGACTATCATTCTGCCGCCGTTTACCATCATATATTCTCCGCCTGCATATTTGGGCAAAAAGCCCTGGTGCGGAGCGTAAAGGCCGTTTATGAAACGCGGGACGATCACCTGTCCGCCGTGCGCGTGACCTGCAAAGACGAGGTCGAACGGGGTCTCCTCGTAATAGCTTATGAGCTCGGGACGGTGGGTAAGCAGGATGCTGAAGCTCTCGCCGTCGAGCGCCTTTCCGCAGTCGGTAAGCTGATCCTCCCACAGGCGTCCCTGTTTATCGAGTGACTCCGTCGGGTCGTTGATGCCGCCTATGGATATTGTGTCCTCACCTATTTTCACCGTCTCGATCTCGCCCTCGAGAACTCTTATTCCGTACGATACGAGCTTGTCCTTGATCGCGTCGACGAGGTGGGTATAGACCTCGTGGTTTCCGCTCACGTAGTAGCACGGGTACTGAGGTGCCAGGTTCTTGAGAAATTTGAAGCACGCACCGTTCGATGCGCGGTTATCGAGTATATCGCCCGTCATTACTATAACATCGGGAGATACGTTCTTTATTGCTTCCATAAGCTCGGAATACTCTTTTCCGTAGCACGAGCTGTGAAGGTCGGATATCTGGAGCACCTTGATCGGCTTCTTTATCTTCTCGCTGAAGATCGGGTAGGTCCTAAGACAGATCTCTTCGTTTACCGCGAAATATGCGAGCGCCGCCGTACCTGCTCCCGCAAGCGCGAGTAGAATTGCGTTTGATGTTTTCATATCACTTTTCCGTATAAATTCTTACTATTTCGAGAAGTATCTCGACGCATTTATCCATGCCCTCAACGCTTGCGTGCTCGTACGGGCCGTGGCCTGCGTAGGCACCCGTGCCGAGGTTCGGGCAAGGAAGTCCCATAAAGGACAGACGCGCGCCGTCTGTGCCGCCTCTTATCGGGTAGACCTTGGGGGTAACGCCGACGTTTTCTGCCGCCTTGATCGCGGTTTCGACGATATGATAGTGCGGACGTACCATTTCCGCCATGTTACGGTACTGCTCCTTTATCTCGAGCGTGACGGTGTCTTCGCCGTACTTTTCGTTGAGGAGTGCGGTTATATGGCGGAGAGTCTCGTTTCTGATCTCAAAATTATGCGCGTCGTGATCGCGTACGATGTAGGAAAGGGTCGCTTCCGAAGTTTCGCCCTTCATATCGGTCAGGTGGAAGAAGCCCTGATAGCCCTCCGTATTACGGGGTGTATCACAGGCGGGGAGCATCGAATTGAACTCCATTGCAACGAGCGACGCGTTTATCATCGTGTTCTTCGAGCTTCCGGGGTGGACCGAGAAGCCCTTTATCTTTACGGTCGCGCCCGATGCGTTGAAGTTTTCATACTCGACGCCGCCGACACCGCCGCCGTCTACCGTGTAGCCGAAGTCGGCGCCGAAGAGCGGCACGTCAAAGTGGTCTGCGCCCTCACCGATCTCCTCGTCGGGCGTAAATCCGATGCAGATCTTGCCGTGGGGGAGGTTGTTTTTAAGCAGTATTTCTGCCATTGTGATTATTTCGGCAATGCCTGCCTTATCGTCACCGCCGAGGAGCGTTGTGCCGTCCGTGGTGATAAGCGTCTGACCTTTTAGATCTTTAAGGTGCGGAAAGTCGCTGACCTTGAGAATGCGTCCACTTTCCCCGAGGACTACGTCGTTTCCGTCGTAATTCTCTATAAGCTGTGCCTTGACGCCCTCGCCGCTGAATTCGGGGGAGGTATCCATGTGTGCGATAAAGCCGATCGCGGGGACGTTTTCGCAGCCCTTTGTTGCAGGGATAACGGCGTAAACGTAGCCGAGGTCGTTATAGGTAGACTTTATGCCCATTGAAAGAAGCTCGTCGTTAAGCGCCTTTGCGAGCACGAGCTGACCGTCGGTGCTGGGGGTGACGCCTGATGTTTCGGATGATGCTGTGGAATAGGTAATGTATTTTAAGAAGCGTTCGTAAGATTTCATTTTTGTTTTTCCTTTTGCAGACTTATGAAATATTGAGAACATTATTTGTAGGGGGCGACGTCCTCGACGCCCCGTTTTGAAACAATTCAATTTGGTTTTTATTAACTTTTCTTACTCGTGTAAGAAAAGTTACAAAAGAAACACGCCAAGGGGCAAACCGACAAAAAACGCGTTCGCGTTTTTTATACGTTTTCCCCTTTGGAAACCCCTTTCGGTTTAAGGAAGATGCACCACGTTGTCTTGCCTTCCCCTCAGGGGAAAGTGGTTGAGCGAAGCGAAACCGGATGAGGTGTTTAATTAAACAGCGTTATTTCCTTTATAATACCATATTTTTCCCCTCTAATCAAGTATATATACGTTTTTTGTATTGCAAGGGGGCGGTTTTGGTGGTATAATAATTTCAATGACACGAAACGGAGATGGGTTATGAAGCTTTGCTGTATTGTCGGTGCAGGACCGTCGGGGCTTTATATTGAAAACGGCGCTTTCGTTATTGCCGCCGATGCGGGGATCGAGAAGCTTAATAAGGCAGGGATCGTGCCGGATCTGATCATTGGCGATTTTGATTCTCTCGGCACCCGTCCGTCGGGGGAAAACGTTCGCGTTTTTCCTGTCGAAAAGGACGATACCGACACGCTTCTTGCGCTGAAAGAAGCGATGTCGCTCGGATACGATACAGTCATTATTTCGGGCGGACTCGGCGGTGAGCTTGATCATACGATGGCAAATCTGCAGACACTTCTTTATGCTTGCGATAACGGTGTAAACGCGTTTTTGACAGACGGAGTTACGACCGCGACAGTCGTTTCGGACGTTATCGCTTTCGGCTCCGAAAGCTCGGGCAGATGCTCGGTGTTCGCCTTTGGCGGAGAGGCAAAGGGTGTCAGCATTTCGGGGCTCAAATACGAGGCGTCAGACGTTACCCTTTCGCCGTCCTTCCCTCTCGGAGTGAGTAATCACTTCATTGGAAAGGAAGCGCGCATCTCGGTTGAAAGCGGGCGCTTGCTTATAATCTACAACGGAAAACCGAATATAAAAAACGGCTGAGGATTCAGCCGTTTTTCTTTATATGATTCCTTGGATCGCTTCTTTTTCGTACTGACGGGTATAGAGGGAGTTATAGTAGCCCTTTAACCTCATAAGCTCCTTATGTGTTCCCTGCTCGACTATCTTTCCGTCCTTTACGACGATTATAACGTCGGCGTCGCGGACTGTCGAAAGGCGGTGCGCGATGATGAACGAAGTTCTGCCCTTCGTCACCTTCGTCAGCGCCTTCTGGATTATCTGCTCCGTCATCGTATCGACCGACGACGTTGCCTCGTCGAGTATCAGAACTCTCGGCTCGCCGATTATTGCTCTTGCGAAGGAAATGAGCTGCTTTTCGCCCGTTGAGAGCAGGTCTCCGCCCTCTCCGACCTCACTGTCGAGCCCTTTATCCATTCTCTCAACGACTTTATCGGCGGAGACTGTGCGGAGTGCTTCCCACATTTCCTCATCGGTCGCGTCGGGCTTACCGTAGCGCAGATTCTCGCGCACGCTTCCCGAGAAGAGATGCGGCGCCTGGAGAACGTAGCCGATATTCGAATGCATCCATAGCTGCGAGCGCTCGCGCAGATCGCGTCCGTCGACAAGCACCCTTCCCTCCGTCGGCTCATAGAGACGGCAAACGAGGTTTACGAGCGTTGATTTGCCTGCGCCCGTTTCGCCCACTATCGCCACGCGCGTTCCCATCGGGATATTGAGCGAGAAGTTTTCGAGCACCTGCTCATCACCGTCGGGATATGTAAACGACACGTTTTCAAATGCGATATCGCCGTGTATCGGCTCCCAGTTTTCCTTTTTCGGATAGAAGGTGTCGCCGTACTTTTCGATGACCTCGGGGGTATCGGTAACGTCGGACTTCGTTTCAAGAAGCTTGGTTACTCGCTCTATGTTTACTCTCGTGTTAACGAGGGTACTGATCGCGTCGATGACCCAAAGAAGCGGGTTTAGGAGTCCCTGTGCGTACGACATGAACGCCGAGAGCTTACCGACCTTGAACGCCTGCTCCTGCGTGAGTATTCCGCCGCGCCAGAGCACGAGTGCGAGCGCGATGAACGAGAAGAACGAAACGCTCGACCACAGAAGCACTCTGAACCTCGTTACCGAGACGGACGTGCGCTTCATTTTGAGTGTGTCCTGCTTAAATTCGGAGGATATTTTGTCCTCGACGACGAGCGTTTTTATCGTTTTTGCGCCGACTATCGCTTCGTTATAGTCGCCCGATATCTTCGAGTTAAGCTCTCGTACGCTTCTGTTAAGCACGGTCAGCTTATTCAGACACAGTGCTATAAGGAGTGCCGCTATCGGCATTACCGCCAGGACGCAGAGCGCAAGCTTCGCGTCGATCGAGAACATTACGACGATCGCGCCTACCATATATGCGAGGTTCCAGATGCTGTCCATCAGCACCCAGGAAACGAGCTCTCCGATACGCGCGGTATCGGACATTACTCTTGAATGGATATATCCTACGCTGTTCTGGTTGAAGTAGGAGAACGAAAGCGTCTGCAGATGGTTGAAGCAGACCTTTTTTATGTCGTGTCCGATATTCATTTCAACGTAGCTTGCCAGGTACATCGTTCGCGTATTTGACGCGACCTGTATTCCGAGAGCGACTATATACAGTCCTATGAACATCGGCAGTCCCTTGAGGGTATTTGCGATAACGAAATTGTCTATCGCGTACTGCTGGAAAAGGGGAATCGAAATGTCGATTATACTTCCGACTATACCGAGGACAAGCATCGTCAGAAGCTTGCCGCGATATGGCTTAAGGTAGGTTATGAGCTTCGGTATGCCGAAGTACGGGAGATGCGTATACTGCTGATCCTTCTTTTTCTCTCTGCTCATGCCGTCACCTCCTCATTTCCGTCGGGATCGGACATCTGGATGGTATATATCTTCTTATATATACCGTCCTCTTTTTGCATGAGCGTGTTATGGTCGCCCATTTCGGCAATTCTGCCGTGATCGAGAACGATTATAAGATCGGCGTTCATTATCGTCGCCGTTCTGTGCGAAATGATAAACACCGTGCTGTCACCGAGGTTGGTCGACAGTGCGTTTCTTATCTTTGCGTCGGTCTCGGCATCGACTGCCGAAAGCGAGTCGTCGAAGATCATTATCGGCGCATTCTGCGTCAGCATTCTCGCTATCGCCGCTCTCTGCTTCTGTCCGCCCGAAAGAGTTACGCCCTTTTCGCCGACGAAGGTATCGTAGCCGTCGCTGAAGGACATTACGGTCTCGTCAAGACATGCGATCGCCGCCGCTTCGCGGACCTCCTCCATATTTACCGCGTCCTTCGTTATCGCGATATTCTCTGCGAGCGTGCGCGAGAAGAGGTACGGCTCCTGGAGAACGGTACCAACGTTCTTTCTTATATGCTTTGCCTTTATATCCTTGATGTCGGTTCCGTTTATCGTGATCCTGCCGCCGCTTCCGTCGTCAGGCAGGTCGTAAAGACGCCCGAGCAGATGCATGAGAGTCGATTTACCCGAGCCGGTACCGCCTATGATTCCGACGGTGCTTCCCGCCTTTGCGGTGAAGGATATATTGTGGAGCAGCTCGGGGCAGTTATCGTAGCCGAAGCTGACGTTATCAAACACGATATCTCCGCGAAGGTCCGGCTCCGAAGCTCCCTCGCGGTCGGTCTCCGACTCGGAATCGAGTATGTAGGAAAGGCGCTCAAGCGATATTCCCGCCTTACTCATTTCCGATATCATTCTGCCGAGACGGCGTATCGGCCAGGAAAGCATTGCGTTATACGAGATGAACGCGATAAGCTCGCCCGAGGTCATTCCGTCGTTCACGCAGAAATTGACGCCGAGAATCACTATCAGCATCACCTGCATTCCCGAGAACAGGTCGCCGAGTCCCCAGAACATCGACGTGAGGCGCGAGAGTTTCAACCAGCTCGTAAGATAGCTCTTATTGAGCTTTGCAAACTTATCTATCTCGTGCTTTTCGCGTCCGAATGAGCGGACGACACGTACACCCGTCAGGTTTTCCTGCGTTGCCGCAGAAAGTGCGCTTTCCGCTTCGTCGCACTTCTTGAAGCCCTGGCCGATCTTCTTGCCGAGAAGTGCCGAATAGATCAGTATCACGGGCAGGGTGAGGGTTGCGACTACCGATAGCTTTACGTGCATACTGTACATCATGGTGAGCGAAAGCCCTACCTGGAGCACTATCTGCATTATTCCTATAAGCTGCTCGGACAGAAAGTTCTTTACCGTTTCGACGTCAGAGGTACAACGCTGAATTACGTCGCCCGTCTGATTCTTCATGTGCCATGAGAACGGCAAAGTCTGAATGTGGTCGAAGAGAAGATTTCTCATTCTCTCGACGAGCGTCTGCGACGCCTTCGCGTTCGACATTCTCTGAATATATCGGAATATCGCCGCGGCGGTCGCGACTACCATTACGGCAATGGCAAGCGTCCAGAGATTCTTACGCAGAAAATCGACGCCGCCGATACTGCTTACAAGGTCGTTAGCATACTTCGGAAGCCCCGACTTTTTATTGCCGAGGACTGTATCGACCGTGTAACGGATTATCTGCGGGTTGACCGTATCGGTCACCGCTACGATTATCGACGCGATTATGCTCGTAAGAAAAAACCGCTTGCTTCCGTAAAGGAATTTTACAAGCAGCTTGCCTCTCTCGCCTTTACCGTTTTTCTTTTCTTTACTAATTTCTTTCTTCATTTTACCTTGGTTCTTGATTCAAAAATTGATGGGCAGACGCCTTCGGAGCGATCTGCTGCGAAATTCCGTTCCATTTTTGAGATTCCGGGTTATATTTTAGCATATATAATATAATATTTCAATAGATGTTTGAAAGTTTTTTGGCGGTGGCAAAACGGGCGTTTGATTCGATTTTGGCGGTAGATGATAAAAAGTCCCGCGTTGCGGGACTTTTTATCATTCTTCTGTTTTATCGTCGTTTACGGGAATCGGGATGAAGCCCTCCGTCATACGGCTTCTCTTGCCTCTCGTTTTGAGGTATAAGAATCCTCCCATTGAGAAGATCACGGCACCGATGAAGTTGACGAAAAGGTCCTTCATGGTGTCGATAAGACCTATATCGAGATAGCCGTTTATCGGCAGAAGCTCGCCGTTCACCTCGGTCATTTTTATGCCGTCTACGGTTATGACCTTATTACTGTTCGTCGGGTCGAGTGCGACCGACTTTATTGAGGTTATGACGGTATCCTTCTGCATATCGGTGCCGAAAAATCTATCCATACCGAATTCAAAAAATTCCCACATCACGCCGACGGTCATCGAGAAGCAGAACGCCGCGATGACGACGTATATCGGCGAAAGCTCGAAGCGGAATTTCTTATTTCTGTTGAGCAGGTCGACAAGCGATATTCCGACGCCGACGCAGATAAAGCCGTTCAAGGTATGTAGCATCGTGTCCCAGCCGGGAACTCTGACGTAAAAGCTCGCGAGCTCTCCGAGGATCGTATGCGCGAATATGAAGCACATCACGACGACCTCAAGCGTCGTCGGAAGATCGACCTTGAAGGTCCTTTCGACAAACGGCGGTGCGAGGAGCATTACCATCGTCAGTCCGCACATTGCGGCGCTTTCGTAATTGCCGAAAAGCAATGACAGAAGAAGGAGTATCAATGCTGTCACGCGGAGCGTGATATAGACTGCAAAGCTGACCTTATTCTTCTTTATTTCGGCAACGAGTATGTCCTTTTTTCTCGTTTTTTTCTTCTTGTTTTTCATTTTCAGTCCTCAAGCGAGAACGGGGTGAAGACCCCATTTTCGTATATCAGTCCTCCGCGGCTCGTACCGCCCTTCGGTATCGAGACGGAGCCGGGGTTTATATAGGTAAAGGAGCCCATATCGCGTCTTTCGGCTACGTGCGTATGTCCGCCGAGAAGGAAGGCACCGTTCTTTATCTTCGGCGGGTTTTCGGGTGAATACTTATGGCCGTGCGTTGCGAAGATCTCAACCTCGCCGTCGTAGATAACTGCACTGTCGCTCAGCACGTCGAAATCCAGCACCATCTGATCGACCTCAGTGTCGCAGTTTCCGCGCACGCAGATGAGCTTATCAGAAAGAGGATTAAGCATTGCGATGACCTCTTTCGGTGCGTAATCTCTCGGCAGGTCGTTTCGCGGACCGTGGTAGAGTATATCTCCGAGCAGAAGTATTCTGTCGGGATCTTCTTTGTTTATTACCTCGACGAGCTTTTTACAGTAGTACGCCGAGCCGTGTATATCGGATGCGATTATCAGTTTCATTTTAGCTCCTTAATTCCTTGAAAACTGCCGAAAGGCAGGTTATAACGTCGCTCGGAAGCACGCTTTCCTCCGCCATAACGCTCGACGCCGTCAGTCCCGCTTCGCTATGAATTATTGCTCCGCAAAGTGCGGCGTCGTAGGGGTCAAGTCCCTGCGCCGAGAGCGATGCGATAATGCCCGAAAGGACGTCGCCCGAGCCGCCCTTGGCAAGAGCTGAGTTTTCGCGGTCAAGGGTCATACATTTTCCCTCGGGAGAGGCAATGACGGTTATCGAGTCCTTTAAGACAGTTACGCAGTTATACTTTTTTGAAAAGTCGAGAGCGACTCTCTCGCGGTTTTCCTTTATTTCCGAAACAGACAGCTTAGTCAGGCGCGACATTTCGCCGACGTGCGGCGTAATTATCGGTGTTTTCTTCGCGCTCAAGAGCTTTTCCGGGCAGGTTTTGATGCTGTTAAGCCCGTCTGCGTCGATTATCAGCGTGCTTTCGTAATTCGAAAGCAAGGCGCTTACTACCGCTTCGGTGTCATAACAGTCGGTCATTCCGATCCCGACTAAAGCTGCGCTGCTTTTTGCGATATGCTTCATTTTCGAAATGAAGCTATCCGCGCTTATTGCGCCGTTTGCGTTTTCCTCTATCGGCTGAAAAACTATTTCGGGGCGGCGAGCGGCGGCTGACTGTATTACCTTTTCTATCGAAGCAAGACGGCAAATTCCGACTCCGCTTCGGAGCGCGGCTTCGCAGGCAAGCATCGGCGCGCCTCTGTACTTTTCCGAGCCGCCGATAACCGTGAGCGTACCGAAAGCACCCTTATTTGCGCTTTTTTCGCGCTTCGGAAGAAGCGGTTTTACGAGATTTTTTATCATAGATTCTTTATGATTTCCTTGAATGTATTTCCTCTGACTTCAAAATTCGGGAATGCGTCGAAGCTTGCGCATGCGGGGGAAAGAAGGACTGTATCGCCGTCCTTTGCCTCGTTATGCGCCGCCATTACCGCATCCTTGAAGTCGGGCTTTTCGATTATCTTGATGGCGTTTCTTGTATAGTCCTTATGGCTTATCAGCGCTGCCTTTATTTTCTGCGCGGTCGCGCCCGTGAGAACCACCGCTTTCGCTTTGCGGAGAAGCACGTCGGCAAGCGGCTCGAACGGTATCTTTTTATCGTATCCGCCGCAGATGACTATCACCTTTTCCTTGAAGGAATTAAGCGCCGCGGCACTTCTTGTGGGTGAAGAGTCTATTGAGCTGTTATAATAGCTTACTCCGTTCAGACGGCGGACGAGCTCTATGCGGTGCTCAACTCCGCCGAAGCTCTTTGCGACCTTTTCAAACACTGCGTCGTCGACTATGCCGTCGAGGGCGCAGATTATACCGCAGTAATTTTCGATATTGTGTTTACCGGGAATGAGAATATCGTCGGTTTTCAGCACTTCCCTGCCGTTGACGGTTATTTTTCCGTCCTCTATCTTTGCGTATCCGTTAATGAAATAACGGACTTCAACGCCATCGGGGGCGTCTGAACCGAGGTTTTTCGTCACTTCGTTTTCTCCGTTGAGGACGAGAACCGAGCCGGGCTTTGCGTTAAGGTAGATGTTCTTTTTCGCCTCGACGTACTCCTCCATTCCCTTATGGTAATCGAGGTGGTTCGGCGAAAGGTTGGTAATGAGCGATATCTCGGGCGAATGCTTCATCGTATGAAGCTGGAAGGACGACAGCTCGACTACCGCAAAGCAGCTTTCGTCCATTTTGCTTATCTCTGGCAGAAGCGGCTTTCCTATGTTTCCGCCGACGAAGACCTTGTTTTCGCCGTACTGCTCACAGAGGCATTTATAGATAAGCGTCGTTGACGTCGTTTTACCGTCGGAGCCGGTAACGCCTATTATTTTACAGGGGCAGTCCTCAAAAAACTGCTCCATTTCGCTCGTTAATATCGCGCCCTTTTCGACTGCAGCTGATATTTCGGGCAGGTCGAAGCGAAGTCCCGGCGCCTTGAAGATGACGTCGGCGTCGATATCGGATAGATATCCCTCTCCGCAGACGAAATTTACGCCCTGCTCTCTATATGCCTTCACATTTTCGGGAAGGTTATCAAATTCCTTTTTATCTCTCGCGGTAACGTGTGCCCCGCGGGAAAGGAGCCACGGGATAAGGGGGGTGTTCGATATTCCGAGTCCTATTACAGTAACCTTTTTGCCGTTAAAACTTTTCATATTATCTCTTTCTTACAAGCTTACTCAGCGTTTCGTTCAAGCACTTTGCGAAAATTTCAACTTCTTCTTCGGTGTTATATGGTGAAAGACTGACTCTGACAGTCGAGTCGGCTTTATCCGGGGTGTGTCCGAACGCCGTCAGCACCGAGCTGGTCTTCAGCTTCTTCGACGAGCAGGCAGACCCTGCCGAAATGTATATTCCCTCGCTTGAGAGCGCGCGGACGAGCACCTCGCTCTTAACGCCGTCTGCCGTTATGCTGATTATGTGCGGAAGATATTCGCCCTTAGGCACGTTCACCGTCACTCCATCGGGGAGAAGCGACACGAGCTTTTTGCGCAAGCGTGACACGTATTCGTAATTTTCGGTTATTTTATCCTTATGCTCCGATATTGCCGCAGAGAACGCCGCGATTCCGGGAAGATTTTCGGTTCCAGAGCGGAGCCCCTGCTCCTGTCCGCCGCCGAATATTACGGGGATCATCTGCTTTTTGATCAGAAGCGTATTTTCGCATATAAGCGCTCCAACTCCCTTCGGCGCGCCTATCTTATGTGCGCTTACCGTCATAAGGTCGCATCCGAGCTTCGGAAGATTTATCGGGAGCTTCATATACGCCTGTATCGCGTCACAGTGAGTTATTGCGTTCGGACAGCGCTTTTTCACTTCGGAAAATATATTTTTAACGTCGTAGATCGCGCCCGTTTCGTTATTTACGAGCATTGTAGAAACAAGTACGGTCTCGGGAGTCAGAGCCGAGATCAATTCGTCTATATCAATAACTCCGCCCTTGGTTGAAAGGCGGACAACGTCGGCGCCCTTTTTTTCGGCTTCCGCTATCGGAGAAAGGACTGCGGGATGCTCGCTGTCGGTCGCTATTATTCTCGGCTTGAAGCGGTAATTCTTCGCGTTCAGCACGCCGCTCACCGCCATATTGTCGGCTTCGGTTCCGCTTCCCGTAAAGAAAACGGTATAATTTCCGCGCGGACGCACTCCGAGCGACGACAGGACTGCTCTTCTCGCTTCGTTCAGTATCGCTCCTGCCGAAACGCCTCTGCCGTGTACCGACGACGGGTTACCGTATTCCTCCGTCATCACCCTATAAGCTACGTCTGCCGCTTTTTTTAACACGCGCGTCGTTGCGCTGTTATCAAAATAGATGTCGTTCATTATTTGATCTCGATATATCCTGCTATCTTGATTACCGTGTCGTAATGCTCATCGAAAAGCTCTGCCTTTGCCGTGTAGGTGAGAAGGTAGACCGTCTCGCCCTTGATCACGACTATCTGCATAAATTTATACTCTGCGCCCGTTACGGTTGCGGTGTAGATATACTTCTTCGCCTTCAGCTTCGAAACGAGCATATTCGCGCCCTTTGCTTCCTCGTCGTATTTCATGTCG
>JAFTTT010000118.1 GCA_017466625.1 Clostridia bacterium
AGGGGCGATCGTTGGTCGCCCCTACAAAAGAAACATAACGTTTTCGTAGGTGTGATCCAACAAACAGAAATCCCCGTCACGCTCTGTGCGTGACGGGGATATTTTATGCCTTTATGAGCTTTTCGGCGTCTGCCTTACAGGACGAAAGACGTGCTTCTACTTCGGCG
The DNA here is from genome assembly GCA_017466625.1 of Clostridia bacterium. Lineage (GTDB taxonomy): Bacteria > Bacillota > Clostridia > Oscillospirales > CAG-272 > Colimorpha_A. Next base: position 168 of record JAFTTT010000118.1, read on the forward strand.
TAGGAATTGCCCTTTGCCATAAAGTAGAGCTTGATCTTCGGCTCGGTGCCGGAGGGGCGGATGACGAAAACGCAGTTTCCCGTGGTATAGTAGAGGACGTTAGAGGAGGGAAGCCCCGTTTCCTCGGTCTTACCGCTGTTCAGGTCGGTAATTGTTCCCGTGAGATAGTCACGGATCGAAACGACCTCTTCGCCTGCAATGGTTTTCGGCGGATCGTTACGGAGCTGCGACATCATTGCCGTCATCTTCTCCTTGCCGTCGGAGCCCTTGAAATAGAATGAGCAGCCCGACTCGTTATAGTTGCCGTAGCGCTCGTAGAGAGAGTCGAGCGCGTTCTTGAGCGTCATTCCCTTGCTTCTGTAATACGCAGCCATTTCGGTCACGAGAAGCGTTGCAACTACCGCGTCCTTATCGCGCGCGTAGGTGCCTTTAAGGTAGCCGTAGCTCTCCTCGAAGCCGAGAAGATAAGTACCGAAGCCCATTTTCTCGTGGTTTTTGATGACCTCGCCTATATACTTGAAGCCGGTGAGGACATCGTGCATCTTAACGCCGTTTGATTTGCAGATAATGCTTGCAAGCTCTGTGCTGACGATACTCTTTACTGCATAAGCGTCGGACGGTATCCCGCCGTTTTCACGGTATGCGGTGATTATATAGTCGAGAAGGAGACATCCGACCTGGTTTCCCGTGAGGGAGAGATAATCGTCGCCGTTGCGGATGGTAATTCCCATTCTGTCTGCGTCGGGGTCGGTTGCGATTATGAAGTCGCATCCGTTTTCTGCCGCGAGCTTTTTGCCGAGCTCGAACGCTTCGGGGAACTCGGGGTTCGGGAAATGGACCGTGGGGAACTCGCCGTTCGGCGTACCCTGCTCGGGAACGGTTATTACGTTCTTGATACCTGCACTGCGGAGCACCTCGGGGACGAGCTTATATCCGGCTCCGTGGAGAGGAGTATAGACGACTGTCATATCGCTCTGCTCCTTGATCGCATTCGGATTTACGCGCTCGCCGAGGACGTTATTTATATACTTTTCGTCGAGCTCGTCACCGACGACGGTGATGAGTCCTTTTTTGACGCCCTCGTCGAAGGGCATCGTTTCAACGGAGAATATGTCGCATTCCGATATGTTTTTCGATATTGCGTTCGCCTGCTCTCCGCCTATCTGCGCGCCGTCCGACCAGTAAACCTTATAGCCGTTATATTCCTTCGGGTTATGCGATGCGGTCACGTTGATGCCCGCGATGCATCCCTGCTCGCGAAGCGCGAAGGAAAGCTCGGGCGTCGGGCGAGGTCCGTCGAAGATATATGACGAAATGCCGTTGAACGCCAGCACCTCTGCGGATATACGAGCGAAAAGCTCGGAGTTTATTCTTGTATCGTAGGCGATTGCGACCGAGCCGCCGCCCTGCGATCTGATGTAATCGGAAAGGCCTTTCGTTGCCTGTGCGACGGTATGGATATTCATCTTTCCGATTCCTGCCGCCATCGTTCCGCGCAGTCCTGCCGTACCGAACGAGAGGGGAGCGGAGAAGCGGAGCTTCAGTTCCTCTTCGTTGTCCGCTACTGCCTTGAGCTCTTCCTTCATTTCGGGGCTGACCTTATCGCTCATCAGCCATTTGTTGAGTTCATTCTTCAGGGTTTCTGTTGCCATTGGTAAGTATCTCCTTTTGTCGGCTCCGCCGACGGGGTTTATAGTTCTTTATATATTCCTATCGGAACAAAATCGGGATAGTTGAGTGACAGATAAGTGAGAAATCCGCAGAAGCCGTCCTCCGATATTGAGAGGACCGCGTTCAGAGACGCGCTTTCGGCGGAATAGCTGACGCTCACCGTCTTCATTGAGCAGGCGTACGACGCGATGAGTATTGCATTCGGGTCGTCGGTCTTGACGGTAAACTCGAAAAACGCGTTTTCTGCACTGCTTGGGATATCAAGCTCCTTTTTTACCAGAGCGTAGACGGTGCTTGCTCCGTCACTGCCCTGTGCCTTCAGGCGCTTTGCGATCTTCAGGCCGTGCTTGAGCATAATTGCCCTCGCGCTTGCTATCGGCAGTATTCCGTACGCGGTCTTGCCGTATGCAACGCTTTGCGCGACCTCTGTCAGGTCGTGAGCGTAGCTTACGCGCGGATCTTCCATTTCCGACGCGAAGGAAATGTATGCGTCGTCGGTTCCTCGGCTTTTTACATAGCAGACGGTTTCGCCCGATGCCTTCGGCGGATCGTCGAAGAAGGTTCCCGAGCCCTCTATGCCGCTTATCCCGAGTATGTCGGAAAGCCGCAGGCAGAGGAATGCCTTTTCGGTCTCGCTTAATTGCTTTTCAACTGTCTTTACGTCCCTTTTATTGAAGGACGCCGCTTTTTCTTCGCCTTTACGCTCGGTAAGAGCGCGGTAACGTGTGATGAACGCTTCGTCGCGGAAGAATATTTCGTCCTCGTCCGCTTCGTCCGTCAGTATTTCCGCCAGCTCCGATATATAGGACAGGGTCTTTTCGCTCAAAGAAGCGCGCTTGTCTCTTATATCGTTTACGGCGTCGAGAAGCATATTTATCTTATCGTTCGACACGTCATTTTATTCCTTCGTTTATGCTTTCGTAGGAAAGGGTCAGAAATTCGTTCAGCTCGTTTGCGTTCAGCCCTCTTTGAGAGAGCGCGGAGAGCATATAGATCTGCTTTGCGGTTTTTTCCGCACTTACGGGATCTGTCCCGTATTTCTTTTCGAGGAGCGCGAGCGTTTCGGAATTCGTATTGAGGATAAGCTCGCATTCGGGTGACGGCATATTTTCGCCCATTCCGTAGAGCTTCATCATCTCGCCGAAGCGTCTGCCCTCCTCGGAAACGGTGAGGATCGCGGGGAAATTCCCCTTGAGTGCTTCGAAGCGGAGCTTTACGTTTTCGGGTGCGATCTTTTTGAACAGCTCGGTGAGCTTTTCGTTTTCCTTATTTTCACCGTCGCCCTTGAGCGCTTCGACCGATGCGTCAACGCGCAGGAATTTTACCTTTTTGTCCTGCTCGACCATCGAGATGAACTGATTGTCAAGACCTTTATCAAGATATGCTATCTCGATGCTTTCGTTTTCGAGCATCGAGATATACTGCGCCTGGCTTACCTTGTCGGTGCAGTAGTAGATCGTGTTTTCGTGCTTTTCCTTGGCATTTTCAAGATATTCGTCAAGCGTTACGGTCTTGCCGTTCGTGAGCGGATAGATAACGCTTTCCTTGATCCTGCCGTAGAATTTCTCGTCCTTCAGCGAGCCGTATTCGACGAAGATCTTGATGTCGTTCCAGAGCCCCTCGTATTTTTCTCTTTCGGTATTGAAAAGTGAATTGAGCTTGTCTGCCACCTTTTTGACGATGTGCTTCGACATTTTGTCGACGTACGCGCTGTTCTGAAGGTAGCTTCTTGAGACGTTCAGGGGAAGCTCGGGGCAGTCGATGACGCCGCGGAGCATAAGGAGAAATTCGGGGATAACTTCCTTGATGTTATCGGCGACGAAGACCTGGTTATAGTAGAGCTTGACCTGTCCCTCCAAGCTTTCGTACTCGCTTCCGATCTTCGGGAAGAAAAGTATGCCCTTGAAGTTGAGGGGATAGTCGGCGTTTATATGAATATGGAAAAGAGGATCGCGGAAGTCGCCGAATACCTTGTGGTAAAACTCGTTATACTCTTCCTCCGTGCAGTCGGACGGGTTTTTCATCCAGAGGGGAGTCGTATCGTTTATCGGCTTCTTTTCCTCTTCTTCCTTTTCGCCCTCGAAGTAGATCTCGACGGGCATGAAGGAGCAATAGCGGTCGAGAATGCTCTTCAGCTTACCTTCGGAGAGATATTCCTCCTCGTTTTCCGAGATGTGAAGAACGATATCGGTTCCGCGCTCGGTCTTGTCGGAGGGCGATACCGTATATTCGCCGTTTTCACCGCATTCCCAGAGGACGGCGGGGGAGTCGGTATAGGACTTCGTATTGACGGTGACGCTTGACGCGACCATAAACGCCGAGTAGAATCCGAGACCGAAGTGGCCGATTATGCCGTTATTATCGTCCTCGCCCTCGTACTTCTTGATGAAGTCGAGTGCGCCGGAAAGAGCGATGTTGCACAGGTACTTGTCAAGCTCCTCCTCGGTCATTCCGATACCGTTATCGGATACGGTGATCGTTTTTTCGTCCTTATCGACCTTGACCGTGATGCGGAACGCTTCGTTATCGAGCGAAATGTGTCCGAGGGAATTTAAGCGCTTGAGCTTCGTTACCGCGTCGCAGGCGTTAGAGACGAGCTCACGCAGGAATATGTCCTTATCGGAATAGAGCCATTTTTTAATTATCGGGAAGATATGCTCGGTCTCTACCGAGATTCCGCCCTTTTTCATTTCTTCAGACATTTGTTTTCTCCGTTACTGTTAAAGTGCGTCGGCGATGTCGTAGATAAGCTTTTCGGTCTTATCCCAGCCGAGGCAGGGGTCGGTTATCGACTTGCCGTAGATGTTTTCGCCGATCTTCTGGCATCCGTCCTCGATGTAGCTTTCGATCATAAGTCCCTTGACCATCGAGCGGACGTCATTATTATGACGGCAGGAATGTAGCACCTCTTTTGCGATTCTTATCTGTTCGAGGTACTTCTTGCCGGAGTTTGCGTGGTTCGTATCAACGAGGACTGCGGTGTTGCTTAGCCCCTTTGCGCTGTATGCTTCGTAGAGATTTATGAGGTCCTCGTAGTGATAGTTCGGGTGGGAAACTCCGCGGTCGTCAACGTAGCCGCGCAAAATTGCGTGTGCGTGGGGGTTGCCGAGGGATTTTACCTCCCAGCCGCGGTAGATGAAGGTGTGCGAATGCTGTGCTGCAACTATGGAGTTGAGCATTATTGAGATGTCTCCGCTCGTCGGGTTCTTCATTCCGCAGGGAATGTCAAGTCCGCTTGCGCATAGGCGGTGCTGCTGATCCTCGACCGAGCGTGCGCCGACTGCGACGTAGGAAAGGACGTCGGAGAGGTAGCGGTGGTTTTCGGGATAGAGCATTTCGTCGGCACAGGAGAAGCCCGTTCCCTTAAGCGCTCTCATGTGGAGGGCGCGGATGGCGATGATGCCCTTAAGCATATCGGGATGCTCGTTC
>JAFTTT010000119.1 GCA_017466625.1 Clostridia bacterium
ATTGATTACGTACTTGTCGTCTCCTTCGGAGATGCAGCTTACAGGACACTCGTCAGCGCAAGCGCCGCAAGCGATGCAATCGTCATTGATCTTGAATGCCATCTGTAGATCCGTCCTTTCTTGGAATTAATCCGATTTGATAAGAGCATTATAGCACAACGCGTTTATAAAATCAACTGTTATTTTTATTTATCGCTTATTTTTTATCGTTTTTTTCGGGCTTTTTCTTATTGTCGTCACCGTTTTTCTGCTTTTGAGCGTCGTCGCGCGCGTTTTTGCCGACCGTTTTATGCTTGCCCTTTGCGTGGCCCTTAACGGTGAGGTCGTCACGGTGATAGGGTCTGAAGGTCGTCGGATCCTTGTCGAGAGCGACCTTGACGAGTCCCTTGAGCGGCATCGATTCGACGACGACACCCTCTCCGTCGGGAGTTTCGACTATCGCGTCGACCTTCGGAGTGATCGCGCTTTCGGCAAGGTAAGTATCGTACTCGTAGCGCAGACAGCACATAAGTCGTCCGCAGGCGCCCGAGATCTTTGCCGAGTTGAGCGAGAGATTCTGCTCCTTCGCCATCTTGATGGACACTTGAACGAAGTCGGGCAGGAAGCTGTTACAGCAGAAGGGTCTGCCGCAGATCCCGAGCCCTCCGAGCAGCTTTGCCTCGTCTCTTATTCCTATCTGGCGAAGCTCTATTCTCGTGCGGAACACCGACGCGAGATCCTTGACGAGATCGCGGAAGTCGACGCGTCCCTCCGACGTGAAGTAGAACAGGAGCTTCGAATTATCGAATGCGTATTCGACCTCGACGAGCTTCATATCGAGGCGGTGCTCCTCGATCTTGCTAAGGCACATATTGTACGCTTCGGTCTCTTTTTCGAGGTTCTCCTCGTGGCGGCGCTCGTCGTTGTCGGTCGCGATACGGACGAGCTTGCGAAGCGGCAGAACGACCTCGCTTCCGCTGACCGTTCTCTTCGGCATAACGACAGTCGCGTATTCAAGACCGCGTGCGGTCTCGACTATGACGTGTGCGCCCTCTCCGCAGTCGATATTATTCGGCTCGAAGTAGTACATCTTTCCGCCGTCTCTGAAGCGGACTCCGACCACCTCGTAATAGGGCTTCTTCGGCTCCTTCGGGCAGCTTCCTTCGACTTCCTGCGGCGCTTCTTCGGGCTGTTCTTCGAAGAATACTTCTTCGTTTACCGTCTCTTCCGCGTTTTCCTCGGGAAGATCTACGGTCTTTTCAAGCTCGACTTCCTCTAACGCCGCCTTTTCCTCGCGCGGCTTATCCTCGCGCTTCGGACGGTTGTTCTTATAGAACCTGCGGCGGTTTCTTCCGTGCTTTTTGCCCTGGTTATTATTGTTACCGTTATTGTTTTCGTTTGGCACTTTGTTTTCCGTTTCTCCGACTTTTGGTATTTCCGCTTCTTCGTCGGTAAAGAAGCGGCACGCAAAATCCCTTGGTGTCATAAACCGCCGTCGGGATACGGCGGAGTTTTTGCGGTGGTGTGCGGTTTTGTCCGGTCATTCTGAGCGAAGTCCCGCCTTAGATCCCACCTACGCTTACGCTTCGGTGCTGCTTCGCAGTTCGGCTTCACTTCGTTTCGCTCAGGATGACAAGGCGGGACGCAGTCGAAATCCGAGCGCGGCGCATCTGTAAACCTCGCCCTACGGGAGAGGGTGTCTAAGAGGCAAACCTCGGACGGAAAGGGTATATGTCCGAATTTTGCCCTCTCAGTCGGCTTCGCCGACAGCTCCCCCAAAGGGGGAGCCTTGCTCCATCACATCACGTCGGTTAATCTTCCCGACGCGACAACTGCGGCGGTGCGGACGTTTATATTCGTCTGTGTGACCTCGTAACAGAGGGTATCGAGCGCCGTCGTCAAGCGTACGAGCGTGCTTATCGAGAACCTTTCCGAAAGCTCTACGGCAAGAGCGCGGTCGGAATAGAATATCATATCGCCGTCCCCGCCTTTTTTGACCATAGAAAGGTCGCGCAGCGCGTTTTGCACGAGCGACAGGACCGACGCGTAATTTTCTCTCTCGCCGCTCTCGTCGATAAGCGCGAGCATAAGGTGCGCGCCGTCCTTTTCGGACAGGAGCGTGACGATATTTTCCGCCTTTTTAATCAGCTGCGGCGTTTTTTTGTTTTTGCCCTCAAGTATTGCCAGCGCCTTTCCGTAGCTTCCGCCCGACGCGCTTACTATCCTTTTGAGCGCCGCTTCGTCCTTCATAGAGAGCTCCGACGCCTTTTTGACGTTCGATATCAAAAGCTCTGTCAGCTTCTTATCGATAAAGACCTCGGTCTTTATCTCGGGCGCGCGGGAGCGCACCGTCGGAAGAAGCTGCGACGGTGCTGACGTAAGCAATATGAAATAGACGCTTCTCGGGCCCTCCTCGAATATCTTGAGGAGCGCGTTCTGCGCCTGCGCGGTCAGCTTTTCGGCGTTCTTTATTATATAGACCTTTACGTCGAGATCGTTCGGCAGAATATACGCAGAATCTGTTATCTCTCTCACGCTCTCGATGCCTATCGTTTTTCTGTCTTTATTCAGCCCGACGGTTATAACGTCAGGGGAGATCCCCTCGGATATCTTACGGCAGGATTCACATTTCCCGCAAGGACGGCTCTCTCCCTTACAGGCGATAGCCATAGCGAAAAGGAGCGCGGCGGTGCTTTTACCGCTGCCCTCGGGGCCGCTTATCATAAACGCGTTCGGAAACGCTTTTCTTGACGCGAAGCCGCGAAGCGTGCTTTTAAGCGCTTCGTTGCCGTAAAGAATATCGAGAGTCATTATAGGTGCTTGAACTGTTCAACGTTGAGCACGAAAACCGTCGCTCCGCCGACCGTGACCTTGGTGGTCTCGCGGGGCATGGAGGAGATCCCTCCCTTTGCAATGCTGCTCGGAACGAACTGCTCGCGCTTCTGGCAGTTCTCTGCGATTATTGCGGTCGCGCGATCTGCATCCGCGTCGTCAACTCCGATGAGAAACGTCGAGTTTCCGCTCATAAGAAAACCGCCCGTCGAAGAAATTTTCGTAACCGAAAAGCCCTCGCGGCTGAGGGACGTGCTGACGGAATGCGCGTCGTCGTTATTTACAATGGCGAGTATCAGCTTCATAATTTATGTTCTCCTGCGGTTAAATTTCGTTGTTTTGGGAAATACATACCCATAGTATTATAACAAATATTTTTCTGCTTGTAAAGAGCAAAAGAATGGAGATAAAGGGCATAATTATGAAATTTTTCGGGAAAAAGGACCTTGCGTATCTTCTCGTCATTGCAATTCTCGCCTTGAGCGCGGTTTTTTTTAGCTTTAAGTGCATGATATCGGAGGACAAATACGACAGTTACCGCGAAACGATACTGAACCGCGCCCTCGAATGCTCCATTCAGCTTTTGGGCGAATACATCGAGACGGGAGATCCGCGCTTATCGCCGTTTCTGTCGTCGCGCTTATGCGAGCTTCCGCTATCCGACGAGGAGCGCGAGGCGGTGATACTGTTCTGCCGCGACGTTTCTTTATCGAAGGAGGATACCGACAGCAAGCGCCGTTCGATGACCTACGCAAGCGAGCTTATGGCGGTCCTGACCGAAAACCGCGCCGCGATAAGGCGCGGCGACACGTCGTCGATCCCTCTCTACGAGGGTGAGTCCCCTGTCTTTTCCCCGACTGTGGATAACCCGCAGTTTCGGACGGCGCAAAGGTTACTCGGCGTTACCGATCCGCGCTCCTACACGCGCGGAAGCGTCATCGGTTATCGCACCGCGAGCGCTTACGCCGAGTTCGAAAACGACGTTTTCATCCGTTACCTCTGCCGCCGCGACGGAAAGGTCAAAATTGACTCCGATACTGCAAAAAAGGACGCCGTAAAGTTCGCCAAGCTCTACTGCGGTGGCGGAAAGCCGTCCTCCGAAAGCACAGACGGCGGCGTTTTTACCTACTATTTTGACGGTTTTTATGTCGTGGTTTCGCCCTACGGCGGCGTTATGCGATACGAAAGAACGAAAATTTGATCTAACCTCTTTATTTTTCTTTCATTGTGTGTTATAATTATCAAAAATCAACTGTTAAGGTGAAATGATGGCAAATTACAGAGTAGGAAGAGTAAACGAAGAGCTTATGAAGGCGCTTTGTGAAATTATAAGAACGGTAAAGGATCCAAGAGTTTCGGGTGCCTTCGTCAGCATCACGGCTGTCGACTGCACGCCCGACCTCAAAAATGCGAAGGTATATTTCTCCGTCATGGGCGAACGCCGCAAGGGAGACACGCAGAAGGGTCTTGAAAACGCGACCGGTTATATCAGAACGCAGATCGCGAAGATGCTTAATCTTCGCATTACACCCGAGCTTCGCTTCATTTCCGACGAGTCGATGAAGCACGGCGCGCACATAAGCGCCCTCATGAAGCAGGTCGAGGACGAGCTCCGCGAGGCGGATAAAAAAGCCGCAGAGGAAGCGGAAAAGGAAAACGAAGACTAAAAGCAGGCGGATAAATCCGCCTGCTTTTTTGTTGGGCTTTAGCTATACCGTTGTGCGAAGCAGAGCTTTCAATGGCTCCAACTCCGGAGTAGTTTGCTGCGCAACCTACGGGAGCTGTCACCGAAGGTGACTGAAGGAGCCGTCGGGCAAGAAGCGTTCAATGACAAATATTTAGGGAGCCGCCTCGGATGAGACGGGCAACTCCCAATAATTATTTTAATCGCGTGCTCCTTTCGTCTCGCATTCGCTCGACACCTCCCTCCCGGAGGGAGGCGAAGCGAATGTCCTCTTGTTTTTCCTTAATAAAAAAGCACCCTTTTCGGGTGCTTTTGTTTTCATTCGTATTATACTCCCTAATACGCAGAGAAGCCCGCGTCGATGGGGAGAACGATTCCCGTAATAGCGGAAGCTGCGCGGTCATCGCAGAGCATGAGAGTTGCACCGAGAAGCTCCTCGCCCTCAACGAATCTGCCCATAGGCGTGCCGTTCAGGATCTTCTTGCTTCTTGCGGTGGGGTTGCCCTCCTCGTCGAAGAGGAGCGAACGGTTCTGCGCGGAGAGGAGGAAGCCGGGAGCGATCGCGTTACAACGGATTCCCGTACCCGCGAAGTGAGTCGCGAGCCACTGCGTGAAGTTCGAAATTCCTGCCTTTGCCGCAGAATATGCGGGAATCTTGGTAAGCGGAATATAGGCATTCATCGACGAGATGTTGAGGATCGCGCCCTTGCCCTTCTTTACCATGTCGGCAGCAAAAACCTGTGTCGGGAGAAGCGTTCCCTGGAAATTGAGCTTGAATACGAAGTCGATTCCGTCCTGCGATAGGTCGAAGAAGGACTTTTTGCCCTCAAGCGCCTCATGCTGATACTCGTTGTCGGTCGTTGCGGCGGGGTTGTTTCCGCCTGCGCCGTTTACGAGCACGTCACACTCGCCGAGCTTTTCAACAACAGCATCATGAGCTGCCTTGAGCGAGTCCATCTTCAAAACGTTCGCCTCGAACGCTTCGCAGATGAAGCCCTCTGCCTTGAGCTCGTTTGCGAGCTTTTCTACGTTTGCAAGGTTAAGGTCAAGAGCCGCTACCTTTGCGCCCGACTGCGCGAATGCGCGAGCCATCGCGGAGCAGATGAGCCCGCCCGCGCCTGTTACTACTACCACCTTGCCGGTGTAATCAATATTAAGAGGAAGATTTATCATGATTTACTCCTTTGGAAAGTTAGAGAATTTGAATGCCTCCCTCCGGGAGGGAGGTGTCGAGCGAATGCGAGACGAAGGGAGCCCGCGATTAAAATAATTCTTGAGCGTTTCCCGTCTCGTCAGGGCAGCTCCAAAAATATTTATCCTCGGGCGTTCTTTGCCCGATGGCTCCTCCACCGCCTACGGCGGAGCCCCCTCCCGGAGGGAGCCGAAAACGCGTAGAGCCCTTTACAGCAGGTCCAATTTTCCGCCGTTTGCTTCGATAAGACCGTTTATATACGCGCTTCCGAGTGCGCGGTCGTAGAGGCCGTAGCCGGGCTTGCCGGTCTCGCCCCATATCATTCTTCCGTGGTCGGGACGGAAATATCCGTCGAATCCGTTTTCTACGAGCGCCTTGACGACCTCGTTCATATTGACGCTTCCGTATGCCGAAAGGTGTCCCGATTCCTCAAAGCTCGTGTCGGGGAGGATCTTTACGTTACGCAGATGCATAAACGCGATGCGGTCTGCCTTTGCGTACTTCTTCGTGAGAGCGACCATATCGTTCTTCGGTGAGCAGCCGAGCGAGCCGATGCAGAGGCAGAGAGAGTTTGCGGGGCTGTCAACTATCTTCAGCATACGGTCGATGTTCTTTTCGTCCGTGATTATTCTCGGGATTCCGAAGATCGGATAAGGCGGGTCGTCGGGGTGGATCGCCATTCGAACACCGCATTCCTCGGCAACGGGAATTATCTTCTTTAAGAATCTTTCGAGGTTCTTCCAGAGTCCCTCTTCGCCGAGCTCGCCGTAAGCGACGATAAGTTCTCTTATCTTTTCTCTCGTGTAGCTTGCATCCCAGCCAGGCAGACAAATGTCGTCCTTGAGCGGGTCAAGCCCCTTCATCTGATCCCAGTACATAACGAGCGACGTCGAGCCGTCGGCCGCTTCCTTATCGAGCTGGGTACGAGTCCAGTCGAAAACGGGCATGAAGTTGTAGGTTATACATTTAATGCCGTATTTTGCACAGCGGCGGATGTTCTCGCAGTAGTTTTCAATATGGCGGTCGCCCTCGGGAAGTCCGAGCTTGATCTCCTCGGTCACGGGAATCGACTCGACGATGTCGAAAACGAGTCCGTTTTCCTCACAAAGACGGCAAAGACGCTCGATGCTCTCCTCGGGCCAGACCTCGCCGGGCTTTACGTCGTAGACCGCAGACACGACCGAGCGCATGCCCGGAATCTGCGAAATGTATTTTAACGATACGGGGTCGCTTTCGCCGTACCAACGAAATGAACTTTTCATATTATCCTCCGAAATTTTACTGTCGCAATTATTATAATCCCCATTATCCTGCTTTGTCAACTTTTTCGCGAATTTTACTTAAATATATGTAAAAAGAGCCCGTTTTTTTGAGCTCTTTTACATATTTATTTATAACGTCACGCGTTTTCGTAAATATCGGAAAGGTATCTGCCGACAGCCGCAAGATAGTCCATTCCCGCAGGAACGATCTCTTTCGGACCGGGAATGACGACCTCAAAGTTGAGTACGCCCTTGTAGCCGATCTCCTTGAGCGCCTTCATAAGCGCGGTCCAGTCCATAGCAAGGGGCTTCCATACCATTCCCTCGGGTGCCTGGCGGTGCGCGAAGGGGATGGTGTGAAGGTCACAAAGACCGTCGTTATCGTGAACGTGCAAACAAACGAGCTTGTCGCCGCAGATGCGAACCATCTCTACGGGATCGTCCTGAGTGAGAAGTCCGTGTCCGACGTCAACGCAGATCTTGAAGCGGTCGCCGAGGATCTCGCACGCCTTTACCATTTCCTTTGCACGCGAGAAGATGGTCGGGCAGATGTGACCGAAGACGGTGTCAACGTTCCACATATTCTCGATACAGCAGTAAACGTCGTACTCTTCGAGGCAGGGAATGAGCTTCTTATACAGATCAATAACTGCGGGAAAGGTCTCCTCCTCCATAACGTCGTACTTTCTGCGGACGTCAATGATCGGGTGGGTTACGCAGTGCTGTGAGCCGAGGTAGTGGCACGCCTTGATGGAGCACTCGATCCTCTTGATGATCTCCTCCTCGCTCGAGTAGTAACGGGGGTGACCGTCGAAGGCGGAATGTATCTGGAAGATCTTGATTCCGACGGAGTCTGCTTTTTCCTTGAGGTCGGTGAAGTAGTTCTTTATCGCCTCGTCGGTCCAGTTGTCGATGCCGCCGAGGAAGTCGGACCCGCGGTCAAAAAACGGTTCCATCGAAAGGTCGATTCCGTCAAAGCCCGACGCCTTGAGCTGCTTGAACATTGCAAATTCATCGCCGAGACAACGCTGTCTGATCATTGAAAGTTTCATTGTATTTCTCGGTTCATATAGAAGATTTCTTTGATTTTATTATAATTTATGCGGCAAAAAAAGTCAACCGATTTTGGCGTTAAAAGCCCCAAAAAACTGCCGTCGGCGCATCATTATATGGGCAAACGGCACGAAAATTGCTTTTTTTCAAAAAAGTGTTGACAAACGCATTTTCGTGTGATATAATTTTTAAGCGCTTTCGGTGGAAAGCAAAATAAACGTGGCGGAGTAGCTCAGTTGGCTAGAGCAACCGGTTCATACCCGGTAGGTCATGGGTTCAAGTCCAATCTCCGCTACCAGGCCCGTTGGTCAAGCGGCTAAGACACCGCCCTTTCACGGCGGTAACACGAGTTCGATTCTCGTACGGGTCACCAAAATGAAAAGAGGGATGCAAAGCATCCCTCTTTTCATTTTGACGCCTCGTCGAAACGACGAGGCGCGAAAGCGCAACGAGTTCGCATTTGAGCCGAAAGCCGTCTGGGAGCTTGCTCACAAGCGGCTCGGCGAAAAATACTCGCCGAAGGCGAGATACTCGTCCGCGAAGCGGAGGGTCTCGGGGTGCAATAGCACCCCTGTTTTATTTTGTTCGCTCGACGAAAAATGTAACATTGTTTTAATGCGGGCGACCAGTGGTCGCCCGTTCGAATGTGATGTAACCTCGTTTTTGCGCGGGCTGTCGTGGGCGCCAGCCCCTACCAATAATGTGGCAATAAAAAAGAGGAACGGGTTTTCCGTTCCTCTTCGTGCCGTTTATCGAGGGTAAATAATGTCTCGAATTAATTGGAATTAGGAAACAGCTTGTTCATAGTGCGCTTGTACGCTTCACTGTCTACCGTGTAAGGGGTGGGCTGGAAATCGTTGTAGCCCGTTTTTGAGCTTACCCTGCAGGGAATTACAGTGAGCTCTCCGAGCTTAAACTCGCCCTCGGGTGTCTCTATGATAGTCTGGCGGAACACAGCGGTGTCCTTATCGGGAGGGTTGTGGTTACCTCCAAAAGAGAAGTTCCCGGTGCTGTAGTAGATTATCCCGCCATTGTATTCTTCGATGGGCTGCAATACGTGAGGGTGATGTCCCCAAACAATATCTACGCCCGCATCAATTAGCTTGTGTCCAACGGAAATTTGTTCGGAATTCTGTGTAGTTGCCTTTTCAATACCCCAGTGAATCGCAGCTACAATGACTTCTGCGCCCGCGTCCTTGAGTAACGCAATATCGTTTTTCATATCACTTTCGTCAAGATCGAAATTGACACCGTACATACCAATGGTCAAGCCGCTTTCCGTAGTATATAAAGCGTAGCCGTTCCTTTCAATGTAGGTAACGTTATTTGCCTTCATGGTGTCAATTGTCGTTTGGTAACCCGGCGCTCCGAAATCATACGAATGGTTATTTGCGAGGTTTGCGACTTCAACGGAAGAGCCGGTCAGGATATTCACGTAATCCACGGGGCCTCTGAACGTGAACTTTTTATCCTCGGGCGTGCCGGAATCTGCAAGTACGCCTTCAAAATTGATAAACGTGCAATCGTCGTTTCTGAAGTACTCTGCTACAGAAGCGAAGGGGTATTCGTAATTATCTTTTACGAGATTTATAAAGCATTTGCTGTAAGACATCCTTGACGGCATCGTGCCAAGCGTGCAATCACCTACAAAGGTCAGAGTGTATACTTTATCCTCGGGCGGCTCGGTTTCGGCAGGAGTTGTCACAGGCGGCTCCGTCGTTTCGGTAAGAGTTGTCACAGGCGGCTCCGTCGTTTCGACTGCGGTCGTTGTTGAAGCCGTAGTTCCTCCCGACGCGCCCTTCTTATTCTCCCCGCAAGAGGCAAGCGATACCAGCGTGGCGGCGGCAATAAGCAACGCTATTATTCTCTTCATCTTATTTCCCTCCAAATGCTCGCTCAAAATGAGCATCAAAATGTGCTACGCACATTATACCACGGGGGAAAAGAGTTTGCAATACCTTTTCTCTGTCAGCACGTTAGCGGTCATTCGCAGTTTTCAATATTTCCTCGCAGAGGTCGGAATAAGACAGCCCCGCACTTTTCGCGGCAAGTGGGAGCAGACTCGTTTCGGTCATTCCCGGCAGGGCGTTTACTTCAAGGCAGTAAAAGATCCCGCCCGAAAGGATGAAATCGACTCGGCACAGCGGCATCGTTCCGAGCGCTTCCGCGGCGGTCATGGCTGAACGGCAGAGGCGCGACGCTTCGGCGTCGGAAAGCTCTGCCGGGCATATCTCCTCGGTCGCACCCGGGGTGTATTTATTATTATAATCGTAAAAGCCGACCCTCGGCTTGATCTCCACGGCAGGAAACGTGCGTCCTTTTACTATTCCGACAGTCAGCTCACGTCCGACGAGTTTTTCTTCAATTACGACCTTTTCTGCCGTCGAAAACGCGGTTTTGAGACCGATCTCAAGCTCATTTTCGTTCTCCGCAAAGGAAACTCCGACAGATGAGCCACCGCCGTTCGGCTTTATGACGCAGGGAAATCTGACCGATTTTTTGTCGTAACGCTCGCCCCTTGCGAGCACCGTTCCGCGCGGCACCGCGACGCCTGCGTCGCGTATCAGTATCTTCGATATTTGCTTATCCATCGCGACTGCGCAGGAAAGATGATCGGCGCCGGCACACGGGATACCGAAAAGGTCAAGCGCGGCGCGGAAGCGTCCGTCCTCCCCCACTCCGCCGTGAAGCGCCGGGAAAACGACGTCTGCCCGACGGCACAGCTCGATAATTCCGCGTCCGATCTCGTTTCCCGACAGTTTTTCCCTCGGCTTCGGCTCAAGATCGGTATTGAACGGTTTTTCAAGCGGAACGTCGTCACAAAGATCTGCAAGTGCTACCTCGTGACCGCGGCTTTTCAGTGCCTCGGCGACCATTTTTCCGGACGAAAGCGACACCTCGCGTTCAGGCGATAGTCCTCCGCAAATAACTGCAATCTTCATAATAAAAAAGAAGTCCTTTCGATAATATCTTTGGACTTCTTTTTTCACGCTTTTGATTTGATCGTCGCGCCGCGTTATCTTGCCTTCCCCTGAGGGGAAGGCAAGAGGCGTCCCGGTGTTTCGCCGCGTTAATTATATTATCTCCTTATTATATCCCCGACTCCGACCTCGAACGGCACTTTGAGCGTAAACTTCATAAGCGGATGAGGTGCGGACTCAATATCGTTGCCCTTATCATCCTTCATTTCCTCGCAGACGAACGCGCGGCCTATCTTGCCGGGGGAAATTACCTCGACGGTCTCGCCCGACACGACCTTGTTTCTCTGAATGACCGTCGCTCGGCCGCTCTCGGGATCGTAGCCCGAAACGACGCCCACGTACGCCTTTTCTCTTACGTAACCGCCCGTCGTTACCGTTTTTGCGTCGGTCATTGAGTCGGCAAAGTAGTAGCCGGTATCGTACTCGCGGTGGCTCACGCTCTCAAGCTCTGTAAGGTAGCTCGGGTCGTAAACGTAATTTTCGGGGTCAGATAAGTACTTATCTATCGCCATTCTGTAAGTATTCGCGCAGACTGCCGTATAGTATGCGCTCTTCATTCTGCCCTCGATCTTGAAGCTGTCGATACCGCTTTCCATGAGCTCGGGAATATGCTCTATCATACACATATCCTTGCTCGACATAATGAATGTTCCGCGCTCTGTCTCCGCAATGGGCAACGGCATATCGAGGCGTTTTTCCTCTGCGATCTCGTACATATTATAATTCCAACGGCAGGGCTGTGCGCACTGACCGCGGTTGGCGTCGCGTCCCGTAAAATGGTTCGAAAGCAGACATCTTCCGCTATACGAGATACACATTGAGCCGTGTATGAACGCTTCGAGCTCAAGCTCACGCGAGGTGTCGCGGCGAATTGCCTTGATCTCGTTCATTGTCAGCTCTCTTGCGAGCACGACTCTCTTGCATCCGAGGCGAAGATACTGCTCTGCGGCAGGAGCCGAAACGATGCTCGCCTGTGTTGACACGTGGATATCGGTTTCGGGAAGTATCTCCCTTACCGCCGCGATAACGCCGAGGTCGGCAGCGATCACCGCGTCGATCCCCGTATCGCCCACTGCGTGCAGAAACGAGCGAAGCTCTCCGTACTCGTAGCCGTGCGGCATTACGTTTACCGTCAGATACGCCTTTGCGCCGTTCTTATGTGCCAGCGACGCGCCGTCGCGTATCTCTTCCATTGTGAAATTGTCAGCCGCCGAACGCATTCCGAACGCTTTTCCCGCGAAATACACTGCGTCCGCTCCGAATCTGATCGCCGCGGCGAGCTTTTCGGGGTTGCCCGCCGGGAGCAGAAGCTCGGGTCTATTTTTCATCGTCATTTTTCTATACCTTTATTATATGTGTTTTACGGCATTTTGCCAGCCGACGCACATTCCTTTACGGAATATCCGTACTTTTTCGCACCATCCGCCGCCTTTGAGCCCTTCGGTGAATAGAGCGTCAACCTTTCGCAGGCGTAAAAGACGTTTTCGCCGACGCCCGTGTTTTTCGGAACGAACACCTTTTCAAGTGCGGCACATTCCGAGAAGCAATAGTCGCCGAGAAGTTCGATCCCGTCGGTTATCACGACCGAAACGAGTGAATCGCAGTCGGAAAAGGCGTACTCGCCTATTTTCTCGACGCGTGGGCTGAAGGTGATCTTCGTCAGACGCGAGCAGCCGTAAAAGCTGTACTTCGCCACCGTCGAAACGCTCGTCGGAAGCTTGATCTCGGTTAGACGAGTGCGGTAGAAGGCGTAGCGCTCAATGGTCGCGACGCTGTCGGGAATATTGATCTTCTCAAGCGCCGAATCGCGGAACGCCGCCTGCGAGATCATCTCAAGACGGCTTCCGAGGACTGCTTCGACAAGCGAGGTGCAGTCCTGGAACGCGCTTTTTCCTATTGAAATGAGCGAATCGGGAAGCGTTATCTTCGTCAGCACCTCGTTTCCGAAGAATGCGTATTCTCCTACCGATCTGACCGGCATTCCCATAAATGCGTCCGGCACCGTGACTTCGGCTTCCTTGCCCTTATACTCTACGATCTCGGAATAGGTCTCGTATACGTTTATAACGAAGCCGTCGTTTTCGTAATTTGCCGTGACCTTCTCGTTTTCGGGCAGACCGACCGTCGTCACCGGCGGAAGCTCTTCTTTTTCCTTTTCGGGCTCGGTACACGAGACGAGTCCCGCTATGCAAACAAGGGAAAGAAGTATTGTAATTATCTTTTTTGCCATTTTGTTTTTCCTTTTTTTGAATGTAAAAACAGTATATCACATTGTCGTGGAAATATCAACGGTTTTCTTTTCGCCCATCTCGGCACAGGATATCAAAATGCGGTAAAAAACACTTGCAAACTCTTTATCACAGTGATATAATGATAGTATCAAAATCTAAAGGAGACAGTATTATGAAACGCATTATTGCAATCATCATGACCCTTACCCTGGCGCTTTGCCTTTTCTCCTGCGACAGCGGCTCAAGCTCAAACGGCGGAAAAGACACCTACACGGGTGAGCTCAACGACGCAAAGACCACTCTCGTTATCGACAATAACACCGCAACCTTCTCGATGTCCGAGGAGAGAGAGTTCAAGGAGCAGAACACGACCGTCCTGCAGTCTGCGACCCAGACCGGCATTATCGAGAGCAACAAGGACGGAGTTCTCACCATCGTATTCAACAAGCCGGGTGCGGCTGCTACCATGTCCATGAAGTTCTCCGGAAGCGGCGCGAGCGCGTACAAGAAGACGCTCAAGCAGCAGTTCAGCAGCATGAACGACAGCGCGTACAAGGACGCGATGCTCACCACTCTCGACGGAAAGACTCTCAAGATGTCCATCGGCGACAAGTATTGGGAAGAGGTCGGCCCCGGATCGAGCCAGGTCATCGTCGTTAAGCTCGACACGGCGAACAAGACCTTCACTCAGATGGATTCCGGTATCGGCTGATAAGGTAAATAATTACAGCTCCACCTTGCGTGGAGCTGTTTTTGTATAATAAAGTAACATCGTTTTGGCGCGGCGACCATTGGCCCCCAAAAAAAGAACCCCGCCGCGTTTGCGGCGGGGCATCAATATAAGATCAGTTCTTGTTATCGGAGCCGAGAACGTTGACGATCTTGTGAGCGACCATCTTCTTGACCTCGTCGCGGCCGACCTTGAGGTATTCTCTCGGGTCGAATGCGGAGGGATTCTCGGTGAATACGCGTCTGATACCTGCGGTCATTGCCAGGCGGATATCGGAGTCGATATTGATCTTACAAACAGCCATCTTCGCCGCCTTGCGGAGCTGCTCCTCGGGGATACCGATAGCGTCGGGCATCTTACCGCCGCGTGCGTTGATCTCTGCTACGCACTCCTGTGCAACGGAGGAAGCGCCGTGAAGAACGATCGGGAAGCCGGGAAGACGCTTTTCAACCTCTTCGAGAATGTCGAAGCGGAGCGGAGGGGGAACGAGGATTCCCTGCTCGTTTCTCGTGCACTGCTTGGGGGTGAACTTATATGCGCCGTGGGAGGTACCGATAGATATAGCGAGAGAGTCAACTCCCGTTCTCGTTACGAAATCCTCAACCTCCTCGGGACGGGTGTAGGAGGACTTTTCTGCAACAACGTCGTCCTCAACGCCTGCAAGAACTCCGAGCTCGCCTTCTACTACAACGCCGTTAGCGTGTGCGTACTCAACTACCTTCTTGGTGAGAGCGATGTTATCCTCATAAGCGTGATGAGAGCCGTCGATCATAACGGAGGTGAAGCCGCCGTCGATGCACGCCTTACAGATCTCAAAGTCTGCGCCGTGGTCGAGGTGGAGAGCTACGTCGATACCGGTGTCCTCAACTGCCGCCTTTGCGAGAGCCATGAGGTATGCGTGCTTTGCGTACTTTCTTGCGCCTGCAGATACCTGAAGAATGACGGGAGAGTTAAGCTCACCTGCCGCCTCGGTAATTGCCTGGACGATCTCCATGTTGTTGATGTTGAACGCGCCGACAGCGTAGCCGCCCTTGTATGCGTTCTCGAACATCTTCTTTGTTGTTACAAGTGCCATATCTTTATTTTTCCTTTCAGAAATAAATTATAAACTAATCGGTAAAAAGGGGCGGCTTATCTGCCACCGGGTGGATATAATAGGTCTCCCGCGGGTCATTACCGGACTCATTGCCGTTCGGAGTACAGGAGCAAAACATCAATGCGCAAAGAGCCGCGGAAATAACGAAAATCATTATTTTTTTCATGCTTTATCCTCTTTGGCCAGCCCGAAAACGGGCAATTACGGAGAAGCTCTTTACACTATAATTGTATCTTATTTTACTTCAAAAATCAAGTCCTTTTACAAAGAATGGGACGAAAACTTGTTTTTTCTGCGTTTTGTAGTATGACTTGTGATTTTTGGATGTTTTTTAGTGGAATTTTATCTACTTATGGTGCTGTTTTCCATGCCATTGTAAGGACCGGCGTCCCCTACAAGTAACGTGGTGAATACCCCGCGAATAAGCGGTTGTTCCCGATCATACAAAAATAAAATTATTGATATTTCCCCGACAATGTGATATACTGATCTTATACTCATAAAAAGGGAAAAGAAATGACGACCGAATCCGCAAGAAAAAAGCTTGAAAAATTAAAGCCGATACTGAACGGCTGCTCGATAAAGACGGCACGCATGGGGCAGGACATGCTCGGCGCTATCGCTTCCATCGGCAAAAAGGACAATTACGAAAAGCTTTCCTTCACAAATTTTCGGTGCGGCGTCATAACTCCCGATATGCCGACCGACGAGGACGCAGTTCTCGTCTACATTCACGGCGGCGGCTACGTTGCCGGCGGCATCGAATATGCAAAGGGCTACGCCTCGTATCTATCCGAAAAAACGGGAATTAAAACCTTTTTTCCCGCCTATCGGCTTGCGCCCGAAAACAAGTGTCCCGACGCGGTCAAGGACTGCCTTAAGACCTACAAATATCTCACCGAGACGCTTGCTTACGACCCGAAAAAGATAATTCTCATCGGCGAAAGCGCAGGCGGCGGACTGATCTATTCCCTTTGCGCCTCTATTAAGAAGCTGTCGCTTCCGCTCCCTCTCGGGCTAATCGCGATCTCGCCCTGGGTCGACCTTACGATGTCGGGCTCTTCCTACGAATTTAACGACGAAAAGGATCCGTCGATGACGCTTGAGCGTCTGCGTTTTTTTGCCGAAAACTACACCGACGAGCCGACCGACCCGATAGCGTCGCCTCTTTTCGGTGACTTAAGCGATCTGCCGCCCTCTCTCATAATTTCGGGCGGAGACGAGATAATGCTTTCCGACTCTATTTTGCTTCACGAAAAGCTGCTCTCGCAGTCGTCGCCGTCGCGCCATCACGTTGAAGAAGGCCTCTGGCACGCATATCCGCTATACCATTTAACCGACGTAGACGACGGACTTATCATTGATTTCATAAAGGAGCTTCTATGTAATGAAGAAAGACCTCCGCTGGATGAAGCTTGACAATGCCGCAAAAATATACCCCGCAGCACGGCGCCGCCATTGGACGAACGTTTTCCGTCTTGAGGTACGGTATCACGATCCCGTTGATCCCGAGGTGCTGAAAAAGGCGCTCGGACGCGTGATAAAGCGTTTCCCGTCGGTCGCGGCGCGGATCAGTTCAGGCATTTTCTGGTACTATATTGAGGAGATCGGGCAGACACCCGAAATTCTCCGCGAGGAGGATCATCCCCTTAACAGAATGACCTTCCGCGACATAAAAAAGTGTGCCTTCCGCGTTCTGTACTACAAGAACAGAATGTCGGTCGAGATATTCCACGCGATCACAGACGGAACGGGCGGAATGATATTCCTGAAGACTCTCGCCGCCGAGTACGTACGTCTCCGCTACGGCGAAGACGTCCCTTGTGAAAACGGCATTCTCGACATAAACGACGAGCCGCAACGCGAGGAGCTTGAGGACAGCTTCAGCCGATACACCTCAACCGTCAACCCCGGCTGGAAGGAGCCGAACGCTTACGCGATCAAGGGTACGCGAGAGGAAGACGGCTTCATGCACGTCGTTACAGGGATCATGGATTCCGATACGATACGCGCCGAGGCGAAAAAATACGGCGTGACCGTCACTGCGTTTTTGGCCGCAGTTATGATGAAGAGCATCTACGACCATCAGAACGAGCGCGTTAAAAATCCGAAGCATCTTAAGCCGGTTCGAGTACTTATTCCCGTTAATCTCCGCTCGTTCTTGCCAAGCAAGACGATGCGCAATTTCGCCCAGTATATCACGCCCGACATTGATCCCCGACTCGGTGAATACACCTTCGAGGAAATGGTAAAGGCAGTCCATCACAAGATGGGGCTTGACCTTAACGCCAAATATCTTTCGGCTAAATTCACTCCGAACGTTCGCTCGGAGCAGGTGAAGATACTGCGCGTTATGCCGCTCTTTATAAAGAACTTCGCGATGAAGCTCGTTTATGCCGCCGTCGGCGAGAAGAAGGCGAGTATATGTATGTCCAACCTCGGCGTCCTTGAGCTTCCCGAGAGCATGGCCAGACACATTGAGCGCGTCGACTTCGTTCTCGGCGTTCAGGCGACCTCGCCCGTCAACTGCGGAGTAGTCTCCTATAACGGCAAGCTGATCGTCAATTTCGTCCGCGGCATCAAGGAGCCCGATCTTGAGCGTCACTTCTTCACGACGCTGCGCAAAATGGGTATTCACGTCCTCGTTGAAAGTAACGGATCAGGCAACTGATAACGCATTCTCCCTCTATTGCCCCGCGGGGCGGAAAGGAACTATATGTACTGTGTAAAATGCGGCGTTGAGCTCGCCGACAGCGAAAAAAGCTGCCCTCTCTGCGGAACGACCGTCGTCTGTCCCGAGGGCATGACAAGAGAAATCAAGGATTCTCCCTATCCTCCGCATCCCGGCAAGGTAACCGAGGGGATCACCAAGCTCGGAGCGCTCTTTATACTGAGCTTCTGCTTCGTTATTCCGCTCATAATCTGTCTGCTTGCCGACATCGACATCAACGGTAAGATGAACTGGTCGGGCTACGTTGCCTTCTCGCTCGTTCTCCTCTATACCGTTTTCGTGCTTCCGCTCTGGTTCAACAAGCCGAATCCTGTCATTTTCGTGCCGGTCAATTTTCTCGCGACGGGAATACTGCTCCTCTACATCAACCTAAAGACGGGCGGTGACTGGTTTCTCCCATTCGCGCTCCCGACCGTTGGCATTTCGGCGCTTATCCTCACGACGGTCGTCGCGTTGACGCGTTACACCCGGCGCGGAAGATCCTTCGTTTACGGCGGTGCAATAATCGCGCTCGGACTTTTCGCGATACTTATTGAGTTTCTCACCTGCATTTCCTTCGGGATCGAAAGAATGTGGCGCTGGTCGCTTTACCCTGCGGTCTCGCTATTCCTCATCGGAATGTTCCTCATCATCGTCGGAATCTGCAGACCTCTGCGCCGTGCGCTGAAAAAGAAGCTTTTCTTCTGAAAGCAAGCAATAAATATCCCCCCGCATAGCGGGGGGTATTTCAGTTTCGGGCGTAGCCCTAATCCTTGTGGCTGCGCACAAGTGCGCTTTAGTCCCACCTGCCAGCCATGCATTGGATACTTGCTACCCGTAAACGGGTTCAGGGACGTTTCATTGCCTCCCTCCGGGAGGGAGGTGGATTTTTGCGAAGCAAAAAGACGGAAGGAGCACGCGATGAATGGAATTATAGAGCGTTGCCCTTCTCATTAGGGCGGTTCTGTAAATATCTTCTATCGGACGTTTCTCGCCCGATGGCTCCTTCAGTCACCTTCGGTGACAGCTCCCTCCCGGAGGGAGCCATTGGCACAAACTACCCTTA
>JAFTTT010000120.1 GCA_017466625.1 Clostridia bacterium
AAAACCGAAAGTTAATAAAAACTCAAATTTCACTCTTGTGCAACATGTCACAAAACCGTTTTCGAATTTGAACAAATGTAACAAAAAACCTTGAATTGGCAACAGTTTTTTAACATTTGACCGAAAACGTATTACATATATAACATAATGCCGCTGAATTTCGATCGAAATTTATTGCTTTTTCGCAAAAATAGTATAACACGCAACCGATTTTACTTCTATAAGAAATTTGCTCTTTATTATCACTTTTTTGTTTTCAAATGTAAACAATTGTGATGGATATGTGAACAACAAATGAAATCGCGAAGGGCACCCGGAAATTGCCCGACGGCTTTCAAAACTCCGGATCGTATTTTCGCTCAAACGGCTTCCGCTTCTCTCCGATCCCAAGAAGCTGTCGAACGCCGCAAAGAATGAAAAGGGGCGACTTGACAGTCGCCCCAATAGTTGTCAGCAAGCCGTTCGGCGTTTAGCGTCACCGCTTTACGTCTTCCGTGATCACCGATCAGATTTTAGTTATCCTGGAACATATCGAACGCTTCCATAATATCTTGGAGAGCGTCCGCGATATCGCTCTTCATACCGTTGTACGCCTGAGTAACCTGGCTGTTCATCGGATTATTCATAACGTCGAAACGAACGATGGTCATCATCGGGAAGTGCTCGTTAAGAAGGGTAGCAATATCCCAAGAAACGTTGTTAAGAACGATATCGAGCATCTCGTAAGAGCCGGTATCGGAGAGGTAGAGACCCTGAAGTGCCTCAACTCTGTATACGGGGTATACGTTATCCTCAGAAGAGATAGAAAGTGCTTCTACGATAAGGGAAACGAATGCGGGGTCTGCAGAGATCGGTATCGACATTACAGAGTAGTTATCGAACATTGCAGATCTGTAATCCTTCTGGTTCTCATCGTACTTCGGCTGAGGAAGGATCGTGTAGGGGTTCTCCATGTCGGAAAGGTTGCTGATGGTGCTTGCGAGCTCGATAGTGGTGAAAAGAGCTCTATTGCTCTTGAACGCCTGAGTCGCATCCCACTGCTTTCCGTAGAATATGTTGTTTGTGTTGTGATACATGGTATGCATTCTGTTGGCATACTCGATGACCTTATCGGTCATGTATACGTCCTCAAGACCGTTCTTCTCGGTATTCCTGATCATCGGAATTTCCCAAGCAGCGTGCCAGGTATCGATGGACCAGTCAAGAGTCATATAAAGAGCGTATCTGTCATCTGCGGTACGTCCGTCGTTGGTCTCGGAGAGATCCTCGTACTGATACTCATTGACGATCTGCATGAGCTTATCGTAGGTCCATTCCTGGTTACGGATAGTCTCGAAGAGGCCGTTGGTGAATTCCTCACCGCCGAACGCCTCGTCACCGAGCTGACGGTTATAGACCATAGCAACAGTCTGACCGAGGGTCGAGATACACATCTTGGAAATTGCGGTGTAGATTGCGTCACGAACTGAGAACTGCTTGTTCATGCCGTTGATCCAGTGAGACTCGGCGAGCTTCGTATAGGGGAGCTTCGCCCAGTTATAGAGCATTCAGTTAGTAATAAGCGGCGAGCTCTCATAAACGTAGGTCATAGCGAGGTCGAACTGGTCAGCGTTCATCTTACAGGACTCGGAAACGTAGTCTCTGTGAGCAAACGGAGCTGTACTGTAACCTTGAGCGGTTATATAGACGTTATACCTGTCCTCGACCTTTGCGTTTCTGAGCATAAGAGCTCTGTCGATAATGTCCTCTGACTCCTCACTCGCAACGATACACTCAAGGTAAACGTAATTGTCTCTTGAGCTTACGCGGAATTCCTTCCCCTCGAAATCGTGGTCGGGAAGATCTTCCCACTTTTCCTTGTTCGGCTTCTTAAAGGGATCTTCAAAACCCTTTTTGTCCTTGCCGCCGCAAGCAAAACAGGTCACTACCATGCAAACGGCGATGAGAAGCAAAACTAACTTCTTCATGATTTTCTCCTTTTGAATGATTTTTGTGTTTTGGGATTCGCGCAGATACAGTATAGCATACAGCCGACCGTATTTCAATAAGAAATTTACATTTAATTATGAATTTCTTAAAACAACGAGCAAATGAAACTGCGAAGTGCGTTCAAGAGTCACAAGCTAATGATCAAAACTCAGGATCGTATTTCTGCTCAAACGGCTCCCAGCATATCTCTCTTACCTCGATATCCTTTATGCGGAGCATCGTGCAGTAAGCGGAGAAGCCGACGTGACCGCCGTTTATCGGGTTAGGGTCTATCATCTCGGAAACGAGCACGTCGTCTACGACCATAAAGGAATGTCCGTCGATAGCTCCGCAGGTCATTCTGACCTCGGTGCCGGGGACGTATTTATACAAGCTCGTCGTCGAATAAAGGTTAGAGCCGACTCCGTATCCGATATTTCTTTCAAGTCCCGCCTTGTTCTCGTACCAGCCGTTGAGTCCGCAGACGTAGGAAACGCCGAGATAGTCCGCCTCGTCGTCCCAGTTTGCGCAGAACACGGCGTTAAGATCACGCGTTGCGGGAAGTATCGTCGAAACGGTAAAGGAAAGCATTACGTTACTATCATAGTAATCGCGCGTAAAAAGAATACCGCCCTTGTTGCCGTTCTCGATACCGATAAGCGCGCCGTCCTCGTACTTCCACTGTCCGCTCTTCGGCTCAAAATAGCTCAACCAGTCGGTGTTCGGCTTGTAGTCGAGAAGCACTTTCGACTTGTCAAAAAGAATTTTCTTACCTAAAAGATGAATGTTTTTCATAGTTTCCCTCAAATACAGTTTTCCTTTTTCTCATTATAATACACCGAGGTCGAATTGTCCACCGTTTTTTACTTTTTTTGGCAAAAATATTTGCGTTTCTATTGCATTTTATCGAGAGAATGTTTATAATATAGTTACTACATAAAAAGTGAGGTATTAACCATGGATCTTCTTAAGAAATACTGGCCCCTCGGCTTCAAAGCAAAGAAGGGCGACGTTGTTTCTCTTATCGTATGGCTTGTTATCGGAATCGTATTCTGCGCAATCGTTGGTTGGGTGATCGGTCTCGTTGCAAGTCTTCCGATAATCAACATCTTCGGCGGTATCATCGGACTTCTTATGGAAATTTACGGTCTCGTAAATATCGTTCTTTGCGTTCTTTCCTTCCTTGGAAAGGTTTAATTGTCAGTTTGAGTAATAAAAATACCGAAGCAAATGCTTCGGTATTTTTATTTTACTGCTCGCCCGATATAGCACGAAAGATAAAGACGTACATATCGTAAGCCATTTTATACACCTTCTCAAGCTCTCTGTCTGTGATATCAAAGCCGACGTCGGTAGGATAGCGCGTTTCGATATAGTATCTGTTGAGCGAGGTGCTCTCGTCAAGCCACTCGTCAAACTTTCTGTCTATACGGCAGGCGCTTCTGCAAAGGAAGGTGAGGTTATGTCCGTCAACGTGCTTGCCGTTCTTATAGAGAAGATAACCCTTGAGCGCCTTTTCGATGCACTGCTGGCAGTGGAAGGCGGCGTTGCAGTTGTCGCCGTTATTATCCTTTAATATGCGCGCCGAATCGAGGTCACATTCCGCGCGCTCGAGCCAGTCAAAATATCTTTTGCTGTCGTGCGGCTTTCCGCGTCCTCTACCCATAAAGCACCCTGCCCTTCGACATTATGCTGAATGCGTAGCTCGTTTCGTCCTTTTCGGCAACGAGGAAATCATCCTCCTTGTAAACGAGCAGGTTAAACGCGATATCGCAGTCAAGGACGCGATAAAGCCGTCTTTCCGCCTCCTTCGGGTCGCTTTTCACGACGATCAGCAAGCTTGCCTCGCGAAGAACGTCGCCGTTTTTCTTCTCGCCGAAGAGAACTATTTTGCTCGGACTCACCTCGCCCCGGACGGTCTTACAGATCTGCTCTAATATTCCGTTCATTTCCGCACCTCCGTTTCTTGCCTATATTATACACGGATATGCGGGATTTTTCAAGTATTAACCGATTATTTGATTGGGAGCGTCACCGCCGAGCCCGAAGCTCACCGCAATGGCTTCGTTGACGCGGCGCATTACGCTGTCGTCAAGATGACCCATCTTTTCCTTCAGGCGGGTCTTGTCGAGCGTCCTCACCTGCTCAAGGAGAATTACGGAATTTTTCATAAGTCCGCCCGAGCTGTCCGACGAGATCATCGCTTCGACGCCGATATGCGTCGGCAGCTTGGCCTTGCCGGTACGTGAGGTTATCGCGGCGGCAATGACGGTGGGACTGTACCTGTTACCGACGTCATTCTGAATTATAAGAACGGGACGAAGTCCTCCCTGCTCCGAGCCGACGACGGGGCTGAGGTCGGCGTAAAATATATCTCCGCGTTTACACGTCATAATATTTTTCCTTTCGTTTTTTGCTTCCTGTAGACTATTTTTCGGCAAGTGTGGAAATATTATTCGCCTCCCCGAAAAAATGTACTCTACAGTAATTATTTTACGCAGAAAAAAGTATGATGTTAACGTATTGATATTTGGACGGAAAAATCGTATAATAGATATATGAAACCGAAAGGACAATAAAAAATGAGCGGATTTACAAAAACGGGCATATTGCCGCTTTTGATATCGGATAACATAAAATGCACTCACGGCTTTTCGACCCGCGAGGGCGGAGTGAGTCACGGAGACGGGCTCGACACGCTCGACCTCGGAATGGGTAAAGAAGAAGACGTAAAGGAAAACCGACGCCGCTTCGCTTCGGCGCTCGGGAGCGATAGCTCACGTATGTTTTCTGCAAAGCAGATACATTCAAGTATCGTTATGGCCGTAACCGAGAACGATATCGGGCGGCATTTTGAATGCGATGGCTTCGTGACAAGTGAAAAGGGTCTGCTTCTCACCGTCAAGGTCGCAGACTGTGTCCCGATACTTCTTTGCGATGAAACCAACGTGATCGGCGCAGTCCATGCCGGCTGGCGCGGAACGGTAGGCGGAATTACCCTTAGCGCTGTAAAGAAGATGATCGCACTCGGCGCATCGCCTGAAAATATAAAGGTCGCGATAGGGCCCTGTATCCACCCCTGCTGCTATGAGGTCGATATCCCCTTCATCAACGCTGTAAAGGAAGCCGAATACGGAAGCGAGCTTCTTCAATATATAGTACCGAGCGAAAAGGCGGATAAGTTCTACGCCGATCTTCCGTCAATGAACCGCCATCTTCTCCTCTCGGTCGGCATCAAGTCCGAAAACATAAACGTCTGTGACGTTTGCACCTGTTGCCAAAGTGACGCCTTCTTTTCACATCGCGCAAGTCACGGCAAGCGCGGACTTATGATGGGCGGTATCGTTCTCTGACTGTTTACAAAAAAGTCTTGACAATAAAAGGAAAATATGCTAAAATTACCGTAACATAGCAACATGGGGAGTAGTTTGCGCGAAAGCGTGTCAAGTCAACCATCCCGCGGAAGATCCTTCCGATTGGCTTGAATTAAAGAACGAGACTGTGTTCGGTATTTTTCCGTGCATCGGCTCGTTGTTTTTGTTTTTACGACGAAAAGTAAAAAAATCCGAAAGGAATGAAATAAAAATGAAGCATTACCTAACCGAAAAAGAAGAGGTGCTGAAAGCCGTATCCTCCACGCAAAACGGTCTTTCGACGTCCGAAGTCGAAGCCCGTCAGGCGCGCGACGGCAAAAACAAGCTTGCCGAGGGCAAGAAAATAACGCTTCTTCAAAGGATCATATCCCAGCTCATCGACCCGATGGTGCTCGTGCTCATCGGCGCGGCGATCGTCTCGGCAGTGACCGAGCTCTCGCTCCATCCCGATAAGCTCCCGACCGACGTATTCATCATTCTCGCGGTCGTCATCCTCAACACCGTACTCGGTGTCGTACAGGAGAGCAAGGCGGAAAAAGCCATCGACGCTCTGAAGGAAATGGCGGCGGCGACCTCAAAGGTCATCCGAGACGGCAAGCTCGTCACGGTTCGAAGCGAAGACCTTGTCATCGGTGACATCGTCGTCCTCGAAGCGGGCGACGCGGTTCCTGCCGACGGACGAATACTCGAAAGCGCGAGTATGAAGATCGAAGAAGCCGCGCTGACGGGTGAAAGCGTTCCGTCCGATAAGGTCGACCACGTCCTTGCCGCAAGCGATAACGGTGACGTCCCGCTCGGCGACAGAAAGAATATGTGTTACATGGGAAGCGTCGTCGTTTACGGACGCGGCGTCATGGTAGTGACCGGCATCGGTATGAACACCGAAATGGGTAAGATCGCAACCGCGATCACCGAAGCAGAGGAAGGCGAGACCCCTCTCCAGAAGAAGCTCTCCCAGCTTTCTAAGATACTCACCTGGCTGGTTCTCGGCATCTGTGCGTTCATGTTCGCATTCACGCTCTTCATGAACAGAGACATTCTCTCCTCCGATCACGCCTTCCAGGTCATCCTTGAGGACGCATTCATGCCCGCAGTTTCACTTGCGGTCGCAGCCATCCCCGAGGGACTTGCAGCTGTCGTTACCATCGTCCTTTCAATGGGCGTTACCAAGATGTCGAAGCAGAACGCGATCATCCGCCGTCTCACCGCAGTTGAAACGCTCGGCTGTACGCAGATAATCTGCTCCGATAAGACCGGTACTCTTACGCAGAATAAGATGACCGTCGTTGACAGCTGGGGAAGCGATAACAACCTCCTCGCTATCGGCATGGCTCTCTGCTCCGACGCAAGCCCCGACGAAAGCGGCGAAGCAGTCGGCGAGCCGACCGAATGTGCGCTCGTCAACTACGCAACCAAGCTCGGTCTTCACAAGAACGAGATCGAAAAGACATCTCCCCGTATAGGCGAAGCTCCCTTCGACTCGGGCAGAAAGATGATGTCGACCGTTCATAACGATAACGGCAATATAATTCAGTACACCAAGGGCGCGCCCGACGAGCTTCTCGCTCGTTGCACGAAGATCCTCGTAAACGGAAGCGAGGTCGCGCTTACCGACGCGTACAAGGCAGAGATCCTCGCAAAGAATACAGAGTTCGCCTCCCAGGCACTCCGCGTTCTCGCCTGCGCGTATAAGAAGCACTCCGCAGTTCCTGCAGACTTCTCCCCGAACGCACTCGAAAACGACCTCGTATTTATAGGCCTCGTCGGAATGATCGACCCCGTTCGTCCCGAGGTAACTGAAGCGGTAAAGCAGTGCGTGCTCGCAGGCGTACGTCCGATAATGATAACGGGCGACCACAAGGACACCGCGGTAGCTATCGCAAAGACGCTCGGAATCATCTCCGACGCATCGGAAGCAATTACAGGCGCCGAGATCGACAAGTACACCGACGAAGAATTCGACGAAGCAGTAACGAAGTATTCCGTCTACGCACGCGTTCAGCCCGAGCATAAGACGAGGATCGTCAACGCATGGCGTAAGCGCGGAATGGTAACCGCAATGACGGGTGACGGCGTAAACGACGCACCGTCGATAAAGAGCGCCGACATCGGTATCGGCATGGGTATAACGGGAACCGACGTAACGAAGAACGTCGCAGATATGATCCTTGCAGACGATAACTTCGCAACGATCGTAAGTGCGGTCGCAGAAGGAAGAAGAATCTACGATAATATCACCAAGTGTATCCAGTTCCTTCTCTCCTCCAACCTCTCCGAGGTAATAAGCGTATTCACCGCAACGCTCTGCGGATTCACGATCCTCCGCGCTCCCCACCTTCTCTTCATCAACCTCGTAACCGACTCCGTTCCGGCTCTCGCGCTCGGAACCGAAAAGGCAGAGCCCGACATTATGACCCGCAAGCCGCGTAAGAGCAACGAAGGCATCTTCGCAGGCGGTATGGGCTTCAATATCGCATATCAGGGTATTATGATATCCCTCATCACCCTCGCCGCATACTTCATCGGACATTTCATGGAAAGCGGCAAATGGGAGATCGCACAGAGTCCCGACGGTATGACGATGGCGTTCCTCGCAATGTCTATGGCAGAGATTTTCCATTCCTACAACCTCCGTTCACACGGCTCGATCTTCAAGCTCAAGACACACAATATGATCCTCTGGGGCTCGATGGTCGTATCGCTCATTCTCACCAGCGCCCTCATCTTCGTGCCCGCACTCAGCGACCTCTTCGGATTCTCGCACATTAACCTCTCCGAATACGCAGTCGCTCTCGCACTTGCAGTATCGACTATTCCGATAGTTGAGCTCGTCAAGCTCTGCACGAAGCATAAGCGTCACGAATAATACGAAAGCGCCACCCGATCGGGTGGCGCTTTTTACGGTATCAAAAAAGACCTGATTAAGGTCTTTTTTTGTTTTTTATTACCTTGTTCACAACGATGATCGCACCGCCGAGAAGTGCCGAGACAAGCACGGTCATAAGGACCGTAAACTCCCACGTATCGGTAAAGGAAGTGGGAATATCGTACTTCCTCGCGTGCTCCTTTGCAACCTTGTTGCCGTTCAACTCAAAGCGAAGCCGCTCACAGCCCATGAACGCGTCGGTGCCGATATGCTCAAGCCCCTTCGGGATCTTTACCGCGCCGAGCATCGTGCAGCCCTCAAAGGCGAGATCGTCAATGCTCTTGAGCGAAGAAGGAAGCTTCAAGGTCAGAAGCGCCTTGCAGTCGCGAAAGGCGGAACGGCCGACCGTAACGCCGCCCTTCATAACTACCTTCGTAAGGTTGGGACATTCTGCAAAAGCGTATTCGCCTATCACAGTCACGCTCCTCGGAATACGCACCTCGGTAATGACCGAATCTCCGCGGCAGACCTGAGAAGCAATACTGACAACGGGAAGTCCGCCTATCTTCTCGGGAATATCCATTACCGTTCCCGCGGCGTTAAAGCCCTGAACCGTAACGGAGCCGTTTTCGACAGTATAAAGAATACCGCCGTCAGTCTCAAGGATCTCAGCTCCGACAGTTACGGGAAAGCAAAAAACAAGAAGCGTAAACGCAAAAAACAAAGAAATGATCTTCTTCATAAAAATCTCCAAATCTTATTGTAATTTGATTTTACCACAATTTGCGCCATATCACAACACCGAGACCGAAATTTAACAAAAAAATCACGATTTCACCCCGTAAAAACCATTTATCGCCCCCACGCACCGACCGATTTTTCAGAACGAAGGGAATATAATAAAGACATATAAAATTACACGCGGCGGGAGCAAGCCCCCGCCCTACAATGAAACGTGTATAATCTTCCTTAAATCGAAAGGGGTTCCCAAAGGGGAAAACGTGCAAACAATTTGCTCCGCAAATTTTTGCGGTTGTCCCCTTGGCGTGCTTCTTTGCAACTTTCTTGCACGAGCAAGAAAGTTGAGAAAGAGATACTATGCAAACTCTATACGCCGACATACTGTTCCTTATAAACTTCACGATGGACTTCCTTACGCTCTTCGTCACCGCTTCGATCCTACACAGAAAGCCGTCACTATCCCGCCTCTGTATCTCGTCGGCGATCGGCGGCATCTACGGCGTCGCGGCGGTTTTCATGCAAGGAATACTGATAATAAATATCTTTATAAACCTCGCCGTATCATACCTTATGTGCCTTATCGTGTTTCCCAAAAGAACACTTCCCTGCTACGCACTGTTCTACGGCACAGGATGCCTTCTCGGCGGAGCAATGACGGCGTTCTTCACATTCATGAACGGCGTAAACACAGATTCCACGGAGAGCGCCCCTCTCCCGGGAAAAATACCGCTCGGTTGGATGGCGGTGAGTGCCGCCGTAATAGGCGTCGCCGCCATCGCGGGCGGACGAATGACAAGAAAAAAGCAGTCTCTTCGTCCCTGCCGTCTTGCAGTATTAAGTCATAACGGCTCGTTTGTTTTCGACGCAATGACCGACACGGGCAATCTCCTCACCGACCCGATGAGCGGAAAGCCCGTTATCCTGCTTGAAAGAAAAGCGCTGATTTCCCTTTTGCCAAGCGCGCTCGTTCCCATCTTTGAAAACGCCGATCCGAACGCACTTCAGGACGCAGATCCCACGCTCATCACGTCGGTTCGGCTTATACCGTCGACCTCGGTCGGCGGAGATAAGCTGCTTTTCGCATACCTGCCCAAAAAAATAACCGTCGAAAACGCCGAGGTCTCCGCGCTTATCGCAATGGGAGACGAAAACGGTTACGGCGAATACGCTGCACTCGTGCCAGAAATTCTCATAAATTGAGGTGAATAATATGAAGATCCTGTCCATTGTAAAGAACGCCCTAATGCGGCTACTGAAAAGAAAAAACGGTGTTTTTTACATAAACGGCCCCGAGACCCTGCCGCCTCCGCTCACCCACGCGGAGGAAGCCGATATAATCTCACGGCTGCAAAGCGAGCCGTCACTGCGTGCGGTTCTCGTTGAGCGAAATCTGCGTCTTGTCGTATACATCGCAAAGAAATTCGAAAACACCGGCACAGGCATTGAGGATCTGATCTCAATAGGCACGATAGGACTAATCAAGGCAATAAATACCTTCAACGCCGAAAAGAACATCAAGCTCGCGACCTACGCCTCGCGCTGTATCGAAAACGAGATCCTTATGTACATAAGAAAAACCTCCCGCATACGGCTCGAAATGTCAATAGACGAGCCGCTGAACACCGACTGGGACGGAAACGAGCTTCTGCTCTCCGACGTGCTCGGCGGAGACGAGGACACAGTTTATCGCAATATGGAGGTTGGAGAGGACAAAAAGACGATAGAAGAAGCACTCTCAAAGCTCTCGGAGCGCGAGCAGACGATAATACGTCTCCGTTTCGGAATGAACGGCGGCGACGAGCTGACGCAAAAGGAGGTCGCAGACCTGCTCGGCATCTCGCAGTCCTACATCTCGCGTCTCGAAAAGAAGATAATCTCGCGCCTGCGCAAGGAAATTGAAACGAAGATATAGTGACGAGTAACTTTCTTTCTCATAAACTGTAATGGGGAAACCTAATCCGTTAATAAGAAAGGAAGTAACAGTATGACTGAAAACAATATCCTGCTCATCGGCGGTGATCTGCGCCAGCTTCACGCGTCAAACGAGCTGATGAAGCACGGATACAAGATATATCATTATGCACTCGATACCTATAAAGAAAGCTGTGAGCTTTTGCCCGCGCTCGGAAAATCCGACGTAATACTTCTCCCCGTACCGATAGCACGCGGCGATTACATGAATTTTCCGCTTTCTTCAGTAAAGCTGACGCCGCGCGTTCTCGCGTCCGAGATCGTAAAGAACGCGAAGCCCGATACGATAGTGTTCGGCGGAAAATTCCCGACCGATATGACGTCTGTCTTCGACAAGAACGGAATAAAATACCACGATCTCTGCGAAAACGAGACCTTCAATTATCTGAACGCCGTTCCGACCGCTGAGGGCGCGATCGCCCTTGCAATGAGCAACACTCCCGTCACGCTCGACGGAAGCAAATGTCTCGTTCTCGGCTACGGAAGGATCGGCAAGGCGCTATCCCGACGGCTGCGCGCTCTAAACGCGTCGGTCACGGTCGCCGCACGAAAGGAAAGAGACCGCGCAGAAGCAGATAGCGAGGGCATGATCTCCCTCGATTACCCGTATCTCATCTCGGTAGCAAATACCTTTGATGCAGTCTTCAACACCGTTCCGACAACGGTGCTGAATGAAGAAATACTCGCGAATATCAAAGACGGAGTTCCCGTTATCGAGCTTGCGTCAAAGCCGGGCGGCGTCGACCCCGTCGGCGCAATAAGATACGGAACGCGTGTAATATCCGCACAAAGCTTACCGGGGCGCGTAGCTCCCGTCACGGCGGGAAAAATAATCGCGCGTTGTATCGTTGACCAAACGTCGGGAGGCGCCAAATGATAGGTTACGCCTTCTGCGGCTCGTTCTGCACATTCGACCGCTCAATATCGGTGTTAAAGCAGCTCGTTCACGACTACGACGTTCTGCCGATCATGAGCTACAACGCCGCATCAACCGACACGCGCTTCGGAAAAAGCGCCGATTTTATCAAAAAAATAACCGACGTCTGCCGCCGCGATCCCGTCCTTACGATAAAGGACGCAGAGCCGCTCGGCCCTGCCCGTCCGCTCGACGCGCTCGTTATCGCGCCCTGTACGGGAAACACGCTCGCAAAGCT
>JAFTTT010000121.1 GCA_017466625.1 Clostridia bacterium
ATTCTCTGCCAGGAGGAGAAGGTTCCGCAAGTAGCAAGAGCATGAACCTCGATTCTCTCTTTAGCGCGCATAACGTCAAGAGGACCGATGGTAGCAGCCTTGGGAGGAACGTTAGCGATATCACCGGACTGACCGAAGGTACCGTTAAGGGAGTTCTGCATGATGGTCCTGGGGTGAAGCTTAACGATCTGTGCGGGCTGGTTGAGCCATTCTTCGATGTCGCCGGAACCGATGAACTCGGGGATCGGGTCAACGAATGCCATGTGTCCTGCCCATCCGGGAGAGGTCGATGCGATATCAGCACCGGTTCCCTCGGTGATGTCGTCTATGATCTTGGAGTAATCCTTGATGTTGGCGTTGGTGGGGAAGTGAACGTTCTCCATAGGCATACGGAGCTTCTCGTCGATCTGGTAGTAGAGGTACTTGATCATCGAGTGTGCGAAACCTGCTTCGTAGGTGATAGGAGCGATGTTGCCGTTCTCGTCTGCCCATTCGTCCTCTGCTACGAGGTGAACCTTGGAGCAGTCAACCTTGAAGTAGTTGATGAGCTGTGCAAGCGGAATGTAGGTGTCGGGCTCGGGGTTGCCGAGGATCATGGTGAAGGACTTGCCAGCTTCAGACGCTGCCTTGAGGCGGGTGAAGAGGGTGGAAATGAGAACGGGATGGGGGTTCATCATAACCTTAACTTCGAATTCGGGATGCCACCAGTCCTCTCTCTTTTCGAGGTCCTTGCCGCTCAAGCTGCGAACGTATTCGCAAACCTTTTTATCCTTAAAAGGAACAAAATCGGCGGGGGCAAAGTCAAATTTTGTTGCGGGATCTGTGATGAAGTTCATTGTCTTATACTCCTTTGATTTTTTGTTTTTTATTTTACAATTTCACCGCCGAAGACGGTGTACTTGACGTTAAATAGGTGGTCTACAACGATAAGGTTTGCGACGTTGCCGACAGCGATCCTTCCGCGGTCGCTAAGACCGAGGACCTTTGCGGGGTTGGTCGATGCGAACTTGAATGCCTGACATACCGAAGCACCTGTGTGCTTGATGATGTTCTGGCAGGGACCGTCGAGGATCATCTTCGAACCGGCGATCTCGCCCATAAAGTCGAAGTTGATGTCGGTCGCGCCCTCGTACAGATCGCCGTCCGGGATGGGGCCGTGCTCAACGAAGGAGTCGGCGATAAGTACGATCTTGTCGTCGCCCTTTATCTTTCTGATGAGTCGAAGCATATAGGGATCAACGTGAATACCCACCTTATCGCAGATAAGCTCGGTATAGATCGAGTCGTTATAAAGCGCACATTCGTCGACGCAAGCGGAACGGCACTCGGGATACTTGTTGAGAGTACCCGTCGCGTTAGTATGGTGAGTTGCGATCTTAAGACCGTAAGGGATGATCTTTTCGATCTCCTCGGGAGACGCTTCACTGTGAGCCACAGCGAATACCGCGTTCGGATTTACGCTCTTTGCGTAACGAACGAACTCCTCGATGTTTTCTCTTTCGGGAGCGAGGCACCAGACCTTTGCAAGGTCTCCCGCCGCATCTACGATGTCCTTATAATTAGCCGCGTCAACGGGACCCTTCCAGGGGTTGTTTTCGCGGTTGCATCCGAATTTCGGGTTGAGGTACGGGCCTTCCATGTAGAAGCCGATAATGTTCTTTGCCTTACCGCTTGCCATTACGTCCTTGAGATAAGCGATAGCAGTAAGATACTGCTCCTTATTCATGTTGTAATAAAGGGCAGGGAGAACGTCGGTAACGCCGTGGTGAAGCAGGGTGTCTGCCGCTTTTTCGGCGTCATCGTTAAAGAACGTCTCACCGTCAGCGTGAGTATGAATGTCTATAAGTCCGGGGCCGACGTATGCGCCGTTAACGTCGAGAATTTCAGCACCCTCGGGTATCTTGACCTTTCTGCCGAAATCGACTATCTTGCCGTTATCGACAAGAACGGTTCCGTCGTAAATGTAATGATCCGTCATTACGATAGTTGCGTTTGTAATTGCAAGCATTGTGCCACCTCCTGATTATAATAATATTATACCTATAAAAGGGGGATATGTCAATAACTTTCCTGACAATAAATTCCTCAAAGCGTCAGTTAAGTATTTCTCTGTACTCCTCGATATCAAATATCCTGATCTCGCCCGACGCGTAACGGTAAAGGAAGTAACGGAGCGGACGCTTGTCGTCGGAGACGAGGTTGTTTCTGTACGTGCCGTTGTTTTCCATTATCTTGTAGGAGACGTCATACTCGTAAACGGTTATCTGATTCGGCTTGCCCTCGTTTATATAGCTGATACAGTTGAGATCGGTAACCTCAATATCGTAAAGCTTTTGCATCGTGAAGGGCTCTTTTTCACCGTATTCCTTTTTGTACGGCTCGGAGAGAAGGGAATTGTACCTGACGTGATCTCCGTTTACGACCGCATCGAAATACTCGCGGAAAAAGAGCGCTATCGGGCCTGCAGAAGTAAAATCGTCATCATCTTCAAGAAGAAGCGTAACGTTATTTGACGTGTAGTGAATGCTTCTGTCCTTGCCGAGATACTCTTCATTCTCGAGAATATTTTCGTTCCAGTCGGGAGTATAAAGATATTCCTCGCCGAGCGGCGGATAGTCACGGTATCTCACCTTTTCGCCGAAAAGCGAGGATAATAAGCCGCTTTCGAGAATAAGGTTAAGCGCCAAAAAGAGCGCGGTGAGTATACATACCGTAGCGATCATCAGCTTCGCAAGACGCTTTTCCTTTGCCTTTTTGCCGATAGCACCGTTTTCGTCCGCTGCCGAGAGTGCCTTTTTGAAATCGGGATAGGAGTAGAGCGATCCGACGCAGAGGATCGGCGTTCCGCTTTTAAGAGACTTTGAGTACGCCTTGTTTACCGCCTCGGCAAAGCTCTCGTTCGCAACGGCGTTTTTGCCGTTTCGCTTAAAAACGTCAGCGTAATCCTTTGCGTTAAGGGCGCGCGGACTGTCGGGGGTGACAGTATATACGGTGTCGGAGATCTCTGCGATCTTCGATGCAATGACCTCATAATCCTTGTCCTTGAGAACTCCGGATATTAAGTTTATTTTTTTCTTACCGAAGCATTCCTTGACGGTACGAACTGCGGCAGTTACGCCCTCCTCGTTGTGTCCGCCGTCGAAGAATACGGGAGGATAATCGCGCAGGCGCTCAAAGCGACCTTTCCATTCGGTCTCCTTAAGACCCTCGCGGAGGTTTTTGTCGGATATTTTGTAACCCTCTCGGCGCAGTATTTCAACCGCTTCAACGACGTTCGCCGCGTTTTCGGGCTGATACGTTCCGATCAGGGAAAGGGTAAGATCACGGTATTTCTTGTAGCCGAACCTGCTTCCCTTAAGTGAGATCCTTCCGCAGGAAAGAGCGGAGTTATCCTTTTCGTAATAAGGACAGCCGCGCTCAAGCGCTGCCGCTTTTATAACATCCCTTGCCGCCTTGTCCTTGCCGCCGTAGAGAACGGGGCGAGACGGCTTTATTATTCCCGCCTTCTCGTAAGCTATCTTTTCGACGGTGTCACCGAGAAAGGCAACGTGATCGAGCGCGATTCCCGTAATGACCGAAAGCACGGGGGAGGGTATAACGTTAGTAGAATCGAGCCGCCCGCCCATTCCGCACTCGAGTATCACGATATCAGCGTTCTTCTTTTTGAAATATACGAATCCGATAGCGGTCAGAACTTCAAATTCCGTCGGCGGATCGGTCATAGAGAGGCACGCATCCTTGACCTCGCTTACCGTTTCAGCAAGGTCATCCTTCGATATCATCTTACCGTCGTATCTTATGCGTTCTTCGAAGAATTCAATAAAAGGAGAGGTGAAAAGTCCCGTTTTATAGCCCGCCTTGCGCAAGACGGAATCGAGCATTGCGCAGAAAGAACCCTTTCCGTTCGTTCCAGCAACGTGAACGAAGTTAAGGGTCTTTTCAGGGTTTCCGAGCTTGCTCATTAGCTCCGTTATTCTGTTTAATCCCGGACGGCTTCCTTGCCATTCGGTGCTGTGTATAAATGAAAGTGCTTCTTCGTAGGTCATGATTTATTCACCGGTTATCTCGTTTTTAAGACCTTTGTTTTTGAAAAGCATACAAAGTATTATGCTCTCTACCGTTGCTATGATCAAGTATATCGGTATTCTGAAAAGAACGATCAGTCCCATTCGGTAGTAAATCTGCAGGGCGAGCGTCTTTATCATCATGGATCCGACGATGTGACCGAGGAAAACGGCAAGCGTGATCCGCGCGCTCGGGAAGCGCTTCGTGAAGCAGTATTTGTATACCACGCCGGCAGTCACTCCGACGTAGCAAGCGCCGATGGTGATAAGCGGATTCGGCGCCATTCCGGCGATAACGCAGGAAATGAGGTCGGCACCCATGGCGATAGCTCCGCCGACGATGGGACCGAAGGCAAAGGCGCCGATGAATATCGGAAGGCACTCAACGGTCAGACGCAAAGCGCTTTCGTTGAATATGTACTTTGCCAGCGTTGCAAGAATTACGCTTGCAGCGGTAAGAAGGCCTGATGCGGTAATTACCTTTGCCGAATAAAGCCCTTTGTTTATTTCGCTTTTTTTCAAAATAAAAAACCTCCCTTGCATTCTCGCAGCACAGGGAGGAATAAGCTTCCTTGTGTACCAGCGGGATGCGAACTTCGGATCGCAACCTTATGTTTTCGTCCGATGGGCAACTCCCCGTCCCGTCGGCACTTAACGCCCGAAATTCTACTCTGAGTATTATGTATACATAATAGCATCGAAAGCGCACTTTGTCAAGAGTTATGTCGTATTTTGTAAAATACCGTCATTTATTCGAAGGATCCGTTTACAAAATGTTTACAAAATAAATCGAACACCCGTTTGCATTTCGGGCGTACGTGTGGTATTATGTAGATGTAAAAATGTAATTTTTATTTTTGAAAGGAAGTCGCATATATGAGAGCTGCAAAAATCAGTGAAAAAGAAAAAGCTATATACGACTATATCAACGAAACGATAGCAAAAGAGGGCTATTCTCCGACGGTGCGTGATATCCAGGCGGCGCTCGGCATCAAGAGCACATCAACTGTACACGCGTATCTTAACCGCCTCGAAGAAAAGGGAATGATACGTAAGGACCCCGGCAAGAGCCGTACTCTCAAGACCGCAGGAAGCGGCAGAGAGGGAAGAAATACGGCAAGAGTACCGCTTCTCGGCTCGGTCAGAGCCGGCATGCCGATACTTGCAGTCGAAAACTACGAGGGATATATCGACTATCCTCTTATGAACCATTCATACGGCGCAAACGAGCTTTTTGCTCTCCGCGTAAAGGGCGAGAGTATGATAGAAGCCGGAATACTTGACGGAGATATTATCATTGTCAAGAAGGAAAGCTGTGCAGATAACGGACAGATCGTCGTCGCGCTCGTCGAGGACAGCGCGACCGTTAAGACCTTCTACAAGGAAAACGGACATTTCCGTCTCCAGCCCGAAAACTCGACGATGGAACCGATAATCGTCGACGAGGTGTTCATCCTCGGCCGCGTCGTTGCAAACTTCCGTTTCTACTGATAGCGAAAGGATCCTCGTCTGAACCTATGGATTTTATTTCAGAAAAAAAGGCAGAGCGGAGAATAGGGCTGCTTATACTCCTTTTATGTCTGCTTCCGCAGCTTTTGCGCGTGGCATTGAGCTGTATTTACGAATACGAGGTCGCGGGTAACTATATGTATCCGACGCTTGTCGGCGATCTGTGTCTTTACGGAGCCGATATTCTCGGACAGTTCTCTTTTTTCTCGATACTCGGCTCGCTCATATATATGTCGGCGCGAAACGGGCTTAAGGGCGGCGGTGAAACGGCGCTCCTCGTGATCGGGCTTTATATCGCCCTGTACTATATCCAAAGCGCGCTTTCAATCACGGCATTCACCCTTTCGGTGTTCGTCATTTCGGCGGTCATGACTGCGCTTGTGATAATACTGTCGGCAAGAAAGAACAAGAGAGCGTTTGCGCTCGCAACCGCGATATTGACGGTACCGATACTCGGCGGTATCGTTCAGCTTTATGCGTCGAGCGTGATCCCGAGCGCGGACGACATCGTGTTCCTGGTATCGTACGCTCTGGCAAACGTAATTTTTGAGCTTCTCTTCATACTTGTCGCCTGCAGAACCTCAAGCTTTTTGAACGATAAAATGACGGGCGGAATATCGCTTACGGGTAAGCTTGTGTCGGCGAAAAATCCCGTTATGCTGACGATGCTCGTCTTTGACGCGCTTTATATCGTTCTGTCGCTTATTCAGCCGACGGTCGAGATAGTCCAAAACCTTATCGAATACGGCCCTCCCGTGAATTCTTCGGAATGGATGTCGATTATCGGAGTTTACGTTGAATACGTTATCATTTTCGTTATCGGCTACGCATCAATGCGCTTTACGGCGGGACTTATCGAAAATACGTATACACGCGCGGAGGAAGAATGATGACTTGGGAAGAACTTGAAAACGCCTCCCGAAGCTGTGATAAATGTCCTCTCTCAAAGACAAAGACCAATATCGTTTTTGGTGTGGGAAACAAAAACGCTGATCTGATGTTTGTCGGCGAAGCCCCCGGCGAAAGCGAGGACAAAAGCGGAATACCGTTTGTCGGACGCGCGGGCAAGCTTCTCGATAAATACCTTGAGGCGGTCGGTATCGACCGTGAGAGCGTATATATTGCAAATATCCTCAAATGTCGTCCGCCGAACAACCGCGATCCGCTCCCCGAGGAGCAGGATATGTGTATGAGCTATCTGCGCGAGCAGGTTCGGCTTATAAAGCCGAAAATGATCGTGTGTCTCGGAAGAATATCCGCGATGAAGCTGATAAAGCCGGACTTTAGGATAACGAAGGAACACGGTGTCTTTTTCGCGAAGGGCGCGTTTGAGATCGTGGCGGTGTATCATCCGTCGCTGCTGCTTCGCGACCCGTCGAAAAGGGAAGAGATGTTTACCGATATGAAAAAGATTAAACAAAAGCTTGAAGGCATAAAAAATGGAAATTGATCAGAAAACACTGTATAACACGCTGATAACGATGGCGATCCCCGTCTTCGTTGGTTACGTTGTGGCAAAGCTTGGCGTCGTTAAGGACGATTTTGCAAAGAAAATGTCGACCCTCATCCTCTTCGTTTGTCAGCCGTTTATGCTGGCGACGGCAGTCCTCGGCGCGCCATATTCCGATACGCTGCTCAAGCAGGGATTGACGCTGCTTCTTTGCGGCGTGATCGCACACGCGCTTGCCGCCGCGATCGGCTTCGGCGGAACCTTCTTTTTCAAGGATAAGTCCGAGGGAAGAATATTAGAGCACGCGATCATATTCGGAAACTGCGGCTTCTTCGGCTTCCCGATAGCAAAGGCGGCGGTCGGCGACATCGGAGTGTTTTACGGCGGCTTTTTCGTTATAGTATTTAACGTTGTCCTTTGGTCGTACGGCGTTTTCATTATCGGACGTGCAAACAAGGAAATGAAGATAAAGCTGACGAAGATATTCCTTAACGCAGGAACAGTACCTTGTTTAATCGGATTTCTTCTTTATGTTTTAAGAGCCAACATATACCCGCCGGTATACAGCAGTATGAAGATGATAGGAGACGTTTGTACGCCTCTTTCTATGATACTCGTCGGAATAACGCTCGCGAAGATACCGCTCAAGAGCTATATAACGGAATATTCAAGCTATTACGCGATGGCGCTCAAGCTTTTCGCCGTTCCGATAGTAACCGGAGTTGTTTTGAAGCTTCTCGGCTTTTCCGATTTCTATACGCTCTTCTCGGCAATGATGATGATGCTTCCCGTCGCATCAAGCACCGCAATGTTCGCGCAGAATTACGATCTGCGCCCCGAGCTTGCCGCGCAAACGGTCGGCGTATCGACTCTTTTGTCTGTCGTCACGATCCCGCCGACAATGCTCCTGATCGAGAAAATAATACATCTCATTTGAGAAAGGAAATACATAATGAATACGATCAAAAAGCTTCAGTCAATGCTCCCCGAAAATATAGACTGTCTTCTCGTCACCTGCGAGAAGAACCAGAGATATCTTTCGGGTCTTAACTATACCGACGGCTACGTAGTCGTTGGTAAGGAAAAGGCGTTTCTCCTTGCCGATTTCAGATACATAGAGGTCGCAAAGCGCTGTGAGACCGACGATCTGACCGTCATAATGCTCGAAAGCGCAAAGCTCACGCTCGGAAACGTATTTGCCGATAACGGATATAAGAATATCGGCTTTGAGGACGGATCCGTGACCGTAGCGGCACTCGAGGGACTCAAAAGCAAGTTCCCGAACGTCAATTTCGTTCCCTGCGGCGGACTCGTTGAGAAAATGCGCGTAGCAAAGACCGAAAAAGAGGTCGAGTACGTAGTCAAGGCACAGCGCATCGCAGAGCAGGCGCTTGAGCGTCTTCTCGGGCTTATGACGCCCGATATGACCGAGATCGAGGTCGCACTCGAGCTCGAGTACGGAATGAGAAAGCTCGGCGCGGAGAAGCAGTCCTTCGATACTATCGCAGTATCGGGCTCCGCTTCGTCGCTTCCTCACGGAGAGCCGAGAAATATCAAGCTCGAAAAGGGTTTCCTTACCCTCGACTTCGGCGCCCTTTATCAGGGCTACTGCTCAGATATGACGAGAACCGTCGTGATCGGAAAAGCAGACGACGAAATGAAAAAGGTTTACAATACCGTTCTCAAGGCACAGCTTGCGGCGCTCGACTTTGTTTCGGTAGGCAAAAAGGGCTGCGACTGTGATAAGGTCGCTCGCGACATCATCTACGGCGCGGGCTACGAGGGCTGCTTCGGACATTCTCTCGGACACGGCGTCGGTATGTTCGTTCACGAAAATCCGCGTCTTTCGTCAATGTGGGATAAGCCGCTCGAGGTCGGCGCTATCGTGACCGTCGAGCCGGGTATCTATCTTGAGGGCAAATACGGTGTTCGTATAGAG
This sequence comes from Clostridia bacterium, assembly GCA_017466625.1. GTDB lineage: Bacteria > Bacillota > Clostridia > Oscillospirales > CAG-272 > Colimorpha_A. The sequence goes on from JAFTTT010000121.1 coordinate 8,963, forward strand.
GACATGGTATGGCTCAAGGAAAACGAGAGCGTTAACCTTACAAATGCTCCCAAGGAGCTTATAGAGCTGTTTTGCTGATATTTTAGGAAAGGAAGAACGATCGTGAAACGTGCTCTAAACAGTTTTATTCGTATCGCTTTGGCGGCTATACTGCTGATATCGGCACTTGTTCCGCTTAATTCTTGTTCAAATAAAAAAGGAGACACAAACGTGTACAGTAAGGAAAAGCTCCTGCCGATAGTACCGCAGCCGAAGGAGGTCAAGCTTGTCGGCAGTAACGAAAAATACGCCGTATATGAGCTTAAGGCGGCTATAACGACCGACGATTCCGATTTCAAGGAATACGTCAATACCTTCAGAAACTACGCAAGAAAAATAAACGGCATCATCCTCAAAAACGAAGAGGGTGGCATCGTGCTTGAAAGAGACGAAAAGCTTGCCCCCGGCGAATATAAGATAGAAACGTCGAGATGCGGAATGATACTTTCCGCATCCGATAACGACGGTATCACCTATGCGCTCGCAACGCTTCATCAGATATTGAGCGTCGAGGACGGCAAAATAACCGTCCCGTCATATTCGATCAAGGATAAGCCGGATTCTTCGTACCGCGCCCTGATGGTCGATCTTGCGCGTCAGTGGCACCCCTTCAGTACGCTCAAGGATTATATCGACCTCTGCTATCTCTATAAGATCAAGTTCATTCATCTTCACTTCACCGATACTCAAAGCTATACGCTTCCGTCCGACGCTTTTCCGAAGCTTTCAAGCGAGGGAAGAAGCTATACGAAGGAAGAGATCGCGTCTATCAATAAGTACGCGGCAGAGCGCAATATCGAGATAATTCCCGAGATCGAGGTTCCGGGTCACGCTGCTTGCCTTACCGCCGCTTATCCCGAGCTGTTCGGTAATACCGCAATATCCGGCGGAGTGGACGGTAACATAATCTGCGCAGGTAAGCCCGGAATTATGGACACTCTCAAGACGCTCTTCGGTGAGCTCATCGAAATGTTCCCGAATTCGCGCTATATCCACGTCGGCGGAGACGAAGCAAATATCTCGACCTGGGAAAACTGCTCCGACTGCGTCGCATACATGGAAAAGGAAGGCATAAACGGCAAGTATCCGCTTTATACCAGGTTCGTAAAGGACGTAACCGATATGATCCTCGCTATGGGCAAGACCCCCGTTGTTTGGGAGGGCTTCCCGAAGGAAGGTGCAGAAACGATCTCGAGAGACATCGTAGTAACCGCTTGGGAATCGCTTTACCACCTTCCCAACGATCTCGTTGACGAGGGCTTCACGGTAACTAACTCCTCTTGGCTTCCTCTCTATATCGTTCCGCCTACGCATCCTCACGTTTCGGGCGGAAGATGGCTGCCTAAGGACATCCTCAAGTGGAACAAGTTTACATGGAGAAACTGGTGGGATCAGTCGGCGGCTTATCTTAAGCCGATCGTAGTCGAGCCGACCGATAAGGTCATCGGCGGAACGCTCTGCGCGTGGGAATGTAACTACGAGCAGGATATTCAGCCCGTAAAGGAAAACCTCGCGGCTCTTTCCGAGCGGCTCTGGAACGTAAACGGTACCTTCGATACGAAGGAAATGCTCGAAGCACTTGACCGTCTCTATACGCTCGCAGATAAAGTAATAGACAAAAAATAATTAACATAAATATCCCCTGCGGTGCTTAAACCGCAGGGGATATTTTATGTTCAGTTGAACTTCGGCATCCAATTTCCGTGTGCCTCGATAAGCTCGTCGACCATCTTCTTGATGGAGTCGATGTCAAGCTCGCTTCCCGTGTGGGGATCGAGCATTGCCGCCTGGTAGATGTGTTCCTTTTTCCTTGTGCGTGCTGCTTCGAGGGTGAGAAGATGAACGTTTATGTTCGTCATATTCATGGCTGCACACTGAACGGGAAGCGCACCGACGCGACATGGAGTGAGTCCGTTGCCGTTTACGAGG
>JAFTTT010000122.1 GCA_017466625.1 Clostridia bacterium
CGCAGCTCTGCTCGGAGTTCCGCGAGTTCTTCCCGAATAACGCAGTTGAGTATTTCGTATCCTATTACGATTATTTCCAGCCCGAGGCGTATATTCCGGGCAAGGATATTTATATCGAAAAGGACGCGCTCATAAACGACGAGATAGACAAGCTCCGTCACAGCGCGACCTCTGCTCTATTTGAAAGACGCGACGTTATAATCGTCTCGTCGGTCTCCTGCATATACTCCCTCGGTGACCCCGAGGATTACACCGATCTTATGATCTCGCTCCGTCCCGGTATGCTTATGGAGCGCGACGAGCTGCTTAAACGCCTCGTTTCGATAAATTACGACCGCAACGACGTCGGCTTTGAGCGTAACCGCTTCCGCGTGCGCGGTGACGTCGTTGAGATATTTCCGCCGTCCTCCGACAGTACCGTATTGCGAGTCGAGTTCTTCGGCGACGAGATCGACCGCCTTACCGAGGTAAATTACCTCACGGGCGAGATCCTGCGCGACCTGCGTTACGCGTCGGTCTTCCCCGCAACCCACTACGCGACGACCGACGACAAGCGCGAAAAAGCGTTAAACGAAATAGAAGCCGAGCTTGAAGAGCGCATCGAGTATTTCAAGAGCCAAAACAAGCTTATAGAGGCACAGCGAATCGAAGAACGCACGCGTTACGATATGGAAATGATACGCGAGCTCGGATATTGCTCGGGCGTTGAAAACTATTCGAGAGTTTTCTCGGGACGCGAGCCGGGAACGACGCCCTACACGCTGATGGACTACTTTCCGAAGGACTTTCTTCTTTTCGTCGACGAGTCACACGTAACGCTTCCGCAGGTAAAGGGAATGAGCGGCGGTGACAAGGCGAGAAAGACGAATCTTGTAAACTTCGGCTTCCGTCTGCCGTCGGCATTTGACAACCGTCCTCTTTTCTTTGAAGAATTTGAAAGCAAGATAAACCAGGTAATTTACGTCAGCGCTACCCCCGCCGCGTACGAAAAAGAGCATTCGATCCAGGTTGCCGAGCAGCTTATCCGTCCGACGGGACTTGTCGATCCCGAGATCGAGATCAGACCGATAGAGGGACAGGTCGACGACCTGATGGGCGAGATACGGATCCGCGCCGAAAGAGGCGAGCGCGTTCTCGTTACTACTCTGACGACGAAAATGGCAGAGGACCTGACCGAATACCTCGAAATGAACCTAATTAAGGTCAAATATATTCACCACAACGTCGAGACGATCGAGCGTATGGAGATAATACGCGACCTGCGTCTCGGAGTATTCGACGTTCTCGTTGGAATCAACCTGCTCCGCGAGGGACTTGATATTCCCGAGGTTTCCCTTGTTGCAATTCTTGACGCCGACAAGGAGGGCCTGCTCCGCTCCGAAACGGCGCTCATTCAGACCGTCGGACGTGCGGCGCGAAACGCAGAAGGCAAGGTCATCTTCTACGCCGACGTTATAACCAAGTCGATAAAGGCGACCCTCGACGAGACCAACCGAAGACGCAAGATACAGATGGCGTATAACGAGGAACACGGAATAATTCCAAAGACGATAGTCAAGGACGTGCGTGATCTCATTGAGATCGGTATGGCGCCGAGCAAGTCCGACAAACTCGAAAAGAAGGAAGCGAAGAAGCTCTCGCGCGACGAAAAGGCAAAGCTTGCCGAGGAGCTTACGAAGCAGATGAAGGACGCGGCAAAGATACTCGACTTCGAGCGCGCGGCTTATCTGCGTGATAAAATTGCATCTTTAAGATTAAAGTAAAAGGATAAAGTTAATGTCTTACCCCAAAATCACAGTCAAGGGCGCAAGAGTCCACAACCTAAAAAATATAGACGTCACGATCCCGCGCGACAAGCTCGTTGTTTTCACGGGGCTTTCGGGCTCGGGAAAGTCGTCGCTCGCGTTCGATACGCTTTACGCAGAGGGACACAGACGCTTCGTCGAGTCGCTCTCCTCTTATGCCCGAATGTTTTTAGGGCAGATGGACAAGCCCGACGTCGATCTCATCGAGGGACTTTCCCCCGCAATTTCGATAGACCAGAAAACAACGTCAAAGAATCCGCGTTCGACCGTCGGAACGGTGACCGAAATATACGATTATCTGCGTCTTATGTACGCAAGAATAGGTATACCGCACTGCCCTGTTTGCGGAAAAGAGATCCGTCAGCAGAGCATAGACCAGATCCTCGACGATCTTAAGACCATTCCGAGCGGAACGAAATTCGTGATCCTCGCCCCCGTTGTAAGAAGCAAAAAGGGTATGCACGAAAAGGTGCTCGAGGAAGCGAAAAAAAGCGGATACGTCCGCGTTCGTATCGACGGAGAGACCTACGATATAAACGAGACCCCCGCTCTTGAAAAGAATATCAAGCATACCGTCGACGTAGTCATCGACCGTCTCGTCATGAAGGACGGCATAGACATGCGTCTTACCGACTCGGCGGAAAACGCGCTGAATCTCGCAAAGGGAAATATGATAGTTTCTATCATAAACCCCGACGGAACCGAAAGTGAGCGTACCTATTCGCAGAACTATGCCTGCGAGGAGCACGGCTTCAGTATGCCGGAGCTTTCGCCCCGCATGTTCTCGTTCAATAATCCGCTCGGCGCCTGTGAAAGATGTGCAGGCATCGGCGAGCTTCGTACTGTATCGGCAGAGCTCGTCATTCCCGACGATGAGCTTTCGATCGCCGACGGCGCGATAAACGTAAACGGCTTCAAGAGCATTGAGGAAAGCACCTGGATGTCGCCCCTTTACGAGGCGGTCGGCAAAAAATACGGCTTTACTCTCACGACACCGATAAAGGATTATTCCAAAAAAGCCCTCGACGCCCTTCTTAACGGCACGGGCGACGAGGTTTACGATATCGAGCGCTCCTTTGATAAAAGGAAGGTTCGGCAGTCTGTACGCTTTGACGGCGTGCTGAACATCATTGAACAGCGTTACAGCATGGGACAGAACGAATACTACGACGACTTTTTCGAGGTCGTTCCCTGCCCGATCTGTAACGGAAAACGACTCAAGGACTACATTCTCGCAGTCACAGTCGGAGGTAAGAGCATCGACGATTTCTGCTCGATGTCGGTCGACCAGGCGCTTGATTTTGTAAACGCACTTGCGCTCACCCCGACCGAGGAAAAGATCGCAAAGGACATCGTAAAGGAGCTTAAGGCGCGCCTTTCGTTCCTCAAAAACGTTGGTCTTAACTATCTTACTCTGACACGCCGTTCCGGCTCGCTTTCGGGCGGTGAGGCACAGAGAATACGCCTTGCAACGCAGATCGGATCGTCCCTCATGGGCGTCCTCTATATACTCGACGAGCCGAGCATAGGTCTCCATCAGCGCGATAATCACAAGCTGATAGAGGCACTCAAATCGCTCCGCGACGTCGGAAACACCGTTATCGTCGTCGAGCACGACGAGGAGACGATGATGGAAGCCGATTATATCGTCGACATCGGTCCGCGTGCAGGCGTTCACGGCGGAACCGTCGTTGCGGCGGGCACGCCGAAAGAAATAATGGAAAACAAGGATTCCATTACGGGCGATTACCTCAGCGGCAGAAAAAAGATAAAGGTTCCCGAGGTTCGCCGCGAGGGCAACGGCTCGTACCTGCAGATAATCGGTGCGTATCAGAATAATCTGAAGCACATCGACGTCGCGATCCCTCTCGGAATGCTCGTTTGCGTAACGGGCGTGTCGGGCTCGGGAAAATCGTCGCTCATAAATTCAATACTTTACCCCGTTCTTGCAAAGAAGCTAAACCGCGCTCTCATCCGCGCAGGCAAGCACGAGCGAGTTGAGGGTGTAAATAACCTCGATAAGGTAATCGCGATCGACCAAAGCCCGATAGGCAGAACTCCGCGTTCAAACCCCGCGACATACACGGGACTATTTAACGACATCCGCGAGCTTTTCGCGTCGACGAACGATGCAAAAATGCGCGGCTACAAGTCGGGACGCTTCTCCTTTAACGTCAAGGGCGGACGCTGTGAAAACTGCGAGGGAGACGGCGTGAAGAAAATTGAAATGCACTTCCTGCCCGACGTTTACGTCACCTGTGACGTCTGCCGAGGCAAGCGTTACAACCGTGATACACTTGAGGTAAGATACAAGGGCAAGAATATTTCCGACGTGCTTGAAATGACAGTCGAGGAGGGACTTCACTTCTTTGAAAACCTGCCCCGACTCAAGAGAAAGCTTCAGACGCTCTACGACGTCGGTCTCGGATATATAAAGATCGGTCAGTCGTCGACCACACTCTCGGGCGGCGAAGCGCAGAGAGTCAAGCTCGCAACCGAGCTTGCAAAGAGAAGCACGGGCAAGACCTGTTATATCCTCGACGAACCGACGACGGGACTTCACACCGCCGACGTTGATAAGCTGATACAGATACTTCAGCGTCTTACCGATCAAGGCAATTCCGTGATCGTCATCGAGCATAACCTCGACCTCATAAAGACCGCGGACTATATCATAGATATGGGACCCGAGGGCGGCGAGGGCGGCGGAACCGTCATCGCCTGCGGCACACCCGAGCAGGTTTCAAAAATCGAAACGTCCCACACGGGACAGTTCCTGACTAAAGCACTCGCTTGGTAAAGAAAAGGAAAAAGCACACCATTAGTAGGTTGAGCTTAGGGATAAGCTCAACCTACAATGAAATCAATTTGCTTCGCAAATTGATGAAATACGACTGACGTCGTATGAAATAGGCGTTGCCTATGAAATATTTTCTCCGAAAATATTAAGGAACAAAAATGATCCGTTGCAAAAATGCAACGGATCATTTTTTACCATAATATGCCCAAAGGGCATATATCATATTGCGATAGCAATATTTCACATTTCCGCAAGGAAATATTTCATATTGCCGTTAGGTAATATTTAA
>JAFTTT010000123.1 GCA_017466625.1 Clostridia bacterium
AGACCGACCTTTTCGCTGTTTGCGTTCATATAGTCGATAACCTCTTCACAAACGTCGCAAACAGAACCCATAGCGATGATCACGCGATCAGCATCGGGAGCGCCGTAGTAGTTGAAGAGCTTGTAATCTGTGCCTATCTTCTCGTTTACCTTATTCATGTAGTCCTCAACGATTGCGGGAAGCGCATCGTAGTAGGAGTTACATGCTTCTCTGTGCTGGAAGAAGATATCTCCGTTTTCAGCAGAGCCGCGGAGAACGGGATGCTCGGGGTTAAGAGCACGAGCACGGAAAGCAGCGATAGCGTCCTTGTCTACCATTTCAGCAAGGTCGTCGTAATCCCATGCTTCGATCTTCTGGATCTCGTGAGAGGTACGGAAGCCGTCGAAGAAGTTGAGGAAAGGAACTCTGCCCTTGATGGTAGCGAGGTGACATACTGCACCGAGGTCCATAACCTCCTGGGGGTTGGTACAAGCCATCATTGCGTAACCGGTCTGACGGCAAGCATAAACGTCGGAGTGGTCTCCGAAAATGTTAAGAGCGTGGGAAGCTACGCAACGAGCCGAAACATGGATAACCGAGGGGAGAAGCTCACCTGCGATCTTGTACATGTTAGGGATCATGAGGAGAAGTCCCTGAGATGCGGTAAAGGTAGTAGTGAGAGCACCTGCAGCGAGGGAGCCGTGAACGGCACCTGCAGCACCTGCCTCGGACTGCATCTCGACGACCTTAACGGTATCGCCCATGATGTTTTTAAGACCTGTTGCGGACCAGGAATCGGTCAGCTCCGCCATAACGCTGGAAGGCGTGATGGGGTAGATGGCAGCAACTTCGGTGAACGCGTAGGAGACGTGAGCCGCAGCGCTGTTACCATCCATGGAAATCATTTTTCTTGCCATGATAATCCTCCATATATATTTATATATTTTTTTATATGTGCTTATAGGTATTCGGCATATATCCACCGTTTACCACCCTATATTTTAGCACAATAAAATTCCGTTGTAAATACGATTTTTGAATTTTTCCGAGATTTTATAAAATATTTTTGGGTTTTCGGGAGATTTTTGGTGTTATTACCAATTTGAAATGGCGTTATTCTTAATTTGAATGGAAAAAATGGATTTTGTTATCGGTTTGGGGGATGATAATCGAAGATTTTGAGGTGTTAAAATGAAGGATTTTTTTATTCGGTTTGCCATTGGACTGTTCGCGGGACTTATTGCCGCGGGGATCATTATTGCGAGCGGGATCGGGTTCGTTATGATTTTGTAATGGGGGTTTTACTAACTTTTCTTACTCGTGTAAGAAAAGTTACAAAAGAACCACGCCAAGGGGACAACCGTCAAAAACCGCGAATGCGTTTTTTGTACGTTTTCCCCTTTGGAAACCTCTTTCGATTCAAAGAAGCTTGATATGTTTAAGCGTTGCTCCCGCGTTATTGTAGGGTGCGACGTCCTCGACGCACCGCAATACCGCGTTCTCTATATTCAAAACATTCAAACGTCACGCCACGTTGTCTTGCCTTCCCCTCAGGGGAATGGTGCAAGAGGCGTTGCCTCGGTCGGATGAGGTGCAGAAAAAAACACCGCTCGTTTGAGCGGTGTTTTTTCATTTATTCGAGTTCAAATGCACCCGTATAGAGACGGTAATAGGTTCCCTTCTCCGCTATCAGCTTTTCGTGGTTGCCGCGCTCGATTATGCGTCCCTTATCGAGGACCATAATCACGTCGGAGTCACGGACTGTTGAAAGTCTGTGTGCAATTACGAATACCGTTCTGCCCTCCATAAGCTTATCCATACCGCGCTGAACTATCGCCTCGGTACGTGTATCGATAGAGGACGTTGCCTCGTCAAGGATAAGGCAAGGCGGATCTGCCACAGCCGCACGCGCTATCGAGATCAGCTGACGCTGTCCCTGCGAGAGGTTTGAGCCGTTATTCGTAAGCTCTGTGTTATATCCGTCGGGCAGACGTGAAATGAAATCGTCGGCGCCTGCAAGCTTCGCTGCCTCTATACACTCCTCGTCGGTTGCGTCAAGCTTTCCGTAACGGATATTGTCCATAACGGTACCCGTAAAGAGGTTTACGTCCTGAAGAACGATGCCGAGCGAACGGCGAAGGTCTGATTTTTTGATCTTATTGACGTTGATACCGTCGTAACGGATCTTACCGTCCGCGATATCGTAGAAGCGGTTTATGAGGTTGGTGATCGTGGTTTTGCCTGCGCCCGTCGCGCCGACGAACGCCACCTTCTGTCCCGGCTCTGCATAGACCGACACGTTATAAAGCACCTGCTTATCCTCTACATATCCGAAGTCGACGTCTATCATTCTGACGTCGCCGCGCAGAGGCGTATAGGTGACCGTTCCGTCTCCGTGAGGATGCTTCCACGCCCACTGACCCGTGCGCTTATCGCTTTCGGTCGCGTTGCCGTTTTCGTCTATGACCGCATTAACGAGAGTGACGTATCCGTTATCCTCCTCCGGCTTCTGATCCATAAGCTCAAATACTCTTTCAGCGCCCGCAAGACCCATAACGACGGAGTTTATCTGCTGGGAGAAGGTATTTACGTTACCCGTAAACTGCTTCGTCATGTTAAGGAACGGAATTATTATATCGATGCTAAAGGCGAGACCCGAAATTGCCAGGTTCTTAACTCCTCCGATGAGGAAAAGTCCGCCGACGGTCGCACAAATAACGTAAAGAATGTTACCGATATTCATGATGATCGGGCCGAGGCAGTTTGCGTAAGCGTGCGCACGGAAGCTGTCGTGATAAAGCTCGTCGTTTATCTTATCGAAATCTTCCTTTGCGGCTTCCTCGTGGTTAAAGACCTTTATGACCTTCTGTCCGTTCATCATTTCCTGAACGAAGCCCTCGTTCTTACCGACCGCCTTCTGCTGACGGATGAAATATTTTGCCGAGCCGCCGCCTATCTTACCCGAAACGAAGACCATAAGCGCAACGCCGGCAAGAACGACAAGAGTCATCCAGATACTGTACCACAGCATTATGGTAAGGACCGAGGTGATTATGACTGCAGACTGAAGGACCGTCGGTATCGACTGCGAAACGAGCTGGCGGAGCGTATCTATATCGTTCGTATAGTGGCTCATTATGTCGCCGTGCTTGTTGGTATCGAAATACTTGAGGGGCAGATCCTGCATTCCGTCGAAGAGCTTGCAGCGCATCTTTGTAAGGAAGCCCTGCGTTATCTTCGCCATCATCTGCGTATAGATCGTGATCGACGCAAGCGAAAGGGCGTAAAGAGCGATCAGCGTGATTATGAGCGGCAATATCTCCTTCGACGCCGCACCCCAGTCACGTGAGCCGGCCTCGTAGTATTTCGTAACTACCGCGAGGACCTTCTGCTGGAATATCGCAGGAAGTGTCGCAACGATCGCGGAGAAAACTACGCACAGAGCCGTGACGGGGAGAAGCACGGGATAGGATTTGTAGAGGAATTTAAGGACTCTTCCGAGCGCCTTGAAATTCATCTTTCTGCCGCCGCGATGGGTCGAACCGCGTCTGTTCATTCCTCGTCACCCCCATTCGTCTGCTGCTCGTAGATCTCCTTATAGATCTCACTTGTGTTCAGAAGCTCATCGTGAGTTCCTCTGTCAACTATTCTGCCGTTTTCCATAATAAGGATAAGGTCGGCATCCTGTACCGAGGAAACGCGCTGAGCGATTATTATCTTCGTGGTTTCGGGAATATACTGCGCGAACGCCGAGCGGATAAGTGCGTCGGTACGGGTATCGACGGCACTCGTCGAGTCGTCGAGGATAAGTATCTTCGGCTTTTTGAGAAGCGCGCGTGCAATGCAAAGACGCTGCTTCTGTCCGCCCGATACGTTGGTTCCTCCCTGCTCTATCATCGTGTCGTACTTATCCGGGAAGGTCTCGATAAATTCGTCGGCACAAGCGAGATGGCACGCTTCAGCGATCTCCTCGTCTGTTGCGTTTTCATTACCCCAACGGAGATTTTCCTTTATCGTTCCCGAGAAAAGGAGATTCTTCTGGAGAACCATAGCTACCGAGTCGCGAAGCTCCTTGAGCCCGTAATCACGGACGTCGACTCCGCCGATGCGGACGCTTCCCTCGGTCGCGTCGTAAAGTCGCGGAATAAGCTGAACGAGCGTGGTTTTGGACGATCCCGTTCCGCCAAGGATACCGACTGTCATACCCGACTTGATGTCAAGGTCAATGTTTTCGAGAGCAAATCTTTCAGCCGCCGCCGAATACTTAAAGGAAACGTTATCGAAGACGATCGAGCCGTCCTTTACCTCGGTAACGGGAGAAGCGGGGCTGTCAAGCACCGGTTCCTCCTCGAGGACCTCGCTGATACGGCGGATAGATTCTCCCGAGATAGTAAGCATAACGTATATCGACGATATCATCATGAGCTGCATGAGCACCTGCATCCCGTAGGTGAGCATCATGGAGATCGATCCGAGACCAAGCTCGGTTCCGCCGCTCGTAATAATTACCTTTGAGCCGATAAGAAGAATGAATATGAGATTAAAATGCATACAGAGCTGCATTATGGGAGTGTTGAGGGCGACGATCCTTTCCGCCTTAGTGAAGTCACGGCAGATATCCTCTGCGGCGTTATTGAACTTCTCTTTTTCATATTCCTGACGTGAGAAGCCCTTGACGACTCTCATTCCGCGGACGTTTTCCTCGATAGATTCGTTAAGACGGTCGTACTTCTTGAAAACTCGGCGGAATGCCGGCATCGCCTTGCGCGCTACCATAAAGAGTCCAAAGCCGAGGATCGGTATTACCACGACGAAGGTCATGGCAAGATCCTTACCCTCTCTGAACGCCATGATAACGGAGAAGATAAGAAGCATGGGCGCGCGTACGGCAATTCTGATCACCATCATGAACGCCATCTGAGCGTAGCTTACGTCTGTCGTCATTCTCGTAACGAGAGAGGTCGACGAGAACTTGTCTATGTTCTCAAAGGAGAAGTCCTGTATCTTGTGGAACATATCGTGGCGCACGTTGCGTGAAAAGCCCGCCGACGCCTTTGCACAGGTGACCGCGGCAATTCCTCCGCACATAAGCGACAAAGCCGCCATAAGAACAAGCATAAGACCGTGCTTGATGATCTTATTCATATCGGCTCCGCCGTACTGGATCTCATTTATAAGATCCTTCGTTATCGCGGGAATAAACACCTCGATGACCGCCTCACCCATTATGAAAATGAGCGTCAGTATCGTAGGAAGCTTAAATTCCCTTACACATTTGAAAAGTCTTTTGAAGTTTTTCATTTTTTATCCTCAGGAATCGAGATTTGCGCTTATTTTTTCGGCAACCGCGAAGAAGGCGTTAAGCTCTTCCTCGCTGATACCGCTTTTTATCTTCTTGTCGAGCTCGTCGATGCAAAGAGCCATTTTCTGTTGCTTTTCAACCGCAAGCGGCGTAAGTATCAGCTTTTTGAGCCGTTTATCGGTCGGAACCTCCTGCTTTACGATAAGACCGTTTTTCTCCATGAGCTGAAGTATTGAGGTCATCGTCGAGCGGCGCACCGAAAACCGCGCCTCAAGGTCCTTTTGGAAAACGTCCTTATCTCTGTTATCGTATAGATAGCGGACTATCCAGCTTTGAACCGGCGTCGTCGACTCGCCGAACTGCTTTCCCGAAATACTCGCTATCTCCCTGCCGATCTTATGGTGCAGACACCTGACCGTCAAGCCAACGTGAGCGTCTTTATTCAAAAAACGCACCTCCCGTTTGTTAGTTTTCGAACAATTTTTGTTAGCACCCTAACATTATAATACCGAAGTAAAATATTGTCAATAATATGTCGGGAGAAAATCGTTAATATTCCGTGAATTTTCCCTCTCGATTTGAGAATTGTTATCATATCTTCTTGACGGAAAAAGGAAAAAGATTTATACTCTATATATAAATAAAAGCATAAGGCAGACAAATATGAAAAAACTCATCTCGTTAATCATTATAGTAGCATCACTCCTTTCCCTTTTCGCCTGTTCTCCCGTGCAAGACGGAGAAGGAATATCCATCATCACGACCTGCTTTCCGCTTTACGATTTTGCGCGTGAGCTTATCGGCGAAAAAGGAAACGTGACGCTTCTTCTCAAGCCGGGGCAGGACAGCCATTCTTACGACCCGTCGGCAAGAGAGATTGCAAAGATAAAAAACTGCGACCTATTTCTTTCGATCGGCGGAGCGGATGAAGCGTGGGTGAACAAACTGCTTTCAGGCAGCGACATGAAAAACGTTGAGCAGCTTTCGCTTGTCCATCTTTTCGCAGAAGATGAGCACACTCACAACGGTCACAGTCACAACGACGAGCATTTCTGGACCTCTCCGAAAAACGCTGTTCTAATGGTAAAAGAAATAGCACAAACGCTTATTTCGCTTTTCCCCGAGGAAAAGGAATATATTTCTTCAAATCTGACCGAATACCTGTCAAAGCTTGAAGCGCTTGACGCAGCATTCAAGGAGGTCGGCGAGCTTGCGAGCGGCAAGACGGTGATCTTCGGCGACCGTTTTCCTTTCACGCATCTTTTCTGCGAATACGGTATAGAATATCTTTCGGCATATCCCGGCTGCTCCGACATGACCGAGCCGTCGGCTTCGACCGTCGTTGAGCTGATAAACACGGTAAAGAAAAACGGGATCAAAACAGTATTCGTGACCGAAATGAGCAACGGCGCACTTGCAGATACGATATGCTCGGAGACCGGCGCAAAAAAGGCAGTTCTACACTCCTGCGCAAACGTCACGAAGCAAGACAAAAAGAACGGCGAGACCTATATTTCTCTAATGACAAAAAACGCAGAGACGCTGAAAAATTCTCTCCAAAAATAATTATAATATATCTTCCATTTTTAACCTTAATGTGATACAATTTAGGTACAGATTTTTCTTCATAAGGAGACACTATCATGATCGTTTCGACAACAACCTCGGACCTGCTCGGAAAGCACGGCGTTGAGGGCGCGATACGCCTCATTGCCGAGTCGGGATTCGACGCATACGACTATTCCTTCTGCTCACTAAAAAAGGACGACCCGTTCTTCACCGACTCCTACATGGATTACGCGAAGAAGATCAAAGCCCTATCCGAGGAGTGCGGAATAATCTGCAACCAGGCGCACGCACCGTTCCCGTCGAGCGTAGGCGACCCCGAAAAGGACGAAAAGATCTTTAACGATATAGTGAGATCAATGGAGTTCGCCGCTTACCTCGGCGCGCACGTCATAATCGTTCACCCGAAGCAGCATCTCTGCTACCAGGAGCATCCCGACGAGCTTTTTGAGATGAACGTCGAGTTCTATAACCGCCTTATGCCCTACGCCGAAAAGTTCGGCATCAAGGTCGCGACCGAGAATATGTGGCAGTGGAACAGCTCCGCCGAAGCGATAACCGACAGCACCTGCTCCCGCGCTTGGGAGTTTAATAAGTACATTGACGCGATAAACAGCCCCTACCTCGTCGGATGTCTCGACATCGGTCACGCTTCTCTTATGGGAACCAGCATCCCCGACTTCATCCGTCAGATGGGCAAGGAGCACATCTACTGTCTCCACGTTCACGACACGAACTTCAAGGAAGATAATCACACTCTCCCCTACACGCTTAAGATCAACTGGGCAGAGGTTGCCGAAGCACTCGGCGAGATCGGCTACGAGGGCGACTTCACCTTTGAATCATTCTTTGCAGAGAAATTCCCGAAGGAGCTTTCTCTTGAAGCCGAGACGTTTCAGTGCAAGGTCGGCAGATACCTCGCCGCAAAGATAGAAGAACACAGAAAATAAATTCTACAAACAACGCTCATGAAAGGAGACGACACCGATGGATCATTTTGAACTGGTTTCAAAATTTCAGCCGACGGGCGATCAGCCGCAGGCAATTGACAAGCTTGTCGACGGAATAAACAAGGGCTACCGCGACCAGACGCTTCTCGGTGTCACCGGCTCGGGCAAGACCTTCACGATGGCAAACATCATCGCAAAGGTAAACCGCCCGACGCTTATCCTTGCACACAATAAAACCCTCGCCGCGCAGCTCTGCTCGGAGTTCCGTGAGTTCTTCCCAAATAATGCGGTAGAGTATTTTGTTTCATATTACGATTATTTTCAGCCCGAAGCATA
>JAFTTT010000124.1 GCA_017466625.1 Clostridia bacterium
CTTCAGCACCTCAACGTATTGCTCTATCACGTACTCGATCTGTTCATCTGTCAAGCAGGTATGAAGCGGCAACGAGATCTCGTTTTCGAAATGCGCGTACGCATTGGGATAATTCTTGATATCAAAACCAAGATTCTTGTATGCAGTATGGAGAGGAAGCGGCTTATAATGAACGTTACAAGCTACTCCGCGTTCTCCCATTTTAACGATTATTTCGTTTCTTGCTTCAAGCGTGATTCCGGGAACGCGCGTCAGATAGAGGTGACCCGAGGATACCCATTCATCGGTATAATGCTCAAGCGTCTTTACGCCGAGGGGTCTGAGCGCTGCATCATATTTCTGAATGATCTCTTTTCTTCTCTTCAGCATACCGGGATAGCGCTCAAACTGCTTAAGACCGATAGCCGCGGCAACGTCGGTCATATTGCACTTGTAATAGGTTCCGACGATGTCGTATTCCCAAGCGCCGTGCTTCGTTTTTGCAAGCGCGTCCTTCGTCTGACCGTGCAAAGAGAGAAGCTGAAGCTGCTTGTATATATGCTCGTCGCTTATACCCGGAATGGTTCTCCAGGTAAGAGCGCCGCCCTCTGCAGTAGTGAAGTTTTTTACCGCGTGGAAGCTGAAGCTTGAGAAATCAGCAACGGATCCGATCTTCTTGCCGTGCCATTCGGCGCCGAATGCATGAGCTGTATCTGCCATAACCGCAACTCTGCCGAGCGCTGCCTGCATATCGTTATTCGGCTTGAACAAATGCTTTTTGCGCTCAACGATATCAAATATTCTCTCGTAGTCGCAAGGAATACCTGCAAGATCAACGGGAATTATCGCCTTCGTTTTTTCGGTAATAGCCGCCTCGAGAGCATCGTAATCCATCTCAAGACAGTCATTTTGAGTATCTACAAGAACGATCTTCGCTCCGACGTGAGCAATGACCGAAGCAGATGCGGTATAAGTATACGCGGAGGTAATGACCTCGTCACCCTCACCGATGCCCATTACGCGAAGCGCCATTTCCGCACACGCGGTCTGCGAATTAAGGCACACGCATTTTTCGGTTCCGACCCATTCCGCAATATTCTTTTCGAGCTGCTTGGTTCTCGGTCCGGTAGTTATCCAGCCGGATCTCAATGCAAGTACGACCTCTTCGATCTCAAGCTCGCTTATGTCGGGGGGAGAAAAAGGAATGTTAAACTTATTCATATTATTACACCATTGTCTTTCTATATATACTATAATGTATAAACTACGCTAATGTACTTACATTATATCACGAACGATCGAAATATGCAATATAAAGTAAGATAATATACCAACATTTGCCCTCAAGTATACAAAAAAGCACCTGCCGAAGCAGGTGCTTTTTATATTGTTATTTATACCGATCAAATACGGCGGCGGCGCTTTTTAGAAGCTGCCTTGCCGGTAACGGTAGAAACTACTGCAGTGGAAATTACTGCAATGATGGAGATCGTACCGGTCTGGGGGTTCCAGCTTCCCTTTCCTGCAGCAGGATTAGGAATGAAGTCATAGTCAGTACCGGTTCCGGGAAGCATTCCCGCGAGGTCTCCCTGTTCACCCTTCTTGATCTCGCAAACGGTACAGATACCGTTTTCAAAGGTGTGCTCTGCTTCAACGAACTTGTTCATGCAGCAAGCCCATCTCGTGTAGTGGACCTTAGTCGTTGCGTACTCAAACGCAAACTCGAGACCGTCAACGTGATGGTTAGGATCCTTTGCGCCGTGTGCCATATAGCACTCTTCGCAAATCGCGCCGCTGATACAGGTTGCAGCATATCTGTCATGCTCGTGGAGACAAGCGTAATCACAAACGTAGCACTTACCTTCTACCCACGTATGATTTTCGGAAGCAAATCTTGTCTGACACTTGCTCCAGAACTCGGTATGGGTGGTAGCCGTTGAGTCGTATGTAGGAACGCATCCTGCAACGTGATTATTAACGTCAGTCATGCCGTATTCTTCTCCGCAGCTTTCACAGATAGCGGGGCTCATACAGGTAGCGGTACCGCCATAGCAGTGATGTCCTTCAGTGTAGACGTAATCGCCAACCTTGGTGACGTTAGTATCCTCGACTCTGATGAACTCCTCGTGGTCTGCAAGAGTTACACTCGTGGTCTGCGAATATACGAATGCGAGAACGTCGCCCGCCTTGAGTCGGGTAAGACCATGGAGGGTCTTGCTGGGATTATCAACCGTGGGGTTGAAGGTCTCAACGAGTTCACCGTTGACTCTGACCGTAACGGTAACGTTAACGGGAGCGCCGTCCTTATCGAAGAGCATCTGGGTAACGAGGTGGCTGTAGCTGTAGCTACCGTCGTCGGGAGCGATAAAGACTATCGCAGGGTTATTCTTCTTGGACACGTTCATAGGCGTGATCTTCATGTACGACACGTTGTCGCCGTAGGAGATGCCCGCGCCGGTCCATCTCGTCGTGAAGTTCATATACCAGGTCGTGTATCCTGCTCCGCCGCCGACGTTTTCTCTGTTCTTTGCGGTTTCAAGGTACGAATAAGGCGACTTAGTGTTGGAGTCCTTCTGGATAGTACCGGTAGAAGGATTAAGTCTTATCGACGAAATCTTGCCGGGATTATCGAAAGAGGTAAGTCTCCAAGGACCCTTCTGAGCAAGCTCCCAACCGTTAGCGTCATACGTACCGGTAACAGACCAGTCCATAGGAAGGTCGAAGGAGGAGCCGTTCGGGGTAGGAGTAACAACGTAAGGAGGTCTTTCGTCAGGACCTGCAGGGGGAACGATCGTTGCTATCTTGGTAACGGTGAGCGCGTAGAGATCAGCGCCCTGGGCACCTACGGTTGCAGATGCGTTGGGGGACTTAACGATATAGATCTTCTGTCCCTTCTTAAGGGTTATGGTCTCACCGAAGGTATGATTAAGATAGTTGAAGGAGTCGTCGGTAGACTCGTCGTAGTTGCTGCCGTCAAATATCACCTTGCCGTTTTCACGGATTATCTTGTAATCGCAGTAATGCTTGCCGTTAGCACTCTTGACGTAGGTCTTCTCGAAGTGACCGGTAATGTTATACTTACCGTCCTCAGGTGCCGTAAATACGATAGCCGCGCCTTCGTTAGCATTGGTGGTGGTTCCGTCAGGACCCCAGCCAACTACCGATCCTGCAGTAGCACTCTTCCAGAAGAGCGTATTGCCGGAAACGGCGGTAACGGTCCAGTTTGCACCGGAGTTGAGAGTAGCATCGTTAACGGTCTTGTTAATGAAGTCATACGCCTTCATCTCAAACTGACCGTTTACAAGCGAGGTTCCGTCGGGAGCGAAGGTGTAATTCGTCACGACCTCGTCGCCTGCAGTAAGCTCTGCTACCTTTTCGACGCTGAGAGCGTCATAACGCGCGCCGATCCATGCGGGCCAGTCACCATTAGGGGATTCAGCTACAGTATACTTTGTATATCTCTGTGCACAGAAGTATATCTGCTCGCCCTTCTTGAGCGGAATATATCCGGCCAAGTTTTCGGTATTTGTAGCGTTATAGGTAGGATGAGTTATATCGTAGATTACTCCGTCCTTCATTACGTAGAAGATAACGGCTCTCGATCCGGTGCTCTTCTTATTCAAGCCGTACGAGAAAGTATCCACATCGTACTTGTAGAGACCGTCCGCAGGTGCGGTAAAGAGAATTACCGACGCCATTTCAGTGTGGTTATCATTGCCGGGATTGGTCTCGAATCCACGAGTGCTGTAAGCAAACGATCCGCGCTGACCCTCGTAAGGTTCGGAATGCTGAATGTACCAGTTATCGGCAGTATGAGTCGCTTCGGGTGCATTAAACTTATAATAAGTCCTCAGCGTCTTGGTATCGTATGCCGCAAGCTGCCAGTTACCGTTCTTCTTTTCTCCTGCACTTGTCATGCCGGTGTAGAAGTCGGTGGGAAGATTCCACTTATCGCCAACTGCTGCGTCAGTATCGGGAGGGATAATGCCGGGCTGGCTAGGTCCGCCGGGTTCTGTGCCGCCGCCCTGGCTGGGATCCTTAACACCAACGCTTACGGTAAGGTCGGTGATGAAGCAGCCGTAGTAATCCTTCTCAGTCGTTGCATTATTGACGAAGTCGGGGGTAGTTGTAAGAGGATTATAGAAACCGAAGATAAGCTTTTCGCCCGTCTTAAGCTCTACAGATCTCGTAAGTGTTGCGCTGCTCTCCTCGGTCGTCGAAGAAACGAAGCTTCTGAGAGCGGTAAGAGTACCGTCGGTTGCCTGCTTGTATACTACTGCGCCGATGGAGAGAGTATCACCCTTAGAAGACTTGAAGTTTTTAACCACAAGAGCTTCGTTGAAGGTATATACGTTATCCTCGGGAGCAGTAAAGGCAATTGCAATGGGACCGTTGTGAACGTTGGGAGTTACGTAGTAGGTGTTATCAAGCTTTGCAGTCTTGAACGCGCCTCCGACTTCACTCCACATCTCGTTATGATTAAGATACCAGTCCGCCACTCCGAATCCGGAGCTGTACTTCTTTCCGGCAAGGAACGGTTGCGGCTTTCCGGTCGAGGTTGCGGTATTGTTAACTCCGATAGGAGTTCCGCTGAAGGTTGCAAGAGGATCGGTGCCTACTGCATTGTAGGAGAGAAGCTCCCAATTGCCCTTAACAGGAAGCTCGTAACCGTCTGCGTTATGAGCATCTGTTTCAGACCAGTCAACGGGAAGTGTCCAGTCCTTGTACTCGCCGGAGGGAGTAGGATCTTTTTCCCCTTCCGGCTCAACGTAAGCGGGAAGGTTCTTGATCTCGGAAATCTTAACGAATGCGCTTGAGTCGTCAGAGGTGTTGATTACCGAAGTGTTGTCGTTCGGTCTCTTCATTATAACGACTACGTCGCCCGCCTTGAGCTCACCGATCCAGAACATATCCATGCCGATCGCGCTGTTGGAGGGATACGAAGTCTGAGAATAATTGGAATTTGTAAATACGGTCTCACCGTTTACGGTGATAACGAAATCCGAGTAGCTCGGCTGCGCCGTCATATTACCGTATCCAAGGCGTGCGTTAAAGGCGTAGGTGCCGTCATTCGGAACGGTGAACACGAGAGCCGCACCGGACTTGTACTGATGAGATCCGCCGACGCCGGTTATAGCACCGTCGTTAGTACCTGTCCAGAGATGAGCATAGTATTCTACTTCACTCCAGGATGTAGCGCCGTTATCCCAGGAGTTGGTTGCCTTGGGGTCAACCGCGATCCACTTGTCGGTAACAGAAGGATCGGGATGCGGCTTCATTATTACGTCGTAGAGAGTATCAGCATCAACGTCGTAGCCCTTAAGAACTGCGTTGCCGGATGTAGAGGTAGCAGAATCGCCCTTGAAAACGGGAGTATGATCTACTATTTCGTAATCTGCGGGAAGAGGCGCTATTCTCGTAACGACCGTCTTGCCGAGGTCGAAGACCTGAACGCCTGTGCCGTCAATTTCTCCCGTAAATCTCGAAGGAGTGTTCAGAGCGAACGTGAACATAAGGAGGTCGCCCTTCTTGAGTGCAACGTTGCCCTTGAGGGTCTTAGATGCGTTGCTCGACGAAGGCGAGAAGGAGTCAACAACGAGACCGTTTACTCTTACGGTCGCGGTTCCGACTACCGTTGCGCCGTTTTCATCGGCGAAGCAAGTGCCGGTAACGAACTCGTTATAGGAATACAGACCGTCTTCGGGAGCGGTAAAGACGACGGTAGGATACTTGTTGTTCTCATCGCGCATAGGTCTTACCTTCATGTAAGACGAGTTGTTGCCTTTCGCGAAAACAACGTTATTCTGCCAACGCTTACCGGGGTTTATGTACCAACCGCTCCAGGTTGTAGTATCCTTTACGGTATTGGCTCTGTTGTTTGCGGACTCGATCCAAGGACCGGGGCCGATGCCGTCAATGTTAGAACCGTTTGCGGCCTTGTCTGCGGACGCCTGCTCGTATATTGTAGATACGTCATTTGCGTCCTTGAAGGCAACGAGCTTCCAGGGTCCCTTTACTGCAAGGTCCCAACCGTTATCGTCGACCTCAAGACCGCTCGACCAGTCCATGGGAAGCTCCCAGGACTCGGACACGAACTCGCCTGCTCTTTCGGCTATCTTCGCAACGGTCATAGAATAGATCTCGCCGCGCTGCGAGCCGGAGACCGCCTCTGCATTAGGTGATTTAACGATGTAAACCTTTTCATCCTTATCAAGCTTTACGCTTGCGCCGAGAGTATGAGTAAGGTTGCTGTAAGCCGAAGCGGTACATTCATCGTAGTTGGTACCGTCGAATACTACGGTTCCGTCCTCGAGAATGATCCTGTAATCACAGTGGCACTTTCCTGCCGTGCTCTTAACGTAGCGCTTAAGGAAATGTCCCGTGATGTTATAGGTGCCGTCTTCGGGTGCCGTGAACACGAGAGCCGCACCTTCATCAGCAGTAGTGGAGCCGTCAGGACCCCAACCGGCAATAGAACCCGTCTCTCTTCCGTACTGGAATATCCAGTTTCCGGATTCTTCGTTTATTGCCTGCCAGTTGGTACCGGTCGTGAGAGTAAGATCCTTCAGGGTCTTGGTAGTATAGTCATACGCCTTCATCTCGAACTGACCGTTAATAAGAGAGGTTCCGTCGGGGGCGAAGGTGTACTTCGTTACGACCTCGTCGCCTGCAGTAAGCTCTGCGACCTTCTCTACGGAAAGTGCCTTATAACGTGCGCCGAGCCAGTCGGTACCATAGTCGTTACTATGTTCGGTATAGTAGGTATATCTCTGCGCGCAGAAGTATAACTTTTCGCCTTTTTTGAGGGCGATCTCACCTGTCATAGCTTCGACAGTGTCTACATTATATTTAGGATGAGTTATATCGTAGATAACGTTATCCTTCATTACGAAGAAGATAACCGCTCTTGAACCCGTGCTTCCGCCGTTCAGTCCGCGGCTGAGCGTATTTACGTCAAACTTGTAAATACCGTCATCGGGAGCGGTAAAGATGACCGCAGATGCGATCTCGGGATGGCTATTCGAGCCCGGGTTAGTTCCCAAGACGTACTCGCCGCTGTTAGCGGTGTATCTGAAGGTACCCTTGCCGCCGCCCGCGTACGGTTCTTCGGTATTGTCAAAATACCACTTTGCCGTGCTGTGGCTTGACGAAGGCGCCTTGAAGTTGTAATAAGTCTGCTGAGTCTTGGTGTCGTAGGTAGCAAGCTGCCAGTTGCCGTTGATCTTCGTGCCTTCTGAGGTAAGACCTGTGTAGAAGTCGGAAGGAACGTCATACTTTGTGCCGATAGCTACGGTGTTTCCGCCGGATGCAGTATCGTCGTGTACTTTAACAACAAGGTTGGTAAGATCAAGTACGGGGTTAGCATCCTTGACAGTCGTTTCAGAAGTCAGCGTAAACGCGAACATAAGGACGTCGTCCTTCTTAAGCTCTACGGTGCCGCTGAGCGTCGTGCCGGATGCAGTAGGTGTCGCGGTGGTGAGAACCTCGCCGTTCTTTCTTACGGTTGCTTCAACAACCGCGCCGCTCAATATGAGCTTAACGGACTCGGTGAAATCGTAAGTGTTATCCGCGGGAGCGGTAAACACAACCGTTGCGTTGTTAAACTTGGTGCCATTATTGCTATTGCCGGGGTAAACGTACATGCTTGTCAGATCGGCGCCCTTGCCGAACGCTTTATTCTGATAGCGATGTCCGAAGTTTACGTACCAGTTGTTCCAGCCTGACGCAAGAGTGGTAAGCACGCTTCTGTTGCTTCTCGATTCGATATAGGACGTAGGAGACTCGCCGTTGTCGACTCCGCTCGCAAGAGGAGAGGTCGATGCAGCCCATCTGACGGTCGAACCATCAGTAAGATCTTCAAACGATGTCAGGCGCCAAAGGCCATTCATCTTAGATGCAAGCTCCCAGCCGTTCGAGTCTTTATCAAGATCTTCCGTCCAGTCCATGGGAAGCGTCCACTGATTTAATCCTTCAATGTACTCGACCGCATCAACATAAATATGCGGCGTCACTACAATGAAGGTAGACACTACCATCAAGCACGCTAAAACAAATGATAATACGCGCTTTTTCATATATTTTCCTCCATATAGAATATAACTGCTGATTTAGCCGTGTCCCCTTCCCCGAAGATCGGGGAAGGGATTATCGGTTAAACCTTTTTCTTGGAAAACTTCTTAATGACGATGAAGGCGACGATTCCTGCTACCAATACCGAAGCTGCTGCTACGATAACGTAGAGAAGGATGGGTTGCTCTTCCGAGTCATTTTCACCGCCGATATCAGGTACGGTCGTTTCCTCGGGTGCCGTCGTATCTTCAGGCGTCGTATTATCGGGATCGGTCGTGTCCTTGGGTTTTTCGGTTGCAACGTAACCGGGGTTAGGAGCAACTATTCCTGCTTCGCTCGGGTCACAGTTGAGACACTGATTACCCTTCATGTAACCCTCGTGGTCACATACGAAGGAGCAGATGGTACACTTGCTGTTAAGGAAGGTATGCTTTCCTTCCGGCACAACTTCGAGACCGCAGCACTTGTAAACGATTCTGTGAGTTGCATCGGTTACGTGAACCTGAGTTGTAGATTCGTGGTTTTCCTTATTATAATCGCCGTAGGGCTCTCCGCACTTGGTGCAGACTGCCTTGTTGACACAGGTTGCAAGTCCGCCGCGGTGCTGACATCCGGACGAATCACCGTCGCCGGATGCGGAGGCGGGCATCGTGTACTTGCCGTATTCCTTAACGACGAAGCCCATGACGGCAACCTCGTTACCGCCGGTTCTTGAGTCGTAGTCGTACTTCGAAATTACTACGCGGAGGTCTTCGCCTTCCTCGAGGTAAACGTGACCTTCGACCTTGAAGCTGCTTGTGATGCTGTTCGGGAGAAGCTCCTGAATTATCGCGCTTCCCTTCATTACCTTTACGGTAACCTTACCGCCGTTCATCGACGCCTTACCGAGATCAACAGAGTATCCGTAAGCGCCCGCGTTGGGAGCGGTAAATACCATAGCGGAGGAGTAGCCGGCTTCAGCACGCATATCGAACTTTGCGTTCCAGTCGGCGCGCTGAGTATTCATAACGAGTCCCATTCCGTTTACGGTATGCTCTACGAAATCGGGAGACCAGGTCGTTACGGTTGCCTTTTCGGAAAGCTTAAGCTTTGCGTAGGTAGGATCGTAAATAGCGGTGAGCTTGAATGCGCCGTGCTCAAGCTTGTTGATGCCGAGATCCATCGTGTATGTCTTCTTAAGGGAGTTCACGGTAAGAGGAACGTACTTCTGGTTTTCGGCGTAGTTATTCGTATTAGGTACGCTGACGTCACCGCTTCCGTTTCCGGAGTAACCCTCAAGCTCTCTCATTTCACGCTTGATGGTGTAGGTGGTAAGCGTCTTGTTTCCGACGTAATCGGTTCCGACGTTGTGCGTCTGGATCGTGATATGGTCGTTATAGAAATCCATGGTGGTGATCTGCGCAGTGGTGGAATCCTGAGCGTAGCTCTTATTCCATTCGGTGTTCCACATACCGCCTATGTACGCATAGTGCCAACCGTTGGTTGCGTAAGAACCGTCAGAGAGCTGAACTCTGTCACCGAGAGTCTGAATTCTTTCTGCGGTGTTGAACCACGCTTCGGTCTGGTCGCCACCGTGGTGAACGTGACCGTAAACGTAGATTACATTCGTGTACTCCTCGAAAGCATCGGTCATGATGTTTCCGGCAGTACCCATATCGGACATGTGATAGTGAGCCATGACGATAACGGTCTTATCCTTGCCGATCTCCTCGAGCTGTTCAACTACCCACTTGCCCTGAGCGGTATAAATACCCTGGCAGTTGTGATGCGAAAGCTGGGGATCGGAAGCGTATGCAGGATTGTTACAACGCGCCTGAGATACACCGATGACCTCGATTCCGCCTACGTTGTAGCGGTAGCAGAGGACTTCGTTATAATAGCTGTTGTAGTCGCCTTCCTTGCCGCCCTCTTCATACTTCCACATATCGTTGTATTTGAGGACCTTCATCGCTTCGCCGGAGAGAGTATCCTTCGAGGTGTAGCGAGTGTAGTAGTCGGTAAAGAAGATGTCGTTTTCGTTACCCATGTAGGCGCCCGTGGTCTTATCGTAGGAAGCTACGTAGCCGGCGTCCTTATCGTGGTTACCTGCAATGGCGAAGATCTTACCCTTGCCGCCTTCGGTCGCCTTCTTACCTTCGTTGAAGATGTGAGAAAGCGTCCAGTCTATATTCTCATTCGTCCAATAAGCGTACTTGTAAGCGGGCTTGTTGTCGTGATGAGCGTTGTCGGAGATAATATCACCTGCATAGAAGATCGCGTCGATATTTCCGCGTTCAGCGAGGAACTTGTATGCGTTCGTAACGGTACCGTATACAGGTTCGTCCTTGTTGAGCATTATGTCCTCGTCAGTATGAAGGTCGGACATGAACGCGAAGGACTGAAGGGGCTTCTGATTCGTGTTATCGTACTCGATATCAAGACGGCCCGTATAGTGCTGATCAAGGAATACCTTGAGGTTGCTTACGGTGAAGCCGTCAGCACTTATGTTGTTATGGATGGGGTCGAACTCGAGGTAAACGACGTCGCCTCTGTTAAGAGTAGCAGTAACCGTGAGGTTTCTTGCGGAAGCGTCGTTAACTACGAATCTTCTTATCTGCTCGGTGTTCTTGTAGAATCTGAGCTGAGTTCCGTTGAGCTCGTTAGTAAGCGGATGGTTGGGGTCGGGCGCGCTGCTTGCAACGTAATCGCGCTTGAACGTGAGCGACCAGGTGTAAACGCCATCGCTGGGTGCCGTGAAGGACACAACGGGAGAATACTTTTCACTCGGATGAGCGTAGAACGCGTCCTCTGCCTTACGCTTGTCGGGATCGTACTCAAAGCCGTACTTACCGTCAGGCAATGTATATTTAAGAACTTTCTCCTCGGTCGCAGGATCAAGCGAGATAAGCTTACCTACGTTGAACGCGCCGGTCGTACGGTCGTATGCGAGCATCTCGAAAAGCGGAAGCGACTGCATACCGCTCTGCCATGCCGCACCCATTCTCGCAAGTCCGAGAGGGTTAGACGTACCGAAGCCGTCGTCGGTAGAGTTGCCGGGGAAGATTCCGAAGTAATTATCGTTTGCCATAACGACGAAGTTACCAACGCCGTAATTGATGCTGCCGATAATCGTGTCGGGGTTTGCTCCGGCGCTTACTGCTGCGGGAAGTATCATGAACAGCGCAAGAGTCAAAGCAAGAATTTTACTGAATCGTTTCATCTGGGGTGTATCTCCTTCTATGAATTTTTTCGATGAAAGTTCGATATCTTTTCAGGCGCTTTTTACGCCTTTTTGCGGGTGTATTTTTGCATTTAGAGACAGTTATCCCGTTCAAAAAATTACCCTTCGGTTAATTCTATCACATTATATATAATTTGTCAAGCGAAAATAAACAAATATCAGTGCCAAAATTAACAAAAATTAGCCATGTTTTCTAACATTTTGCCCAAAACGTTTTACCCTTGAAAAGCACAAAAACAATGCTCATCCGAGTTTGCCCGCAAAGTAAAAGATCCACCCGAATTTCGGGTGGATCTTTATTATTTCATTGCGTTTTCAAGGGCATTGCCGATCTCTTTTCTCACTTCCGCCATAACGTCGTCGGAAGCGTATTCGGTAAGGGAGGGAGCCGCCTTATTTATGCGTTCCTTGACCCAATTTCTGCCGAGATATTCGCCCGCAAGATTAAAGAGCTCGATGTCGTTTACCGCGTCACGTATGGTCTTCAGACGGGTGGTCGCAAGCGGTCCGGGCTTGCCGACCTTCGTTCCGGGATAAAGGAGAAATCCCTCTCCGTAAACAGGTCTTCCCTGTCCGTCGCCGACGCCGTTGCAGACGTTTTCCCAAGGATCAACGTCGCCTGCCCAGTAGCCCCAATAATTGGTTCCCCAATAGAGGAAGCCGTCGATATCTCTTTGATACATCTGCCAGAACATTGCCTTCTGCATATTTCCGGGAGTATCGATAAAGAGCTGTGCGTAAGGCGTTATCGGGTCGTTACAAACGTAGCACCACATCTTGTCGCCCTTTGCCTTAAGCTCATCCATACGGGTCCAAAACGACTTTTCGGGCTTGTAGTCAAGGAATGCGTCGTATGACTGGTCGTCGTCCCAAAGGCAGAGCTTCGGACACCAGTGGTTAGTGGTCGGTGCCATCTCGTCGACCTGGTCTCTTCCCTCTCCGACCTGAATGTTCGTGTAGAAGGGAGAAACGCGGCTCATATCGGGACAGATGCGGATAAAGCGCTCGCACGCCTCTCTGTACTTAACGAGATGATGCTTTTCTCTCGGCTCGTCGAGCGGATATACCATCGCCTTATCGAGCCAAACGGGGTTGCTCTTAAGCTTATCGTAATACGCCTTGAGCTCATCGTCGGTCAGATTGTCGAGCGACCAGATGCCGATCGCGAAAGAGGTCACTCTCGGGTCGGACATATACTCGTCGGCGCGGGGATCAAGAACGTCATACGGAAGATTATAGGAGGAAAGACCGTGCTCGAGAAGCAGGTCGTAATACTCCTTGTAGTTGTCGCAAATGTCGCCCTTCATGCCGCTGTCAAACTTCGTGATATAGCGCTCTGCAGTCCAGACGGCGGTTGCAAAGATCTTGTTTTCGGGAAGCGAAAAGCTCCAAACGTGTATAGCCACGGCAAAGGTGTCAATAACCTTTCCGTCGCCGTTAACAAGCTCAAAGATCGCGGTATGATCGCCCGGCTTTTCCGCCTTGAAATCAAGGTAGAACGGAAGCGAGATCCCGCCCTTTATATCAAGCATTTCGCCATCGTAAGGAACGATACAGTCGGTATACTTATGACCGTTTATATCGTGCGTAAGATGCTCGGAATAGAGCTTTACAGAAACACCGTCGCAGCACTTCGTTTTAAGCCGGATCTTGCCGTCAGCATCGCTTTTTGCGACGATCTGACAGCCGCCCTCGCCGCCGTTTGTGAGCGAGAGAGAAAACGACTTTTTAAGCTCTTCTGGAGCCGGCATATCGACGATTATCTTGTCAAATCCATGAGTTATCCAGGTTTTCATATTTTTCTCCTTGTTACATTTTGCACGGTAATCGTATATTGTATTTTACTATATTACTCTCAAAAAGTAAATATATTTTCGGACAAACAATTTGCACGTTTAGATATGACGATCAATCAAAAACGGCAATTTCAAAAGAAATTGCCGTTTTAGTATACTTACTTTGCAATTACCGCCTCAAGTGCGTCTCCGATCTCTTTTCTGATCTCAACGAATCTTTCAGGGGTAGTATACGTAGTCAGGGTGGGAGTTGCCTCGTCGACCTTCTCCATGACCCATTCTCTGCCGAGATACTTCTTTGCAAGCGTAAGAAGCTCAATATCGTCAAGGGCGTCACGAAGTATCTTCATACGGATAGATCCTATCGCGCCCGGTCTGCCGATAGCTGCACCGGGATACATATAGAATCCCTCTCCGTAAACGGGCTTGCCCTTTCCGTCGGCGACACCGTTATATGCGGTCTCCCAAGGGTTTACGCCGTCGTTGCCGTGGTAGCCCCAGGAGGTAGTTCCCCAATAGAGGAAGCCGGAAAGATCGCGCTGGAAATGCTGCCAGATCATAAGACGGTGCACAAGGCCGTCGGTGTCAATAAACATCTGTGCGTAAGGAGATATCGGATCGTTACAAACGTAAGACCATACCGTATCGCCTCTCTTCTGGAAATCCTTGAAACGCTCGCCGAAGCCCTTTTCGGGAGTGTAATCAAGGAAAGGCGTATAGGAGTGACTCTCATCCCAAAGGTCAAGTCGGGGGCACCAAAGGACCGTGCTGGGCGCCATAGCGTCGACCTGATCCATTTTCTCGCCCATCTTCTTGTTGGTATAGAAGGGCGCAATTAAGCCGATGCCGGGACAAAGACGCGCAAATCTTGCGCAAAGATCCTTGTATTTTGCAAGTGCTTCCTCGTTGGACGGCTCGTCGATCACGTAGAAAAGTGCCTTCTTGAACCAAACGGGGTTGCTCTTGATCTTATTGTAATACTTAAGTATTCTCTCGTCGTCCCAGCCGCCTGCTTCCCAGAGTCCGATAACGAAGGACGTTACCTTCGGGTCGGACATATACGCATCCGCTCTTTCGTCAAGAAGATCGTAAGGGATGGTATGACCGCAGATATTATCCTCAAGAAGAAGATCGTAATACGACTTGTGACTATCTTCCTCGGGCTCAAATCTCTGAATATGCCATCTGTTGATACCGACGGAGGTAGCAAATGTCTTCTCGGTCGGAAGCGCAAAATTCCAGACGTGAATATTTGCGTTCAGGGTCTCAAGCACGTTGCCTTCTGCGTCGCAAAGGACGAGCGAAACTGTGTGGTCGCCTGCGCTTTCTGCTTCAAGATCAACGTAGAAAGGAAGCGAGATCCCCGCCTTAACGGAGAGCACTTCGCCATCGTAAGGAACGATCGGGTCAACGTAAAGATGACCCTTTATTTCGTGGATGTGATCCTCGGAATAGAGCTTACACTTAACGCCTTCGGGAAGAACGGCTTTAAGAGAAACCTTCGTGTCAACGTCGCTGTTTACAACTACGTGACAGCCGCCCTTTCCGCCCTTCGTGAAGAACAGAGTGATGCTCTTTTCGAGCTTTTCGGGCGCGGGCATATCCGCAACTATTTTGTCAAAGCCGTGTGTTATCCAAGCTTTCATGATAGTTCTCCTTTGCGTGTAGTTCAAGCTTGTTTATCAGAGTGCAGCATCAAGTGCGTCGCCGATCTCTTTTCTGATCTCTTCAAATCTCTCGTAGGTCGTATAGGTGGTAAGGGTCGGAGTTGCCTCGTTTACCTTGTTCATTACCCACTCACGGCCAAACTGCTTCTCCGCCATTGCAAGAAGCTCGACGTCGTTAAGGCCGTCGCGGAGTATCTTAAGACGCTGGGTAGCAACAACGCCGTCGTATCCGACAGGCTGTCCGGGATATACGAGATATCCGCATCCGTAAACGGGTCTTCCCTGACCGTCGGGGATTCCATTGAACGGCTCTTCCCAGCAGGTCTTTTCGCCCTGCACCCAGCATACTACGCTCCAGTAAAGGAAGCCGATTATCTTTCTCTGATAGTGCTGCCACATAAGAAGACGCTGCATAAGACCGTCGGTATCGAGGTACATCTGCGAATAAGGAGTGATCGGGTCGTTACAAACGTAAGACCAAACTCTCTGTCCCTTCTCCATAACCTCGTTTATTCTCGTCTCAAAGCTCTTTTCGGGAGTGTAATCGAGGAAAGGAGTATAGGACTGACCGTCCTCCCAAAGGCAGAGCTTCGGGCACCAAAGGTCAAGGTATGGAGCCATATCGTCAAACTGGTCCTTGCCCTCTCCGATCTGAAGATTCGTATAAACCGGCACGATCGAAGGGATCTCGGGGGCGAGATTCTTCAGACGCAAAACCTTCTGCTTAAAGGTCTCTATAAGCTCAAGAGTGTGCGGCTCGTCGATCGAATAGAAGAGCGCCTTACTAAGCCATACAGGGTTGCTCTTGATCTTCTCAGCGTAAGCTTTTACCTTCTCGTCATCGTCCGAAGGAACAACGAAGGAGGTTACGCGAGGATCGGACATATATGCGTCCGCCCTCTCATCGAGAATGTCGTAAGGGAGAGCATAACCGCACATACCGTGCTCGAGAAGAAAATCATAATATTTCTTATGAGCATCCTCGGATTTGTCATATCTTGAAGCTCTCTCCTCGCCAATTCCGCAGGCGGTCGCAAAGGTCTTATTCTCGGGAAGCGCAAAGCTCCAAACGTGAAGCGAAACAGTGAAGGTCTCGATGGCGCCGTTTTCGCAAAGCTCAAAGGTTGCAGTATAGTCGCCTGCTTCCTCTGCCTTGAAATCAAGGAAGAACGGGAGTGACATTCCGCCCTTAACTACGATAGCTTCGCCGCCGTACGGAAGGATCGGGTCTGTATACTGATGACCGTTTATCGGGAGCGTGTGATCCGCCGTGAAGATCTCGCACTTCACGCCGTCGCACGAAACGGTTTTAAGCGTAACCGACGTGTCTTTATCACTGTTTACAACTATCTGACAGTTGCCTTTACCGCCCTTTGTAAGGTAAAGAGCGAACGTCTTTTTGAGGTTGGACGGAGCCGGCTTGTCGGCTACTATTTTGTCAAAACCGTAAGTCATCCAGGTTTTCATGATATTTTCTCCTTGCTGATATAAAAAAGTATATTGCTAAATCTGTTTTTGCTTAATGTTTTATTTGCCTGCCTTCATTGCCGCCTCAAGAGCGTCACCGATCTCCTTGCGGATCTTATAGAAGTTTTCTTCGGTGGTATAGGTAGTGAGAGTGGGAGTTGCCTCGTTGATCTTTGCCATTACCCAGTCCTTACCAAGATATTCTTCGGCAAGATAGAACATTTCGATATCGTCGATACCGTCACGGAGTATCTTAAGACGGCTGGATGCAACTGCACCGCTGACGCCGACGGGAGTTCCGGGATAAAGGAGATAACCCTCTCCGTAAACAGCTTTGCCCTCGCCGTCGTTAACGCCGTTATAGACCTTTTCCCAAGGATCCATATCGCTGCCCTCTTCACGGTAGCCCCAAGAGGTAGTCTGCCAGTAGAGGAAGCCGGTGATATCGCGCTGATAGTGCTGCCACATCATAAGACGCTGAACGATACCGTCAGTGTCGATAAAGAGCTGTGCGTAGGGAGAGATCGGGTCGTTACAAACGTAAGACCAAACGACGTCTCCCTCCTTCTGGAAGTCCTTCATTCTCTCGGCAAAGCTCTTTGCCGGTCTGTAATTAAGGAACGGATCATAGGACTGGGTGTCGTCCCAGAGACAGAGCTTAGGGCACCAAAGGATAGTCTTGGGCGCCATATAGTCTACCTGGTCCTTCTGAACGGTCTTGTCTAGCTGCTCGTTGGTATAGAAGGGCGCGATAACGCCGACACCGGGGGCAAGACGCTCGAATCTTTCGCAGATCTCGTTATACTCCTGGATCTTATCATCGGTCGAGGGCTCGTCGATAACGTAGAAGAACGCCTTTTTGAGCCACTCGGGATTTTCCTTGACACGGTTGTAGTACTGAACGACCTTTTCGTCAGTCCAGCTCTTCGCGTCCCAAAGTCCGATAACGAAAGAGGTTACTCTCGGGTCGGACATATAAGCTGCCGCTTCTTCCGTCATAAGATCGTAGGGAATGGTATGTCCGCAGATGTTATGCTCGAGAAGAAGATCGTAATACTTCTTGTGGCTTTCAGCGTTTTTATCAAATCTCGCAATATGATATCCGTTGACTCCGACGGAGGTAGCAAACTTCTTTTCGGTCGGAAGAACGATATCCCACACGTGAACGTTTACCGAAAAGGTCGCGTGTGTGGTTTTGGTCGCGTTGTCGACAAACTCGTAGGTATACGTATAGTCGCCCGCGGGAGTGTCTGCGGTAGTCGTAAATTCAACGATAAAGGGTATGATCTTTTCCTTGTCAAGGATAAGTCTCGTGCCGTAGTAAGGAATAGCAGAGTCGGTCCATTCCTTTTTCTTGATCTTATGCGTCTTGTTCATTACATACGCCTGCGCAGTGATGCTCTGCGTTTCATACTTCTTCGCGTCGAAGTTGAGAACCGCCTTGCGGAAAG
This sequence comes from Clostridia bacterium, assembly GCA_017466625.1. GTDB lineage: Bacteria > Bacillota > Clostridia > Oscillospirales > CAG-272 > Colimorpha_A. The sequence continues at coordinate 17,651 of JAFTTT010000124.1, forward strand.
CAGTGTTGCTGTAAATAACGAGCTGACAGCCCTCGGTCTCGCCTCTCATCATATAGAGGTCGTATACGGTGCTCTTTTCACCGTCCTTGGGCTTAGAGTTTGCTATCTGCTTGTCGGTCAGATGCGTAGTCCACGCCTGAACCTGGACTTCTTTGCTTCCTTCGTCGCCGCCATCGTCCTTCTTTGCCGATTCCTTGTTGCAGGCAAAGAGTGAGAGGAGCATAGAAAGTGTCAAAAGGGTAATTAAAAATCTTTTCATTTTTTCCTCCGTTGAGTTATTTATTGTTCGGCAAGCGCCTTCTCAAGCGCGTCGCCTATTTCTTTTCTCAATTTGTGAAAGTTTTCTTCGGAAACATAAGACGTAAGGGTGAGGAGTCGTTACAAACGCAGGTCCAAACCTTACCTCCATGCCCCTTTACGGCAATGCCTTTTCGAGGGCGCTTCCGATCTCGATCCTGATCTGAACGAACGCATCCTCCGTCGCCTCGATCGACGTAAGCGACGAGGTTATGGAGTTGACCTTTTCGTTGACCCATTTATTACCGAGCGTCTTAGCTGCCATCATAAGAAGCTCCATATCGTCGATTCCGTCGCGCATTATCTTCATGCGCAAGGAAACGGTCGGGGTAGCGGAGATCTGGTTTCCGGGATAGAAGAGTATGCCGTCTCCGTAAACGCGCTTCTTGTTCGCGTCGTACAGACCCGTGTCAAGACTATCCCAAGGGTTGACTTTTCTATGTGTATTCCAGCCGGTAGACGACCAGTAGACGAATCCGTGAATTCCTCTCTGATACTGCTGCCAGAAAAGAATTCTCTGATTATATCCCGAATCACCTGCAGACAGCGACGTATAGGGAGCGCCGGGGGTATGGTTAAGATAAGTCCATACGCCGAAGCTCTCGTCCATCATCTTTCTCATTCGGGCTTCAAAGGACATGCTGTGAACGTAGTCGTGCTTTCCGTAAGAGACCTCGTCGTCCCAAAGGCAGAGCTTCGGACACCAAAGGGTACACCAACCCTTCATAGCGTTGATCTGATCCCAAAGCACGATATTGGTCGTATCCCACATCTCTTTGATCTGCAGATCCTCTGCAAACGGTGCGGTGATCCTTATTTCGGGGCAGATACTCTGAAGATGCTCGGCGATAGTTACAAACTCCTCGATCTCCTCAACCGTATCGGGCTCCGTCATAGGCATAAAATACGCCTTTTTAAGCCATTTGTTATTGGTTTTCAGCTTTTTGCGGTACTCCTGAAGCGTTTCGTCCGAAACGTCGTGCGGAACTCTGAACGCAGTCACGCAGGGGTCCGACATATAAGCGTCGGCTCTCTCGTCGAGAATGTCGTACGGGAGATCACGTGCAGACAGATTATGCTCAAGGAGCAGGTTGTAATAGTTAAGATAGACGTCCTCGGGGAGGTTAGTCTGATGACCGAAGAAATGGGTAGTAATATCCTTCGGCGTAATTCCTATAGAGCTCTGATACGAGAGCTTCTCGGGACGTGTGATATCCCAGACTCTGACGATCAGAACGTACTGTGCGACCGTCTTATCAAGCGAGTCGCGGACTTCAAAAACGTAAGGATAATGACCCGCTTCCGTTTTGGAGTTTGAGGTGAACTCGATAAGAAACGGAAGTGAGATTCTCGCCTTTGCATTAAAGCGGTCCCCCTCGGTATAAACCGTTGCGGGATCAGGCAAAAGCGAGCCGTTTATACTGTAGGTCGTATCGAGAATGTGTATCTGATAATCAAGGGCGTTTTCCTCCTTGTATACACATTTAAGCGACAGTCCGCCCGCCGATGCTTCGGCGCGCAAAACCACCTGGCAGCCCTCTGTCTCACCCTTCGCCATATATACCTTATACGACGTCGATGTGGTGGACGGAGCAGCACTGTTCGCGGCAGTCTTCACGAAGGAATGAGCAGTCCACGAAGCGACCTTTATATTACTTTTGGGGTTGTCATCGGGCGGCGTAAATTCGAAATTGTCGTCCGGCTTGTTACCGGCTCCTCCGCCCGACGGAGAAGGAGCTTTGAAATTTTCCGCACACGAAGTAAAGGAAAGCAGCGTACATAACGCAAGTAAGATCAAAAGTGATCTTTTCATTTGTGCCTCCGTTTTGTTTAACAGTTAAATTTCTTTGATACTGCCCGCCTACGCCTTTTCGGAATCAGCGAGAATATCGGAGCTTCAAAATAATAATGCAAAAGGGGGCGACTTGATAGTCGCCCCCAATAGTTGTCAGCAAGCCGTTTACGGTTAGCGTCGCCGCTTTCCACTGTCAGCGATTACTGATTAAGTTTTAGTTATCCTGGAACATATCGAACGCATCCATGATATCCTGGAGAGCGTCCGCGATATCGTTCTTCATACCGTTGTACGCCTGGGAAACCTGGCTGTTCATCGGGTTGTTCTGAACGTCGAAACGAACGATGGTCATCATCGGGAAGTGCTCGTTAAGAAGGGTAGCAATATCCCAAGAAACGTTATTAAGAACGATGTCGAGCATCTCGTAAGAGTCGGTATCGGAGAGGTAGAGACCCTGAAGTGCCTCAACTCTGTATACGGGGTATACGTTATCCTCAGAAGAGATAGAAAGTGCTTC
>JAFTTT010000125.1 GCA_017466625.1 Clostridia bacterium
CTGACCTCTTGTGAACATACCTGTACCGTGAACACGGGGAAGAATGCCAACCTCAGCATGGAGAGGTCTCATCTGGTCGATGTCACGTCCGTCAACACGCTTGTGATCCTCGATGAGCCAACGGCGGACGATCTTCTTCTGGATCTTGTAGATGAGCTCCTCATAGCGCGCCTCGATGTCGGGATATTCCTCAAGGAACTTCTCTACGATAGCGTCGCGGATGGGGTTCATACGAGCGTCACGTACGTTCTTATCGTCGGTATCAAGGGCGAACATAACGTCCTTCTCGCAGAATGCGAATACCTTGTCGAACATCTCGTGGTCGAACTCGCAAGAGGGGTAGTCGAACTTGGGCTTGCCGATCTCGGCAACGATTCCGTTAATGAAGCTTACGAGCTTCTTGATCTCCTCGTGAGCGAGCATAATTGCGTTGAACATATCCTCGTCGGATACTTCCTTTGCGCCTGCCTCGATCATAACGACCTTGTTTGCGCTTCCTGCTACGGTAAGCTCAAGGACGCTCTTCTCTCTCTGGGCAGAGGTGGGGTTGATAACGAACTCGCCGTCTACCATGCCTACGAACACACCTGCGATAGGTCCGTTCCACGGAATATCGGAGATGGAGAGGGCGATGGATGCACCGATCATAGCGGTGATCTCGGGGGAGCAGTCGTTGTCAACGGACATAACTGTAAGGGTAAGAGCTACGTCGTTACGAAGGTCCTTCGGGAAGAGAGGACGAACGGGACGGTCGATAACGCGGGAAGTAAGAATTGCCTTCTCGGAGGGCTTACCCTCACGGCGGAAGTAACCGCCGGGGATTCTACCGACGGAATACTGTCTTTCCTCGAAGTCGACGGAAAGGGGAAGGAAGTCTATACCGTCACGGGGCTTTGCCGATGCGGTCGCGTTACAGAGAACGGCGGTGTCGCCGTATCTTACGAGGCAGGAGCCGTTTGCAAGTCCTGCCATCTTGCCGGTCTCGATAACGAGAGGTCTTCCGGCGAGCTCATACTCATAAACCTTGAATTTTTCGAACATTTTTCTTTTTCCTCCAACTTATACATCTTACCGGCACTCGTCTCTCGGCGCCGGTCTATATAAACTCAATCTGAGCTTATTACAAAAATTTGGGGAACCGAAGACATTCGGTTCCCCACTTGTCCCTTATATTTGTGGGGTGCAGTCGAATACTAAACCCCGACGGGCTTACTTTCTCAGGCCGAGCTTCTCAACGATCGCACGGTAACGAGCGATATCGTTTTCCATAAGGTAGCCGAGAAGGTTTCTTCTGTGACCAACCATCTTGAGAAGGCCGCGACGGCTGTGGTGGTCCTTCTTGTTGGTCTTAAGGTGCTCGGTAAGAGTGTTGATTCTGTAGGTAAGAATCGCGATCTGTACCTCGGGCGAGCCGGTGTCACCTTCGTGAGTTGCGTACTTTTCGATAATTTCCTTTTTGATTTCGGGAGTGATCATTTTTTTCACCTCATAAAATAATATTTTTTGCGGTTATCCCAGCAATCGGCGGGTGAAAATCGACTTGCTATATCAAGTCCTTTCCCCGAAAGCCGAGGTACCGACAATACTTTGTCATTATAACACTTAAAATCATTTTTGTAAACAGTTATTTCATTGTTTACATAAATTTAACAATTTAGCTTCTTTAATTCGCGGCATCCAGATACTTCTGCAGATTCGCCTTCGTCTTATTTATACAATAGGTAAGCGTATTTTCGGTGATGACTGCGTTATAGAAGGCGTTATAGGTGCCGTTTCGGAGCTGTGAATAGTTTTTGCCGAACATAAGCGCGTGATCGTATACGGGATTTTCTATTATGAGCTCGAGCATATCGAAGGTGTAGTAGCTGGAAACGTAGTGATCCATTGCGTACTTGACGTAAGAGCCCTGAAGATGCTTATAGGACGAGGCGCCGAGCGCCTGTAGTATATAGCCGTTTTGCTCGACGTTATGGCTCGATCCGAGGAAAACGAGCACGGGCGCGGTATCTGAAACCGCCGCGTTATAGGGACCGCCCTCCGTCAGCTTCGGTATCGGCAGTATCTCCCATTCGAAGCCGCAGTTTGCGATCTTCTTCATATCGGACACCGTGCCTACCGAAAGGAGAGCTCTTCCTTTTATAAATATATCGAGTCCCGTAAGAACCGTCTCGACGGTGCTTTCGCTTCCGTTCTCATTCGTTACGGTGTTTTTATCTGTAAAGGTGTCGGCGCGGTATGGGATCAGCTTTTTGAGGTTGGTTATGACCGTTTGCGAAACGTCGGTATTGAAGTTTGAGACGAAGCTGCCGCTCTCGTTTCTTGAAAAATACGTCTGTCCTGCGCTCAAAAGTGCGAGGTTTGAAAGCGTCTGGTTATCGTAGCTTGACGTCAGTATTGCGTTTTCGGTTTTTGCCGACGCTATCTGCGCAAAGAGCTTGTCCCAGGTAAACTCGTGGTTATAGACCGACTTATAGTCGATATTTATACCTATTTCTCTGCCGAGCGTCTTATTGAAGAAGAGACATCCGTAGCTTTCGGGGCTTTCGGTCATTGAGCCGACGACGCCGTATATTACGCCGCCGAGGGTCATCTGATCTATTGCTTTTTCGTTAAAATACGGTGCGGTGAAGTCACGGTAGGTCAACGCCTTGAAGTTCTGTATACTGCCGCTTCCGTAGTACGTGCCGAGTTCACTGCTTTTGATCGACGCAAAATCTGCGTAAAAATCATTGCTCAAGTGCGACTGCTTGACCGCCTGATAAAGCGCGTCGGTCGTGGTCTTACTGCTTGATACGACGGTGTTATACTTGTCGGCGATAAACGAGTTTCTCTTTAATACCGCGGACACGTAGGGGCCTTCAACGTCGTCCCATATTGAAGAGCTTCCCTCGTCGGTCGCGATGACGACGGTGTGACCTCCGAAATCCTTATCCGGAAGGGCATTCAGGAGCTCCTTTGCCTCGTCCTCGTAATCGGGGAGTGGCTTGGTATCGTAGTCGTTCGGGGTATAAGTCGTTTCTTCTTCCGTCGTGACCGACACCGTTTCTCCTTTCTCTTTACCGTCGTTTATGACGATTATTCCGCAGGAGGTGAGGAGGGATATGACGAGAAGAAGCGAAAGTAATTTTATTGCTTTCATTGGTTCTCCTTGGAGGCGGGGATGTGGATTGGCTCCCCCTTCGGGGGAGCTCCGCGAAGCGGTGAGAGGGCAATTCACTGCAACATCACCCTCTCAGTCGGCTTCGCCGACAGCTCCCCCAAAGGGGGAGCCTTCTTTTACCCTATCTTATAGGTCGTTCCGTTGGGGGTGTCGATGAGGGTTATGCCCTTTGCGGCGAGCTCGTTACGGATACGGTCGGCTTCGGCGAAGTTCTTCGCCTTCTTTGCCTCGGCGCGAAGTGCGATCTGCGCAAGGATCTCGGGATCGCCTGCTTCGGTCTCTTCCTTTTTTTCCTCAGCAGCGAAGGGCGTGAGGAGGTCGAGCGCGAGGACCTTATCGTAATCGGCGATTATTGCGCGCTTGGTTGCGCCGCTGACGTTGAGCTTAAGAACGTCGTAAACCGCAGTAATTGCAAGCGACGTGTTTATATCGTTTCCGACTGCGTCGGAGAATGCTTCCTTTGCTTTTGCGACTGCCTCGGGGTCGATCTCGCCCTCTTCCTTGATGGAAGAGCAACGGTTGCGGAGCTTCTTATACGCGGTCGACGCGTTATCAAGCGCCTCGTAGGAGAATACGAGCGGCTTTCTGTAATGCGAAAGGAGGCAGAAGAAGCGGTACGCGAGAGGATCGTAGCCCTTGCTCTTGAGGAGATCAAGGATCAAAAACTCGCCCTTACTCTTACTCATTTTACCGCTTGCGGTGTTGAGGTGGAGAACGTGGAACCAGAAGTTACACCACTTATGACCGAGGAACGCTTCGGACTGTGCTATTTCGTTCGTGTGATGGGGGAATGCGTTATCGATACCGCCGCAGTGTATGTCGAGATATTCTCCGCCGTATTTGAGGGAGATAGCCGAGCACTCGATATGCCAGCCGGGGTATCCGACGCCCCAAGGGCTGTCCCACTTAAGCTCCTGATCGTCGAACTTACTCTTGGTAAACCAAAGAGCGAAGTCGGCGGGGTTTCTCTTGTTTGCGTCGCCTTCAACGCCGTCACGGACGCCGACCTCGAGGTCGTCTGCGTTATGCTCGCCGAAAACGTAATACTTATCGAGCTTCGAGATGTCGAAATAGACGTTTCCGCCCGCCTCGTAAGCGAAGCCGCCTTCAAGGAGCTTTTCGATCATATTGATGAACTCGGGAATGCAGCCCGTTGCCGGCTGAACGTGAGTCGGCATCTTGATGTTGAGCTGCTCGCAGTCCTTGAAGAATGCGTCGGTATAGAACTTCGCTATCTCCATAACGGTCTTCTTCTCGCGCTTTGCGCCCTTGAGCATTTTGTCCTCGCCGTCGTCGGAGTCGCCCGTGAGGTGTCCGACGTCGGTTATATTCATAATGCGGTTCACGTCGTAGCCGAGGTATTCGAGCGAGCGTACGAGAGCATCCTCCATTATGTAGGTGCGGAGATTACCTATATGCGCAAAGTGGTAGACGGTAGGTCCGCAGGTATACATCGTTACCTTTCCCGCTTCGTTCGGAATAAATTCGTCTTTCGTTCTTGTAATGCTGTTGTAGAGCTTCATTTTTTATGTCCTTTCGGTCATTTGCCGTTGTTTTCCATTTCTGCTATTCGTTTCTCGAGGAGGTCGATCTGATGATTAAGTCGGCAGAGCTCCTGCGAAACGGGGTCGGGGATGTGTACCTGGTCGAGGTCGCATTTGATATTTCTTCTCTTGACGATGCGCGCCGGGATTCCGACTGCCGTTGAGTCGGACGGCACCTCGGACAGAACTACCGCGTTTGACGCGATCTTTGCGTTATCGCCTACCTTAAACGGGCCGAGAATTTTTGCGCCCGCGCCGACCATTACGTTATTACCGAGTGTAGGGTGACGCTTGCCGACTTCCTTACCCGTACAGCCGAGGTTAACGCCCTGGTAGAGGGTACAGTTATCGCCGATCTCGGCGGTCTCGCCGATGACGACGCCCGTGCCGTGGTCGATGAAGAGTCCTTTGCCGATCTTCGCGCCGGGGTGTATTTCGATTCCCGTGAAGAATTTTGCCGTCTGGCTGACGAGGCGCGCCGCGACCTTATAGCCCCTGATATGGAGAATATGCGCTATTCTATATGCGAGGACTGCGTGGTAGCCGGAGTAGAGAAGTGCGACTTCGACGTTTGAGTCCGCCGCGGGGTCTCTTTCGCGGATCGAGGTCAGCTCGGCTTGCATATTTTTATAAAGATTAAGGGCGTATTTTACTATTTTGTCCATAGTGAATGCTCCTTATGTGTACGGATAGTTATTCAGTATATTATTATAATACATTTTATTGAGTTTGTAAATAGTTGTTACGCTTTTTTCTCACACCTTTCTTGCTCACCCAAGAAAGGTGTCCAAAGAACGGTGCCAAGGGGACAACCGACAAAAAACGCGAATGCGTTTTTTATACGTTTTCCCCTTTGGAATCCCTTTTCGGATTAATGAAGCTTCGATACGTTGTCTTGCCTTCCCCAGCGGGTAGCGAAGCGGCGCGAGGGTGTTGAATGACGTGCCGGGGGCACGTCAGACCCCGAGCGTGACCGAGCCGCAGCGAGACAGGGGGACCGCGGACGCTGCGTCCGCGGTGGATGAGGTGTAGGACGCGACGCGTCCGTTTCAAAACGATGTTACGTCATAAAGTTAACAGAAAACACCGCGTGAGGCGGTGTTTTGCATTATCATTTCTTTTTGATCTTATCCCAATACGCTTTTGCGGCTTGCTCGGTCTTATTGTCGCCGTAGGAATAATATTTTGCGTTCTTGATATCGTCGGGCAGGTACTGCTGATCGACGTAGTGGTCGGGGTAATCGTGCGGATATTTATATCCGTCATAATTATTCGACGGGCGCATATAGGGCGGTATCGTCTGTCCCTTACCGCTTGCGATATCATCTGCGGCGGCTGCGTATGCTGCGTAGGCGCTGTTCGACTTCGGCGCGGTCGCGAGGAGGATCGCCGCCTCGGAGAGGGGTATACGCGCCTCGGGAAGGCCGAGATTATTCGCCATCTGCACGCAGGAAAGAACGATCTGCGCCGCCTGCGGATAAGCCAGACCTATGTCCTCACAGGCGATCACCTGGAGCCGACGGCAAGCGCCGATGAGGTCTCCGCCCTCGAGAATTTTTGCAAGGTAGAATATTGCCGCGTCGGGGTCGGAGCCGCGTATCGACTTCTGAAGTCCCGAAAGCAGGTCGTAATGCACCGTTCCGCTTTTGTCAAAGTTTCCGATGACCGACGGAGTGAAGTCCTTTGCCGCCTCGAGCGAAAGCTCTTTTCCACTTGTGAAATAGGTGTTTTCAAGCAGGTTTATCGAGCGTCTTACGTCGCCTGCCGCGCTTGCGGCGATATAGGAAAGAACCTCGTCGGGCGCGGTCTTGCTTCTTCCCGTTTCCTCGTTCAGAAGCTCGAGTGCGCGAGCAAGTGCCGGAACGATGTCCTTTTCGCTCACCGCCTTGAATTCAAAGACTGCAGAGCGCGAAATGATAGCGTTGTAAACGTAAAGATAGGGATTTTCCGTCGTCGACGCGATGAGCGTTATGCGTCCGTCCTCGATGTATTCGAGAAGCGACTGCTGCTGTTTTTTATTGAAATATTGGATCTCGTCGAGATAGAGGAGAATGCCCTCGCTTCCGAGAAGCGATGAGGTCTCGGCGACGACGTCCTTGACGTCGGAAAGGGAAGCTGACGTTGCGTTAAGGCAACGGAGCGTCATTCCCGAGCCGTCCGCGATTATGCGCGCGGCGGTCGTTTTTCCCGTTCCGGGCGGGCCGTAAAATATCATGTTGGGGAGGTAATTCTCGGCACAGATCTTGCGTATCGCGCCGTTTTTGCCGAAAAGATGGCTCTGACCGACCATTTCGTCAAAGCTCTTCGGTCTTATTCTGTCTGCAAGCGGACTGCTTTTCATACCGTCCCTCCTTTGTTTTCGTTATACGATATTATAACTCGAAACGGCTCGAATGTCAATAAACCGTGCCGTTTCGCGCGACTTGTTCACACAAATTTAATAATTATACTATTGCCATCACGGTTTTTTTGTGGTATAATACCATTTGCAGCAAATTGGAGAAGTACCCAAGTTGGTGAAGGGGCTCCCCTGCTAAGGGAGTAGGTCGGGAAACCGGCGCGAGAGTTCGAATCTCTCTTTCTCCGCCAAAACAAAAATACCACCCGAATGGGTGGTATTTTTGTTTTGATAGATCAAACAGAGTGATTCGAGCGAGCGTCAGCTCGCCGGTAGGAAATTTCTGCGTTTAACGGCGAATCGAAGCTTCAATACCCCAATAAAGCAGCAATTTCCTACTGAATCATCTCTTTCTCCGCCAAAATGAAAAAGGCACGAAGTAATACGCGTTTTCGCTTTACAACGGAGAGATTTTCTGCTATACTGTAATTATAGGGTACATTTATACTTACCAAGAGTGATTGAAAAGGATCACTAAAATGCTATTGTCATAAATCATCTACACACAAGGAGGTATGTATGGGATTTTGGGATACATTAAAAGCATTGTTTGTTTATGACGCAATTAAAGAAACGGAAGCTGAAAAATGCAAGCCAACTCTTTCAGACTTCATTGCTAAAGAAAACGCTGATGAACGAAATGCAGCAATAAAACAAGTGCCTATATACGAACAGTTGAATGAAGAAATTACGGAAGCGTTTAACCATCTGCTTGATAATACCGAAGAAGGTATTACTGATTTGCATGCAAGGCGATTACATAATCTTAAAATCATAAATGCGATGCCGATCATGATAGCACTGGAGAACGATTCTGATCTGATTGGCCATGATGGCCAAAATATGTACATGGGAATCCAGCAAATTTTCAATAACAAGACGGCAACCGCGACCAGTTTTTCCGGACAGGAACTTCGCGCGGCTAATGAGTCGTGTAATGATCTTTATTTTGAATTGATCGACAAAGCTGGAACAACGGAACTGGGGAACATTTGGTATGATATGATATATTTAACACCTACAGGAACGGAAAGTGTTCAGCAGATGATGACTACGCTTTTTAGCAAAATTTGCGATGCAGCAGATGCTATTGCGAGAATGACAGGAAGTGATTATAAGTATTCAAGTATTCCCAATGATATAGCGAGTCTATCATATCGCTTTGAAACACTTATGGAAATTCAAGATTCCGCTGATTTTGGGAGTTATAGCCAGTTCAACGAAATGTTAGGGGAGGTAGATTATACCAAGCTTCAAACCAGGGTAAATTTAGACGCACATCCGAAGATTATGGCATATTATGCAAGACAGGAAAACAATAGTCAATACCTGTAACTCACATATAACAACACACCCCCGACGGTTTCCGTCGGGGGTGTACTGCTTTTATTATTTCGCCTTGATATATCCTTCTGCGGTCAGAAGCTCTGCGATAAGCACTGCGCCGCCGCCTGCGCCGCGGAGAGTGTTATGAGAGAGTCCGACGAACTTATAGTCGAAGAGCGAGTCTTCGCGAAGACGTCCGACCGATACGCCCATACCGCCGTAGATGTCGCGGTCGAGCGCTGCCTGAGGACGGTTATCCTCCTCAAAATAGGTGATGAACTGCTCGGGAGCAGAGGGAAGACCGAGGATCTGCGGCTTGCCCTTATATTCCTTCCAACGCGCGAGGATCTCGTCCTTGCTCGGCTTCTTCTCAAAGTCCACGAAAACAGCGGCGGTGTGTCCGTTAGATACGGGGACTCTTATGCACTGAGTCGTGATGAGGGGGGCATCTGCCTTTACGATAACGCCGTTTTCGACCTTACCCCAGATACGGAGCGGCTCCTGCTCACTCTTTTCTTCCTCGCCGCCTATGTAGGGAATGACGTTGTCGATCATCTCGGGCCATTCTCTGAAGGTCTTACCTGCGCCGGAAATCGCCTGATAGGTCGTTGCAACGACGCGGGTCGGTGCGAAGTCGAGAAGGGGAGAGAGCATGGGAACGTAGCTCTGGATAGAGCAGTTCGGCTTAACTGCGATAAATCCGCTCTTTGTGCCGAGGCGCTTTCTCTGATACTCGATGACTTCAAGATGAGAGTCGTTTATTTCCGGAATTACCATCGGAACGTCGGGCGTCCAGCGGTGTGCGGAGTTGTTTGAGATAACGGGAGTCTCGGTCTTTGCGTAAGCTTCCTCGAGCGCCTTTATCTCGTCCTTTTTCATGTCGACTGCGCAGAATACCATATCGACGTTTTCTGCAAACTTTTCAACCTCAGATGCGTCGTATACGGTCATATTCTTGACCGACTCGGGCATATCGAGGTCGAGCTTCCAGCGGTTTCCGACTGCTTCCTCGTAGGTCTTGCCTGCGGAACGTCCGCTTGCTGCAAGCCCTGCTATTTCAAAATAGGGATGGTTATTAAGAAGCGTTATGAAACGCTGTCCGACCATTCCGGTTGCACCGATAATTCCTGCCTTGAGTTTCTTTGCCATTGTATATATTTCCTTTCAAGAATTGTTCACTATATATTATGATACGAGCCGGCCTTCGGCGTCAAAATTATAGAAC
>JAFTTT010000126.1 GCA_017466625.1 Clostridia bacterium
ACGTAATAATTGACGAGATCATGGGACAAGTGGATCACGATACCTGGCACAAATCCTTCAATATTTATTACACTCATACTTCCAAAAATCGCGAGGAAAACAACAAGATCAATTTTGGTCCTATTTGGGACTATGACTGGTGTCTTAATACGCCCTGGACAGGGAAACCGAACGAGTACTACGAGTTTAACGATAAGATAGAATATTGCGGCCCGTTCTATAACGTCGCGTTTGAAATTGAAGAATTCTATGATACCCTTAAGCTTAGGTACAATAAATATGCTAAACCTGCGCTCAAGAAGTATATAGACGGCTATGATAATCTTGTCGAAGGCATAGAAGAATCTATGCAGGCAAACGCCGAGATTTGGTACAGAAAATACGACAGTGAGCTTACGAGCAAGAACGTTAAGTTCCTCAAGGACTATCTCGCATTCAGATATGAGCTATTGAATGAAGCGTGGGCTAAATAAATTTAACCGCAGGGATCACTTCCCTGCGGTTTTTTGACAAAAAATAAAACCGAGCCGTTTGGCTCGGTTTTTGGAGCGGGTGATGGGAATCGAACCCACGCAGCCAGCTTGGAAGGCTGGAATTCTACCATTGAACAACACCCGCATTTATCGTACTCAAGCATTATATCACAAAGCTTTTCGTTTGTCAACTCTAATTTTAATTTTTTTCAAAAAAATTGTAGACATTTTATTCTTGATTTAGACATTAATATATGTTATACTGTAAAAAAATGCAGGAGAATGTTATGGGCGTAATCTTAGGAATAGACGTTGGCGGAAGCACGACCAAGATCGTCGGCTTCGATCATAATAGAAATTTAATCTCACCTATGTTCGTTAAGGCGAACGATCCTCTCACTTCCCTTTACGGTGCATTCGGTAAGTTTACAGACACGAACGGCATAGCTCTTTCCGATATAGAAAAGATCACCGTTACGGGTGTTGGATCGAGCTTTATCAATAAACCGCTTTACGGCGTTGAATGTGAGCATATCTCGGAGTTTGAATGCATAGGTCTCGGTGGACTTTATCTTTCAAAGCTTGATCGTGCTGTCGTTGTCAGCATGGGAACCGGAACTGCGATCGTTCAAGCTGAAGCAGGTACAGATCCTGTTTACCTCGGCGGTACCGGTGTCGGAGGAGGCACACTTATCGGACTTTCCAAGCAGCTCATCGGTGTAAGTGACATTGATGCCATCGTTGAGTTGGCAAAAGACGGAGACCTTTCAAACGTTGACCTTGTCGTTTCTGATATTACGAGAAAGGATCTTCCCGGAATGTCAAGTAATCTGACTGCTGCAAATTTCGGTAAGCTTTCGGATCTCGCGACAAAGAACGACCTTGCCCTCGGTCTTATCAATATGATATTTGAGAGCGTTGCTATGCTTTCGCTCTTTGCTTCGCGCGCAAGCGGTATTAATAACATCGTTATGACAGGAAACCTTACGACCCTCGAACAAGCAAAGCCGATATTTGATTCGCTTACAAAAATATTTAACGTAAACTATATAGTTCCTGAGCTGTCTAACTTCTCGACGGTCATAGGCGCTGCTCTTTCGGTAATGAAATGAAGAAAAAGATCAAAATAGATCCCGCCGTTCTAATACTATCAGTCATCGCACTGTCGATAGTCGTTATCATAATCGTTGCTTCACTTTTTGCGGGCAACAAAAGCGGCGATCCCAAAACAACTACGTCCCCTCCCGAGATCACCTTCAATGAAATTCCCGACGTACCGTCAAGAGAGGAAATCAAAGTCAACCACTCAAGTAAAACGACGGAAGCTGCTTATGAGAATAACGGCATAGAGTACATATATTCATCGGTCGTATATCCTTATTTTGAAGGCGGAAACGAAGACGCGACAGCGAAAATCAACACCGCTATACAAGAGTTTGTTTCTGAACGTGTTACCATTAAATCATACGAAAAGGTCAACGCGGAAGAAGCGTACAACAGAGCCGAGCAGAACGGTATTAGTTTTATTCAGTTCGAATTCGTCACCCGCGTTGAATCGGTATACGTGAAAAACGGGTACTTATCGGTAATGTTCACGAGAGTAAAGACCGTCGGCATGAATGAACCGAGCGAGGACATTACTACCTTCTGCTTTGATCTCATCAGCGGAAACGAGGTCGATATTTCGACTTTTATTAATATCGACGCCGACAGTGCAAGAGCTTTTATCCTCGATACTTTTTCTCAACACATTAATATTAATCCGGGGCTCTATTATAACGAATCGCTCGATACCCTTCCCGACGTTATAGATCTTAAATCGTTCTATTTGACGGAGGACGGACTCGTTCTGTATATTAACCCTGATATAATTACGCCCAGCGTAATGGGCATCCGCGATTTCACGGTTGACTATGACAAAATCGGACACTGAAAAGAGGCAGAGTATACTCTGCCTCTTTTATCTGTTTATAAACTCATTACCTATGCAGTAAAGCTCTTCTAAACTATTTGCAAAATTCAGACGGTGGCGCGCGCTCGATGCACCTTTTGTATTCTTTATGTAATACGACAGGTGTCGACGTGCTTCTAAAACGCCGGTGTGCTCCCCTTTATCCGATACCATCTCCTCGACTTGGGTCATTGCCTCGTTCAAGCGAACGTCGATGTCGGGCAGAACGTATTGCTTCCCTTCTATTCTCGCGGAGATTTCCTCGAACAGCCACGGATTTCCCATTGTACCTCTGCCGAGCATGATCCCGTCGCATTTAGTCCTATCAAACATAATCATTGCATCGTCGGCGGTAAATATGCCGCCGTTGCCGATCACCGGTATATCCACGGCCTCTTTTACTGCCGCTATTGCGTCGATATTGACTTCAGTGCAGTACATCTGCTCTCGCGTTCTTCCGTGGACTGTGATGGCATCTGCGCCGTTCTCGGCGGCAATACGTGCAACTTCTACCGCGTTAATGCTCGAAGAATCCCATCCGATGCGAATTTTTACAGTCAGAGGAAGCTCGGTAGTATCACGAAGCTTGCGAACGATATGTCCTACAAGCTTGTGATCCTTTAATAGCGCCGATCCTTCTCCGTTGTTAACGATCTTTTTCATAGGACAGCCCATGTTTACGTCTATTCCGAGGGGCTGAATTGTGCCTTCGCGATCCTTGCATATCTTCAAAACAGCTTCTGATAGTATTTCCGGCTCGTGACCGAAAAGCTGAACGAAGCTGTTTTCTTCATTTGGATGCAATGACGCGAGTTCAAAGGAGCTCGCGTCATTATAATGAAGCGCCTTTGCGGAGACCATTTCGGTAACGACAAGCTCCGCACCGTGGCGTCGGCAGATGTTTCTGTATGCGCGGTCTGTAACGCCTGCCATGGGAGCAAGAATGAGACCGTGCTTGAGGTTTACTGTTCTGATACTTACCGACATTTCACAGCTCCTCGCCGTTATGTGCCTTGTATCCTTCGCCGAAGATCTCGGACGCGTTCGATACGATAATAAACGATGCAGGATCTACTTGGCAAACAAGACGCTTTGCTCTGTGAAACAGTTGCTTTCTGACCGCACAGATGATCACCTTTGTTTCCCTGCCTGTATAAGCGCCTGATCCGTTTACAAACGTTACGCCTGCATCAATTTCGGTCAAAAGAGCGTTTGCGACCTTATCGGGATCTGAACTCATTATAATAAGAAGCTTTGCCTCATCGCTTCCGTATAGGACCTTATCTATGATGAAGGTGGTCAGACAGAGCGATATTCCTGCATATAGAGCATTCTCAATATGCTTTGTTGCAAATACCGACGCAAATACTATGATAGAATCCACTACGAGAAATATCATTCCTGTTTTTACACTGGGAAGAACTCGCCTCAAGAGCTTCGCAATGATATCCGTTCCGCCAGTCGAGCCGCCGCATCTGAAAATGAGACCGATGCCAACTGCTGAAAGAAGAGCGCCGGCAATACCGGCGAGCAGCTTGTCGTCTGTTACGGGTGTGTATTGAGGTATTATCTTCGGCCAGAGGTCGATAAGGAATGAAGAAAAGGCAATGGAGACGACGGTCTTAATAAGAAACCATCTTCCGACTACAAACAGCCCCGCAACAAGGAGCGGTACGTTAAGTAAGACTATCATCATACCCGTAGGAAGCCCCGTAAGCTTGTTGATTATTATCGCAACGCCACTCATTCCGCCGGGCGCAAGAGCGTTAGGCGAAAGAAAGAGCGCGATTCCGAGAGAATATATAGCAGCGGCAACGAGCATCGTTATCCAGCTTAATATCTGTTTAGTCACAGTATCTTTCATCAAATTGATCTCCGTTTGATTATTTCCTATATATTATACCGCAATTTCAACAAAAAATCAACCAAATTTTGTACGAGTGATACATACAATATATTGTGCTTTTGTATTGACAAGCACGATATTTTGTGTTAATATTGATTTGCTCGCGCTTGGAGGTGATACTGTGACTATCGCGGGATTTCAAAAATTGACCCTACTTGACTACCCCGGCAAAACCGCCTGCACTGTCTTTACTGCAGGATGTAATTTAAGGTGTCCTTTTTGTCACAACGCTGACCTTGTCCTTTCCCCATCAAGTATTGAGACGTTCTCCGAGGAAGAAATTCTTGAGTATCTGAATAAAAGAAAGGGACTTATCGACGGTATATGTATTACCGGCGGTGAGCCGATGTTGATGAAGGATCTGCCTGATTTTTGTGATAAGATCAAATGCATCGGAGCTTCTGTTAAGATAGATACGAACGGATCCTTCCCCTCACTGTTAAAGTATATTGTGAGAATCGGCCTTTGCGACTACGTCGCGATGGATATCAAAAATACGCTGTCGAAATATCCGACGACCGTAGGCATCCCGAAAATTGACGTATCGGTTTTTGAAGAAAGCATTGAGTTTTTGAAGACATCGGAAATAGCGCATGAATTCAGAACTACCGTTTGCCGTCCCTTCCATACCGAAAGTGATATCCTTGAGATCGGTAAAATGCTCGGTGAAAACGAAAGATATTATTTACAAAGCTTCGTTGATTCGGGGCGTCTGATCGGAGAGGGCGTTTCGGGATTTTTGCCGAGTGAGATGAAGGATATGCTATCTAAATTAAAGCTTTTTGTGCCTAATGCCGATATTCGCGGAATCTGAAACTAAATTGCACAAAAATTAGGCGACATAATTCGTCATCTTGCCTATTGACCAACACTAAATATTGTGTTATTATTAAAGTCCACCCCTTTATTTTGTGTCAAATTATTTATTTCTATGAAAGGATGTTTATATGTATAACGTTAGAAAAAGAAACGGAAAAGTAATTCCCTTTGAGCTCGAGAAGATATCATCTGCCATAAAGCTTGCATTTGATGCACTCGAAAAGCAGTATAACCAGGATATCATCGATTTTCTTGCACTGAAGGTAACTGCAGCATTCGAGCCGAAGATAAAGAACGATCTTATCTCGGTCGAGGATATTCAGGACTGCGTTGAGAACGTGCTCATTCAGGCGGGATATTCGGACGTCGCGAAGGCGTATATCCTCTACCGCCGTCAGCACGAGAAGATCCGTAATATGAAGAATACCATCGTCGACTATAAAGATATAGTTGACCAGTACCTCGGAATGGGTGACTGGAGAGTTAAGGAAAACTCAACCGTTACCTACTCAGTCGGAGGACTTATCCTTTCCAATTCCGGCGCAATTACCGCTAACTACTGGCTCTCTGAGATCTATGACGACGAGATCGCTAACGCTCACCGTAACGGCGATATTCATCTTCACGACCTTTCGATGCTCACCGGTTACTGCGCAGGTTGGTCACTCAAGCAGCTTATTAAGGAAGGTCTTGGCGGAGTTCCCGGCAAGATCACCTCTGCCCCCGCTTCTCACCTCGCAACGCTCTGCAACCAGATGGTCAACTTCCTCGGTATCATGCAGAACGAGTGGGCGGGCGCGCAGGCGTTCTCGTCCTTTGATACATACCTCGCTCCGTTTGTAAAGAAGGATAACCTTACCTATGATCAGGTCAAGAAGTGCATTGAGTCCTTCGTTTACGGTGTTAACACTCCTTCCCGTTGGGGTACTCAGGCGCCTTTCTCGAACATTACTCTTGACTGGGTAGTTCCTGCTGACCTTGCAGAGCAGAACTGCATCATCGGCGGTAAAGAGGTTGACTTCAAGTACAAGGACTGTAAGAAGGAAATGGACATGGTCAACAAGGCGTTCATCGAGATAATGATCGAGGGTGACGCAAACGGCCGCGGATTCCAGTATCCTATTCCTACTTATTCTATCACGTCCGACTTTGACTGGTCGGAGACCGAGAACAACAAGCTTCTCTTCGAGATGACCTCGAAGTACGGTACTCCTTATTTCTCTAACTATGTTAACTCCGATATGGAGCCCTCCGACGTTCGTTCGATGTGCTGCCGTCTCCGCCTTGACCTTCGTGAGCTTCGTAAGAAATCCGGCGGATTCTTCGGCTCGGGAGAAAGCACCGGTTCTGTCGGCGTCGTAACCATTAACCTTCCGAGAATTGCTTATCTATCTAAGGACGAGGGC
>JAFTTT010000127.1 GCA_017466625.1 Clostridia bacterium
ATGAGAATGAATCTGTCCGTGACGGCACGTACACCTTCACCGTGGAAGATAACACACTCACGCTGATTGGTGGCGAAGGCACCGTTGGTGGAACATATACTCTCACACGGGTGGAGGAAGACTAAAATTTATGGTGGTGTCGGTTTTAATTGACACCACCTTCTCTATTGCTTTAAATACGGTATTTTAAACTATGCTGTTCGCAAACACGGCCTGCAAGACAATCCAATGTCAAAAGCCGAGTTGATAGGTAGCAAAGATGGTGAAGAGCGAGAGTTTTGGGAAGTGGACGAATATCTCAAATTCAGAGATGCTATCTCGGATAAGCCCATCTTCTACTATGCTTTTGAAGTGTTGTTCTGGTGCGGTTTAAGACTTGGTGAAATGCAGGCCTTAACCGCAGAAGACCTTGATTTGGAAGCAAAAACCCTTCGTGTAGACGAAAGTTATGCTCGCTTGAAGAAGAAAGACATTATCGGAGCACCGAAAACCAAAGCGGGCAAACGAACCATCGCTATTCACGATGATTTAGCACTCGAATTGAAAGAGTATCTGGAATGCCTTGGTCCAATTGACCCAAAGGCGAGAATTTTTCCAGTATCAAAATCGGGAATGCACCACGAGATGGAACGAGGGTGCAAACTGTCGGGGGTAAAGAAGATTACCATACACGGTCTTCGTCATTCACATATTTCTATGTTGATGGAAATTGGTGTACCTGCCGTCGCTATTGCTCCACGAGTTGGACAGAAGCGAACTTCAATGACAATGCACTACGGTCACCCGTATGAAAAGCGGGCTCGTGAAATCGCTAACAATATTAACGAAATGGCAGGTAAGCAAAATGTCTGAAAAGAACCGTGACAGAAAACAACGGTGGCGATGCATAACGGTTAGTTTTCGTGTGTCGCCACAAGAAAGCGAAACTATCAATATGATGGTGAAAACATCAGGACTGGCTAAACAAGAATATTGCACCCGAAGATTACTTGAAACAGACATTACTGTTCATCCAAATATAAGGATACAAAAATATCTTCGAGACTATCTTGTAAGTTTAACCGAAGAACTGCAAAGACTGGAACAGATAGACCAAACAACCGATGTACTTGAAAATATCAAATACTTGTTGGAGTTTATTGCGAAACTCTCTCCCGTAAGTGAAGGGGGTGAAACAAACGAAAGTTGAAGTTAATGGTCTCGCCTTTGAAGTAGATGAAATGCATGTCGAGGCAGTCAGACGAATGGGGCTGATGTGTGTTCACGATGAAACCATCAGACAATTCGCAGAAGAAGGTCGTATCAGCAAAAGTGAACCGCCGTTCGGTGCTTTCTACTGGGTCAATGACAAAGAACTGGAAGAAATAAGGTCTTGGGAAGCTGAACATGGTGCTCGTGTTTATATGGTTGTCCGCAGTTACACCGAATACGGCACAATGGATGCTTATCTGTATGTGAGCAAACACAAAAATGAATGGGAAGCCGACCGACAACTTATTAAAGATGGTCAAACCATTGCTTATGTTGTTAATCGGGATGACCCATTCTGCTCTGAAATCGGCTCAATAGGTATAAGACCGACACCCGCAAAGGGTATTATCAGAACTTGGTAACAAAAATGTGCTCCGATGAAAAGTCGGAGCACTCACTAACTTTAAAATAAATTAAAAGGAGTTTTATAAATGATTATTTCGAAAAATAGTAAGACAGATTTCTTTACCATCAACGGAACTGCAAATGCAAGTGAATGCGGTGTATTTGATGACCTTTATAATGTAATAGGCCTCAAAAGCAAACAAGAGTTTTGTTCACTTCTTGTTGATGAATACGGAGCCTTTAACTTGTATGATTTTGCCCCAAATATTAGAGAGGATGAGGTTTACAACTTCTTAAACAAACCTTGCCGTATTTATCGAAATGAACTGTCAAATGGTGTCATTACTACTTCGCTGCGAGGCATCACCAACACAGATTTTGTTCACTTGCCCAATACTTCTCTTGTAGATTTAAGAAGGGTAATTCCAGAAGGACAACAAGTAAAATCATTTTTGGTGGATACAGCGACAGATATAATTAAGGGCATACGAATTGTAGAACTATCGGACAAGACGATATCTCAACTTCTCAAAGATTGGATAACAATGGAAAACAGAGGCATCAGTTCATCAGAAATCTTTGAAACCCTTCAAGAGAAAGTGTATTGTTATTCGTCTGATGTTTTCCTGAAAAGGTCAACATATGTTGGTAGGGATATGTCAAGCATGGTGCCCCGTAGCCTCTTCATTTCTCCACCGATTGAATAATCAACTATGTACATAAACAAAATATCAAATAATATTATAAGAAAGGAGAACAATGCTTTATGAAAAAATTTATAAAAGAAATTGCGGTATACGAATTAGACGGACAATATGATGGTTTCTGTGTAGAAGTACATAACAGCGAAACTGAAACAGAGCTTTATCTGTATCACAAGTATTATGGTATCAAATTGCATATGATTGGTGTTGAACTCATTAGCAATGATTGGGAAATCGAAGATTTAATTGATGGCTATATCAGTGAATGTGTTGAAGAATACACCGATAGATTCATAACCGAAGAAATTGCCTAATAGGAACAAAAATATGCTCTGCCGTAAAAAGCAGAGCATATTTAAAAATGAATTGTAGTCAAATTGTAGTCAGTGACTAAAACAGGAACTCAAAAAGCCCATAAATAAAGGGTTTTTAAGGATATATTATCATTCCCACTCAATCGTGCCCACGGGCTTCGGCGTAAGGTCAAGAAGAACTCTGTTTATTCCCTCGACCTCGGAAGTAATGCGGGCGGTGATCTTATGAAGCACCGCATAGGGGATTTCCTCGATCGTTGCGGTCATAGCGTCGGTGGTATTCACGGCGCGGATGATGGCAGGCCAGCCCTCGTAACGCTTGCTGTCACGAACGCCGACGCTCTTGAAATCGGGGACTGCGATGAAATACTGCCAAACCTTCTCTGAAAGGCCGCAGTTGTCAAATTCCTCACGGAGAATTGCGTCTGCCTCGCGGAGGGCGTGGAGACGGTCGCGTGTGATCGCACCGAGGCAACGGACGCCGAGACCCGGTCCGGGGAAGGGCTGACGGTAAACCATTGCGTGCGGAAGACCGAGCGCCTCACCTACAACTCTTACCTCGTCCTTGTAAAGGAGCGCAAGCGGCTCAACGAGCGACATTTCCATCTCCTCGGGAAGTCCGCCGACATTGTGATGCGCCTTAACGCCGTCGGATTCGAGAATATCGGGGTAAATTGTACCCTGCGCAAGGAAGGAGATTCCGTCGAGCTTTGCCGACTCCTCGTCGAACACCTTGATAAATTCGTTTCCGATTATCTTTCTTTTCTTTTCGGGTTCGCTTACGCCCTTGAGGAGATCAAGGAAGCGGTCGGTCGCGTCAACGTAAATGAGGTTCGCATCAAGCGCCTCACCGAAGACCTCGATGACCTGCTCACTCTCGCCCTTTCTCATAAGGCCGTGGTTGACGTGAACGCAAACGAGCTGTCTGCCTATCGCCTTAATGAGAAGCGCGGCAACGACGGAGCTGTCAACACCGCCCGAAAGCGCGAGAAGAACCTTTTTGTCTCCTACCTGCTTGCGGATCTTATCGACCTGCTCGTCGATGAACTTGTTTGCAAGCTCAAAATTGTTTATACGCTCCATAGAGCTCGGACGTACGATTTTTTCCATAAATTCCTCCGAAAAGAAAGTATATGAATATTATAATTCTTTTTTTGCATCAATGCAATAGGAAGCTCGCGAAAAAATGAGAAAACTTGCGCTTTTTTGCGGGCGCAAATGTTGTAAAAAATGACGAAAAAATTCCAAATTTCCTTTACAATAGTAAGTGCGTGTGGTATAATGACCTCGTAAAGAAAGAGTATCACGGAGCGAAAAAATGACAATGGTACTGTTGACCGCCGTAGGAGTCGGCGGAGCGTCGGTTATCGGCGCACTTTTGGGCTTCATATTCAAGAAAACAACGCACAAATTCAGCGATATAGTCCTTTCGTTTGCGGCTGGAGTAATGCTCTCGGCGGCGGTTATCGGACTGATCCTGCCGTCGGTCGAAAAGGGCGGAAAATACGGCCTTATCGTGACCGTCGCAGGGCTTTTTTGCGGTGCTTTCTGCATAAATTTAATAGACAAATTAACGCCGCACCTTCATAAGCTGGGCGGCTCGGGCTACGAGGAGCTTCACCCCGACGCGCAGGCGAGATTTCATAAGGTCCTGCTCTTCGTTATCGCGATAGCGATACATAATCTCCCCGAGGGGATCGCGGCAGGCGTCGGATTCGGGTCGGGAGATACCTCACACGCGCTGTCGATCGCGGCGGCGATCGCGCTCCAGAATATTCCCGAGGGCATGGTCATAATCGGACCGATGCTTGCGGCGGGAATGAAGCCGGGCAAAACGCTGTTTATCGCGGTAATGACGGGCGTTATCGAGGTTATAGGAACACTTCTCGGCTACCTTGCAATAACGCTCTCGACGGCAATTCTGCCCTTTGCACTTGCCTTCGCGGGCGGAACGATGCTCTACGTAATAAGCGACGAAATGATCCCCGAAACGCATTCGCACGGAAGCGAGCGCGGCGCGACCTACGCGCTGATACTCGGCTTCTGCTTTATGCTCGTATTTGACACCCTGATCGGTTGAAAGCTTCGCCACGTCGTCTTGCCTTCCCCTTGGGAGAAGGTAAGAGGTAAACAAGAGGCAGCGCCTCGGATGAGGTTAGGATGCGAAGCGTCCGTCGCAAAACCGATGTTGCATTTCTTTGAAACGGGTCGTCGTGGGCGCCGACCCCTACGAAGAAACGCCCAAAATTTGCGCGGTAGGGGCTGGCGCCTTCGACAGCCCGCATTGAAACGATGTTGCTTTACTTTTGAACGGACCGTCGAGGTAGGGGTTCCCCGAAACGAGTGAATGCGAGTTTTGGGGGTTCCCGAGGTTGCCGGTCCCTACAAATTAACGTTCAATATACCTTCGGTAGGGAGTGGTTTCCCTCCCGCATAATATAAACATCAAAAGGAGAAAAACTATGTTCAGAATCGGAAAATCGACGTCGGGAATGAATCTCGATAAGGAAACCTTTGAAACGCTGAAAAAGGCGGGCTTTGACGCAGTCGAGGTGTCGTACCCCGTCGGCGGCTATGAGAATATCAACTACGAGGAGCTCGGCAAAATAGCCGCTGAAACGGGCATTGAGCTCTGGTCGTACCATATCCCGTTCTCGCCCTTTGATATCATTGACATTTCCGACACTTCAAAGGTCGATTTCACCGTAAAATACGCGTCGGAGCTCATCGAAAAAGCGACGGCTATCGGTATCAAGAAATTCACGATCCATCCGTCTGCAGAGCCGATGACGGAGGAGGAGCGCCCCGCAAGAATGGCTTGCGCAAAGGAGGGACTTTCCCGTCTTGCCGAGTTTGCAAAGACGAAGGGTGCAGTGATCTGCGTTGAAAGCTTGCCCCGCACCTGCCTTGGCAGAGATTCTTCGGATATAATCGAGCTTCTTTCGGCACATCCCGATCTTCGTTGCTGCTTCGACACCAACCATCTTCTCTACGAGGATCCGGTCGATTTCGCGTATAAGGTCGGAAACAAGATCGCAACGACACACGTCTCCGACTGCGACTTCACGAACGAAAAGCACTGGTTCCCGGGCGTCGGACTTATCAGATGGCACGATCTCTATAAAGCGCTCGAGGAGGTCGGTTACGAGGGCGTATGGATGTACGAGCTCGGCTTCGGCGACCGCAAGCCGGAGGACTTCGTCCGTAACGCTCACGAGATCGCTGAGGGAAAGCCGATCACGGTTTAATTAAATCACAAAACGGCAGGCAAACGCCTGCCGTTTTTCGTTTAAGAAAGCCGCTTTCGAGGGCACAAAATAAATCTATAAATTTTCCAAAACCTATGGAAATTGCCTTTATATTATGATATAATATACTATGTATAACTATCTGTACCGAAGGGAGGCGCCGAAAGGGTGAAAAGCATCAAAAAGATCACGTCAGTATTCCTCAGCGTATTGATAACCGTTTCGACGTTATCTTTTCTCGGTATCAGAACGCACGCGGCGTCGGCAACGGGCGTCTACGGCGGTATCGCGCCGAGCGTAATGACGTCGGTCATAGACGATATGGAGGACGATTTCGAAAGCGATCCTGAAGCCGATACCGAAACGGATCTCAATATCGATCTTCAGGACGATACCTATGACTGGGCCCCGAGCATCGGAACCTGCACGAGTATGGTAGAGATGACCGAAGCGCCCTATTCGCCTTATGAGGGAAGCTCGTCGCTTCTCTGTTTGGTCGGAGAGGTCGCGGCGAACAAAAAGGTCACGATCTTAAAAAGATCGGTAACGCTCACCGAGACGTCGGACTATAAAAGCATAACGGCGACCTTCTTCATTCCGAAGGAATCGGGCGGCGCGTCGGTGACGATGCGTCTGATCGGCTCGGGCGGAACTGTAACGGATACGAAAAGCATCGACGCAGGCAAATGGCAAACGGTGTTTTTCGATACGAAGGGGCTGAACAGAGGAACGGCGGCGCGCCTTGAATTTTCCTTCAGGACGAAAAACGCGTGCGACCTCTATATACTTGCCGACTGCATCGGCGGATGCAAGGACGAGGGCGATATACATTCGTCAAGATATCTGACCGACGCCTTCGTGACGAACGGATGCTACGCTGAATACGACAGAAACCTTACGGTATCGCTTGACGGCGAGAAGCCGTATATCGAAGCCCATCACGTGGTAGACGCAAGCTTCGGTGACGGTGTCGGCTTGAGAGTAGATCTGATAAACCGCACCTCTTGCCGTTCTCTCACGCTCAAATACAAGGCCGAATACGCATTCGAGCACGAAATAACTCTCGAGCTCCCCGATTCCGACGAAGAAGTGACTCTGCTCTTCAAGATACCGGAGGAAAAGATAAGATCGTTTTCGCTGCATTTCAACGGCGGACAGACGGGAGACGTCGAGATAATCTCAATAGGCCCGTCTCCTTGCTTCGAGGAGCTTTCGGGATCGGGCAGAATAACCGAGTGCCGAATTGCACGCGACCTCAAAAACGTGTCGGTAAAGGGCAGCATCGACCTATTTGACGTAGAAAAGGTAATGCTCTACGCGCTCATGCCGAACGAGGATAACTCGAACATATCGAATCTGCGTGAGCCGCTTGCGGAAGCAAGGGTGCATAACGGCGAATTTTCCTTCACCGTACCGCTCGATAAAAGCGGAGAGGGGATCTTCAAAAAGTATATAGTTGCTTTTGAGAGTGCGGAGGGACTCGAGGTCGTATGCGAGCCGGGCTACGTAAATAATCCGGAGCTTCTGGCGACCGAAAGAACGTCGCTTCCCGAATCGAAAAAGGGAATAAGACCGCTTCCCGATAATTACGTCCTTTACGGAATCGCGCAGACGGCGCTCGATATAGAGATGTCGGAGCTTTTCGCATCGGAAAATACCGAGACCGTTTCCCATACCGCAGGAAACGCAACTCACCTTTTCTCAAAAGAGTACCTTGAAGCTCTCGACGGAAAAATGAAGGAGTACGAAAGAGAAGGGATCGCGGTGCGCTTCGTTTTGAAGCTCAAGGTAGGAAGCGGAGTTATCGAGTATCCTAACGCTACGGGAGAAAATCCCGCCTTCAATACCGAAACGGCAGAGGGAATAGAAGCGCTGCGTACGGTGACCGATCTTCTCGTAAGAAGATACGGCTCGTCGGGCGGAAAGACCGATAACCTCGTAGGAATCGTCCTCGGCGCATCGGTAAACGATGCATATAATAACTATAACCTCGGTTACGTGACCCTGCAGGAGTTTTCAAGGGAATATTCGATAGCGCTCCGAACTGTGTATAACGCATCGGTCAGCGTAACGTCGGGCTTTGAGGTCAGCTTGCCGCTCGGCGGAATATGGAACGGCGGCACCGTCGTCGGCCAAAAAGGAAGCTTCGACGCGCGAAGCGCGCTTGAGGCGGTATCGGACTGTATAACGGCAGGCGGCGATATAAACTGGAAGCTCGCTTACGATATAACTCCCGAAAAGGGAAAGTACGCGTTTGAGGAGCTTTCGCCCGACCTCGGCGCACTCGCAGAAAGAATAACGGCGTCAAACCTGGAGGTGCTGACAGAGTTCTTTTCGCTTGATCCGTTTCTGTATAACGGCGCGTCGAGAAGCATACTTCTTCTCGGAAACGGAGAGGTAAGAGCGGAATCGGAGGACGAGGAAAGATCTCTTACGGCAGATTATATCTATACCTTCCTTCGCATATCGGAAAGGGCCATGAAAAACGTGTCGGGATATATCCCGAGCCACAGCGCAGATTATAAGGGAACGCTCGCATACGTCGGAACAGACCTGTTCGAGGAGAAGGCCGATTTCGCATCGGAGCTTATCGGAAAGGAACGCTTCCTTGCGCTCTCCGAATCGGGCGCAGTTACCGACAGAAGCTACCTTGAGGCGGGATCGGGAAGCACGCTTCCCGACAGCATAAAGGGCGAAAGCGTGATTTTCAACCTCAAAAAGAAGAATATGCTGAAGCCGTCGCTGAACTGCCTTTCGGCAGAGAGCGGAGTGTCGTACGGAGACAGAAGCGACTGGGGCAGAATACAGTACGGAGAAGCAGAGGGAGAAGCGCTTCGCGGCGTCCTTCTGACGTCCAAATATCCGCTCGACTTAAGTGAAGCACCGTATATAAGCTTCGACCTTATCGTGTCGTCGCTTCCGGAGGGAGTCGATAGCGTCAGAGTGACAGTTGCGCTCTACTCGAAGAAAAACATCGCGGTGGCAAGCACCTCACTTCCCGTCGACGGCGAAAGTAAGGTCGTATGTAATATGAGCGGCTTTACGCACCTTTCGTCCTGCGACAGAATAGGAATATACGTAACGGGCGAAAACGGCGAAAGCATAGGTGAGCCGATGATGCTCATAAGCTCGGTGAAGGCACATTCGGAAACGCTTTCAAGCGAAAAGCTGAGCAGTAAGATAAACGCGCTCGCGGGCAAGAGCGATACGGTGTCGGTATACGCGGTGATAAACCTCGCGGTCATAGCGACAGCGTCGCTTGCGGCACTCGTGATACGCATCATAAAAAGGAATTATCGTTCGAAAATAAAAGCGGACGAGGATCAATAAAAAACAAGAAATTATTTTTACGGAGGCAAAATATGACCGGCTACAATAACGAAAAAGAAAAGACTATAACCTTCTCGATAAGGGACGAAAAGGATCTGGAGATCAAGAGAGTTCTTCAGACGGTCTACTCGGCACTCAGCGAAAAGGGCTACAACCCGATAAACCAGATCGTCGGCTACATCCTCTCCGAGGACCCGACCTATATCACCAACCACAAGAACGCGAGAGCGCTCATCTGCAAGGTAGACAGAGACGATATCCTTAACGCTCTCGTCCGTAACTACCTCGGCATCTGATGGCGGATAAAAAAAGAATAGTCCTTCTCGGAAATTTCGACGGCGTTCACGTCGGCCACCGCGCCCTTATAAAAAGAGGACGGGAGGAAGCCGATAAAAGAGACCTTCTTCTCACCGTCTGGACCTTCGATACTCTGTTTTCCCCCGCGCTGACGGCGCAGGAGGACAGGGTCGGGCTTTTGCGCGCCTGCGGAGCAGAGGAGATAATCGTTGAAAGCTTCGAGAAAGTAAAGGATCTCTCCCCGAGCGACTTTGTGCGCGATATATTAAATACAAAGCTTTGCGCGCAAGCGTGCGTCTGCGGATATAACTATTCCTTCGGACGCGGAGGAAAGGGAGATCCGAAGCTCCTTAAGGAGCTTTGCTTCGAATACGGGATCGACGTCGTGACAGTCGAAAAGGTGACGGAGGGAAACGAGGACGTGTCCTCGTCCGCTATCCGCAAAAAGCTGAGAAACGGCGATATCGAGGGCGCAAACAAGCTCCTCGGCAGACCCTATTTTTTGCACGACACGGTAAAAGAGGGAGAAAAAAAGGGGCGGACTGTCGGTATGCCGACGGCGAATTTCTATCCCGAGGGACTGTGTCTGCCGAAAAACGGCGTCTACGCGACCGCCGTTCACCTGCCGGGCGGAGGGATCCTTCCGTCGGTGACGAATATAGGAATGCGGCCGACGATGAGCGACGGCAGAGGTATCTCAGCCGAGACGTATATTATCGGCTTCGACGGCGACCTGTACGGACAAAGGATAAAGGTCGAATTCTTCTCCTTTTTGCGCCCCGAGCGCAAATTCGAGTCGCTTGACGAGGTCTCAAAGGCAGTCAAGGCAGATATAGAAAAAGCGAAAACAATATTTGAAAAAAGAAACGGATAAAGAAAATGAAGCTATTTAAGACGGCAAAAAGAATAATATCGGTCATCATGGCAGCCGCTATGATGCTTGCCGTCATGCCGTTCGGCGCAAAGGCGGCGGACGAGCCGGAGATCCTATCGTCCGAGTCCGCGATGCTGTACTGTATAGAGTCGGACACCGTGCTTTTCACCCATAACAGCGATGCGACGGTCAAGCCGGGCGTGCTCATAAAGCTGATGGTAGCGCTCGTTGCGATCGAGGAGGTCGAAAACAGGGGAATGACCATCGACAGCACCTTTACGGCGTCGAGCAGAGCGATACGCAATACGCGCGGCAAGCATATCGGAATGAAGAGCGGAGAGGTGTTCCGCCTTCGTGACCTCATCGCCGCAATGCTTCACGCAGACGCGGACGACGCGGCGCACGTTATCGCCGAGGGAATTGCTGATACGAATTCAAACTTCGTAAAGCTCATGAACCAGAAGGCGGCGGATCTCGGTATGGTAAATACTCAGTATTTCTCGGTCACAGGCACCGAGGACGAGGAAAGCTATACGACGGCGGCAGACCAGATGCTCCTTGCGTCCTATGCAATAAAGCTTCAGTCGCTGACCGAGATAGGAGCAGAGACGAGAGCGGTAATACCGAAAACGAATAAATCGTCGGCCCGCTATTACGGAACGACGAACTACCTGATAAGCACGAGAGTAAACCCCGACTACTATATGAAGTCGGCAACGGGACTTATCGCAGGAAATCAGACGATAGCCGGCTACTGCGCGGTCCTTACCTCGCGCAG
Organism: Clostridia bacterium; assembly: GCA_017466625.1. Taxonomy (GTDB): domain Bacteria; phylum Bacillota; class Clostridia; order Oscillospirales; family CAG-272; genus Colimorpha_A. The sequence continues at coordinate 11,142 of JAFTTT010000127.1, forward strand.
AGACGGACTTAACTACGTGGCGGTAATAACGGGCGCAGGCACGACGAGAGTCCTCGTGCACGAGGAATACGAGACCACGGACGAAAATGGAGACCAGGTAGTGGTCCCCGCAGAATATAAAACGATATATCACGGGCTCAACGAGGGCAAAGCGCTCCTCAAATGGGGCGAAAACAGATTCGGCTACGTTAAGGCGGTAAATTCCGCGACTCCCATAGCCGATATTCCCGTCAAGCTCGCTTCGGGAAGCGACAGAGTGGCATTGATGCCGCAGCGCGACCTTGAAATATTCGTCTCCGACGACGTCGACCTCCAAAAGGACGTAAGCTATCATTACGTGCTGAACTCAAAGTCGCTGACCGCGCCGGTAAAGGCGGGGCAGGTCGTCGGAACGCTGTACGTAACTTACAAGGGCGAAAAGATAGGCGAGGTACCGCTCGTTACGAGAAACAATATAGAGCAGGACGGCTGGCTGACGATAGGCAAGAGAATAAAGGAGCTCGTTTCAACGCCCTTCTTTATAGTGCTGATGATCCTCACGGCGTTTGCGGCGCTGTTCTACGTGATCTCGACGGCGGTCGTAAGACAGAAAAAGGAAAACGAGAAAAAGAGGCAGAAGCTTGCCTCACGTGAGCACCGTTATCTCGGACAGGGCAATAAAAAATGAGAGATGGAGTATTGCTCATCGACAAGGGAGAGGGAATGACCTCATTCGACGTTGTCGGAAGAATAAGAAGAATATACGGCACGAAGCAGGTCGGACATACGGGAACGCTCGACCCGATGGCGACGGGGCTTCTGACGGTGCTTGTCGGACGCGCGGTCAAGGCGTCGGAATACCTGACCGAGCACGATAAGACCTATCGGGCGACCCTCAAGCTCGGCGTCACGACCGATACCGAGGATATAAGCGGAAAGATTCTGACTGAGTGCGGCGATATCCCCGATGCGGACAAGGTCAAAAAGGTTTGCGAAAGCTTCGTAGGAAACATAAAGCAGATACCGCCGATGTACTCGGCACTCAAAAGAGACGGCAAAAAGCTCTGCGACCTCGCACGCGAGGGGATAGAGATAGAGCGCGAGCCGAGGGACATAACGGTCTATTCGCTCACCTGTGAAGAGACCGATAAAAAAGACGAATACACCCTTGATGTAGCTTGCTCAAAGGGAACCTATATAAGAACGCTCTGCGCCGATATCGGAGAAAAGCTCGGCTGCGGCGGCGTTATGGCGGCGCTTCGACGCACCTCGGTCGGCGAGTTCTCGCTCGAGAGGGCAGTAACGCTTGAAAAGCTCGAAAATATGACCGAAAACGAGCGAAATGAGCTCCTTTTTGACACCGAAAAGCTCTTTTACGAGCACAAAAAGGTAGTTCTTCCCGACTTTTTTGCACGCCTGTGTAACTCGGGCTGCGAAATATACCTCAAAAAGCTCGGGATCGATATGAACGTCGGCGAAAGAGTGCGTCTACATGATAAGAACGGCTTTTTCTCGCTCGGCGAGGTGAGAGAATATCCTGACGGAAAAGCGGTAAAGCCGATAAAGAAATTCAGAATAGAATAAGGCCGATTATCAATGGATGATAATATAAACGTGATAAACAAGGACGGGCTTTCGGAGATCGAAGGCACCGTCGAGCATATAGTTTTTCAAAACGAGGAAAACGGATACACCGTCTGCGAGCTGGTGCTCAGTGACGACGATCTTGTCACCGCCGTCGGACAAATGCCGTTTCTGACTGTCGGCGAGAGCATAAAGGCGCTCGGACAGTGGACGAACCACCCCTCCTTCGGCCGTCAGTTCAAGGTCGAATATTTTGAAAAACAGCTCCCCGCGACCGAAAACGCGATAAGAAAATATCTTTCCTCGGGCGCGATAAAGGGAATAGGCGTCGTGCTTGCCGACAGAATAGTGGACAAATTCGGTTCCGACGCGTTTGACGTGATCGAAAACCACCCCGAATGGCTGACCGACATCAGCGGTATCACGAAAAAGAAGGCGGAAAAGATATCGGAGCGCTTCAAGGAGGCGTTCGGCGTGCGCTCGGTAATGATGTTCTGCCGCGAATTTTTCGGACCGGCGACGGCAGTCAAGGTCTACAAAAAATGGGGCGGAAGCGCCGTCGACGTAATAAAGGCGAACCCGTATAAGCTCTGCGAGAGCATACACGGTATCGGCTTTGAAACGGCAGACAGAATAGCCGCGTCGCTCGGCTCGCCGAAGAACAGTCCCGACCGTCTGCGCGCGGGAATAGTGTATTTCCTTTCGTACAGTGCTACCCAGAACGGTCATACCTTTATACCGAGAAATAAGCTCATCCCCGCCGCCTGCAGTATGTTAGACTGCGGCGAGGACGAGATAGAAAAGCCGCTTGAGGATCTCCTTTCCGACGGCACGGCGGTAAGCGTCAAGTTCGGCGGACGCGAGGTCATATATCTTAAGGACTATTTTGAAGCCGAGCGTTATATCGCGGCGAAGCTCGATCAGCTCGATAAGCTCTGTGAGAGAGTGTCGCTCCGAGATGCCGACAGATTCGTCGATATGTTGGAGATCGAGCTCGATATAACCTACGCGTCAATGCAGAGAAAAGCGATCCTCGACGCGATGGAAAGCGGCGTAATGGTGCTGACGGGAGGCCCCGGAACCGGTAAAACAACGGTAATACGCGCGCTTATCACCGTCTTTGAAAAGATGGGAATGAGGATAGCGCTTTCCGCCCCTACTGGCAGAGCGGCAAAGAGAATGTCGGAGGCGACCTCGCGAGACGCGAAAACGGTGCACCGCCTCCTCGAGACCGAGTTTTCGGGCGACGATAAGCCGTCCTTCCGCCGAGATGAGCACGATCAGCTCGACGAGGAAGTGATAATCGTCGACGAGGCGTCGATGGTCGATACGCTCCTTTTCTCGGCGCTTCTTAAAGCGATAAAACCGGGCGCGCGCCTGATACTCGTCGGCGACGCCGATCAGCTTCCGTCGGTCGGCGCGGGAACGGTGCTTTTCGATATCATCGAGAGCGGTAAATACCCGTCGGTGGCACTGACAGAGATCTTCCGCCAGGCGGCAAGCAGCTTGATAGTCCGTAACGCGCACGCGATAAACCGCGGCGAAATGATAGATATAAAGACGACGGACAGCGACTTCTTCTTTATGCGCAGAAGCGGAAGCAACGAGATCGCAGAAACCGTCGCATCGCTCGTAACGGAGCGCCTGCCGAAGAAATACGGCGAGGATATAATAAATAATCTGCAGGTCATCACCCCGACGCACAAGGGCGCCTCGGGTACCGATAACCTGAACATACTTCTCCAGGCGCGTCTTAATCCGCCGAGCAAGAGTAAGACGGAAAAGAAGTTCCGCGAAAGAGTTTTCAGAGTCGGCGACAAGGTCATGCAGACGAAGAATAATTACGACGCAGTCTGGGAAAAGAACGGCGTCGAGGGCGTCGGCGTCTTCAACGGCGATATCGGAGTGATAGAGGATATCGACCTGAAGGAAGAAACGATAACGGTCATAAGCGACGACAGACGCATAGTCTACGACTTTTCGCAAACAGACGAGCTCGAGCTCGCCTACGCGATAACGATACATAAGAGCCAGGGAAGCGAGTACGGCACGGTCGTGCTGGCGCTCTCCGACTTTTCGCCGCGCCTGCTCACGAGAAATCTTCTTTACACGGCAGTAACGAGAGCAAAGGATATGGTTATCGCGGTAGGACACGAAAATACGGTCTATAATATGATAAACAACGACCGACAGGTTCGCAGATATACAGGGCTTTGCTTTTTGATAAAGACGTATTAATACTTCAACTTTCTTACTCGTGTAATGAAATGAGTAGTTTTGCTTCGCAAACCTACAGCAAAGAACCACGCCAAGGAGACAACGGGTTTGAATTTTGCTTACGCAAAATTCTGCACACGTTTTCCCCTCCCAAAACCCCTTTCTATTTGTCGAGAGATTAAAACTCTCGCGCAAAACCGACGAACGAATGCGAGGCGTGAAGTTTCTTTTGAGGATTCCGAAGAAAATGTTGCATAAGCGTTTCAAATATTATTAAATTAAGGACAAAAACTTGCTAAACAAATTTCTATCCCTTATATTCCCGACGGCTTGCATTCGCTGCAGAAGAATAGCAAAGCACGGCTTCCTTTGCACCGAATGTAAGGAAGAATACGAAAAAGAGCTTTCGGACGGCTGTCTTTCTTGCGGAAATCCGCATGCAAAATGCCGTTGCGACTCGAAATATCTTGATAACGAAAAGCTGATATACGCGATCCCGTACAGGAGCGACGGCGTATCAAGAGAGCTGCTTCTGAAAATGAAGACCTCAAATAACAAAGCGCTCGTTTCGCACCTGGCGGATAAAATGGCGTCGGCTCTTAAGGAAAACGGAATAGAGGAAGACGTTCTGATAACATACGTGCCGCGTTCGCCGACGAAGATCCGGCTCGAGGGCGTGGACCAAGCGAAAATACTCGCATACGCGCTGGCGGAAAAGATGAAGCTCGATATCGAGAACGTATTCATCTGCCGCGGCGGCGTAAAGGAACAAAAGTCGCTCGAATACGGAGAAAGAGATATCTACGCAAGAACGCGGTTTTCCTTGCGGCTCGGTGCCGAGGAAAAGATAAAAGGAAAAAGGGTCGTCCTCGTTGACGATATAATAACAAGCGGCGCGACCGTAAAGGTCTGCTCGGAAATACTTACGGAATTTGGAGCAGAAGACGTGATCTGCCTCGGTGCAGGCAGATCGGTGAAGTATTGATTACACAAGGCCCCCTCCGGGAGGGGGCTCCGGGCGAAGCCCGGTGGAGTAGCAGGCGGGCGAGAAATGCTTGATAATAGGTGTTTGTGGAACAGCCCTGATGAGACGGGTAGCTCTCTATAATATCTTTCATCGCGGGCTCCCTTCGTCTTTTTGCTTCGCAAAAATCCACCTCCCTCCCGGAGGGAGGCGAAAACCTTACCAAGGAGAAAAACAATGGCTAAAAAATTCGGAGCCGACATTGGTTACAGTAAAGTAAGAATAATCCTCGACGGAAACGACACCGTCTATTCCGAGGCGGCAGTCGTTGCCGTAAGCGTGTCGGACGGAAGCGTCGTTGCCTGCGGAAACGCAGCGCTTGCAATAAACGAAAGAGTACCGGGAAGCGTCAAGCTCGTGCGCCCCTTTTCGGGTGAAATGACGCCCGAGGCGCAGTACGTGACCGCATACTTTTCCTACGTCATCAAACGTCTCAAAATGAGAGGCGCATCGCTTCTTTTGTCCTTCTCGGGCGCAAACGACGGGGAGACAGAGACCGTTTACGTAAGAGCGATCCAGAAGGCGGGCGCGGGTGCGGTGTCGGTAATCGACCCCGTTTACGCGGCAGCACAGGGCTGCGGCGTTCTGGGAGTGGAGGACTCCGCCGTCGTCAATATAGGCGCGTCCGTTACCGATATGGCGTGTTACAGAAGAAACGAGCAGGTCGCATCGTCGACCAATTCCTTCGCGGGTAACGCCTTTGACCGCGCGATCATTTCCGACCTTCTGAAAAACCGCAGATACCGCCTTTCCCCCGTCGAAGCGGAGCGGCTGAAGATTGAGCTCGCGTCGCTTTCGGGCGTCGGCGATAAGACGGCGGTCTCGGACGTTATACGCCCGGGAATGGGTCTGCCGAAGAAGCTTACCGTGACCGAAAAGGAGATATCTGCGTCGTGTGAGACCGTCTTTGAAAACCTCGCAGACGGCATCTCCGATATGCTTCGCACCCTCGGCCACGCACCCGATAAGATAATCCTCACAGGCGGAAGCGCCGCGTTCAAGGGGCTTCCGAACGCTCTGGCACCTCTTATGCTGATACCGATAGAGATCGCACCCGAGCCCGAAAACGCGATCATACGCGGAATCGGAAAGATGCTTTACAGTATATGAAGACAGTCAAGACGGACAGCATTTCCTCCGAGATCGAAGGCGGCTGCGAGATACTGTGGCCGATAGACCTCGTGCTGAAGGACGGCTCCCTTACCGCAACCGTGTGTGAGGAGATCGCCGACGGGATCGCATTTCTTGACGGAATGACCGAAGCGGAGCTCGCAAGCGAAGAGACGGTAGACCGTCTCATTTCCCTGATCGACGAAAAATGCGAGCAAAACGGTTACGAAATAAACTACGGTAAAAACCGCATCTATAAAATGACGCGCCGCGAGGACGTAAATAAAGCACTTATTCTCGATTCCTCCGAGCCGCTCATTCCGGAGGGTGAATACGAAAGCTTGATCGATATCGACGTTCCCGCACTTGAAGCGGGATGTCTCGCCTTTGCGACGGTGCTTGACGGAACGATCGTCTCGATCGCGTCGGAAAACCCCTACCGAAAGGAAGAAAACACCGTAAATATCGGCGTAGAGACGGCAGAGGAGCATAAGAAGAACGGCTACGGCGCATCGAACGTCGCCTCCCTTGCCTATTACCTTCTCGATACGGGAATGACGGTCGAATATACCGTTGACAACGAAAACGAAAAGTCAATACGTCTGGCAGAAAGGGTCGGCTTTAAGCTTGACCGCTTCGTGCTTGACGTCTTTGCACATAAACAGGAGTAAAAAATGGCATTTGACGCCGCATTTACCTCGGCGATAGCGTGCGAGCTTGAAGAATTATGCGTCGGCGCGAGAGTTGAAAAGCTATTTCAGCCGTCGCGCGACTCGCTTATATTGAATCTCCGACTCGACCGCGAAAGAGCGGGCGACGGAGCGCAAAACCGCCGTCTGCTTATCGACTGCGGAACGACGAGTCCGCGCATCTCATTTACCGAGAACGAATTTGAGAACCCGAAAACACCGCCGATGTTCTGTATGCTTCTCCGAAAGCATCTTTCTTCGGCGAGAATAACGGGAATAAAGCAGCTCGGCTTTGAGCGCGTGATCGAATTGGAATTCGAGAGCCGTGACGAGCTCGGCTATCTTTCAAACAAGTATATATATGCAGAGCTGATGGGAAAATTCAGTAATCTCATCTTCTGTGACGCAAATAAAAGGGTCGTCTCCGCCCTGCATCTGACCGATCTTTCGGCAGGCGTGAAAAGACCGCTCATCACGGGAATCACCTACGAGCTTCCGCCTCCGCAGGAGGGCAAGATCTCGCCGCTTAACGAGACCGCGGAGCGATTTATGGATTCTCTTATCGAAAGCGGAATGACGCACGCGAAATATCTGCAGAACAGATATCTGGGGCTGTCACCCCTCGTCTGCCGCGAGCTCTCCTTCAGAGCGAACGGCTCAAACGAAAAGCTCTGTAACGAATTTTTCGATCTCGTTCGGAGAATAGAGGAGCACGATTTCACCCCGACGCTTGTCAAAGCCCCCGACGGGAAACCGCTTGAATATTCCTTCATGCCGATAGGCCAGTACGAAAACGGCGGAATAAGTGAGGAATGCGAAAGCTTCTCGAAGCTTATCGACGGATTCTTCGCCGAGCGAAGCCGAAACGAGAGAATAAAGCAACGCGCGTCAGACATTCTCAAGCTGCTGACCAACGCCGAAAGCCGACTGACGAAAAGAATATCGCTCCAGGAGGACGAGCTTTCTTCCTGTGCGGATAAGGAGCTTTATAAGCGCAACGGCGACTTGATAACCGCAAATCTGTATCTGCTCAAGCGCGGAATGACGGAGGTCACGGTTACGGACTATTACGACGAAGAATGTCCGCAGGTGACTCTGACCCTCGACAGCCGACTGTCGCCGTCGCAGAACGCGCAAAGATACTATAAAAAGTACAATAAGTGCAAATCAGCCGAAACTCATCTGCGTGAGCAGATAGATAAAGGCCGAGAGGAACTCCGCTACCTCGACACCGTTTTTGATTCGCTCACCCGCGCAGAGACGGAAAACGATCTTAACGAGATACGCCGCGAGCTTTACGAATCGGGCTACGCGAGCAGAATGAAGAACTATACGGCGGCGAAAATGACGGCGCCGAAGCCGCTCGAATTCCGTACAAGCGGCGGCTGGAGGGTCCTTTGCGGAAAGAATAACGCGCAAAACGACTATATCACACACAAGGTCGCCGGAAAGGGCGATATATGGTTCCACATCAAGGACTATCCCGGCTCGCACGTCGTGCTTCTCTGCGACGGCGCGGAGCCCGATGCACGTGATTTTACCGAAGCGGCAACCGTCGCGGCAGTCTATTCAAAGGCGCCGACGGGTCAGCGCGTAACGGTCGATTATACACGGATAAAAAACATAAAAAAGCCACCCGCATCAAAGCCGGGCTACGTGACGTTTTCTTCGAACTACTCGGCGTACGTCGTAAACGACCCGCAAAATCTTCCCGAACAGGTGAAATAACGCAAGAAAGGAACTCATTATGGACTCAAAAATTACTTATTCCGTATCCCTCGGACAGATAATCGACGAATTCCAGCTTGAGGAAATGACCTCTCCCGTCGATCGCGAACGACTCATACATAGAAGCGAGGTGAACCGCCCGGGACTTGCGCTGGCAGGCCATTTCGGCTACTTTGAGCCGGGAAGAATACAGATAATCGGCATAAGCGAATCGGACTACATAAGCCACATTCCCGACGAAAAAAAGACGGAGGTCTTCGATAATTTCTTCTCGAAAAACCCCGTGTGCGTTGTATTCTCGACGGGACTTCCCGTGCCGGTGGAAATGATCGCGTCGGCAAACCGCTACGGAGTGCCGATACTTCGCACCGCGTTCAAGACCTCGGAATTTATGGCGGCACTCATCGGCTCTCTCTGCGTAAGCTTGGCACCGCGCATTACGCGTCACGGTGTTCTCGTAGAGGTCTACGGCGAGGGTATACTGATCCTCGGCGACAGCGGAGTCGGTAAGAGCGAAACGGCGATCGAGCTCGTCAAGCGCGGACACCGTCTTATCGCGGACGACGCAGTCGAGATCAAGAAGGTGTCGGCAAAGACTCTCGTCGGATCGGCGCCCGAGCTGATACGCCACTACGTGGAGCTTCGCGGAATCGGCATCGTCGACATCAAGCGCATATTCGGTATGGGCTCGGTCAAGGACACCGAGAAGATCGATATGCTTATCAACCTCGAGCCGTGGGTACAGGGCAAGATGTACGACCGATTCGGGCTTGAGGCCGAGTATACGGATATAATGGGCATAAAGGTGCCGACGACGGTAATCCCCGTCCGTCCGGGACGAAACCTTGCGGTCATACTCGAGATCGCGGCGATGAACAACCGTCAGAAGAAGATGGGCTACGACACCGCCAAGGAGTTCAACGACCGTCTTATGAATATGATGATGTAAAAAATTTACATAAATAATTTTGGAGGCAGAAAATGAAAAAGCTAATTACAGTTTTATTCCTTATTCTCTCACTTACGGCAATCCTTTGTTCATGCGACGAGGACGGCTCTATCTTCGGCGGCTCGTCCTGCGACCACGAGCTTTCGCTCGTTGAGTATAAGATGCCGACCTGTCAGGAGGAGGGCAACCCTACGCTCTACAAGTGCGGAAAGTGCGGTAAGGCGTTTGCAGACGAAAACGGCAAAAAGCCGCTTTCGAAAGAAAAGGCAGTCATCGCAAAAGTTGACCATACCAACGAAAACAACGGCTTCGCCTGCAGATTCTGCGGCATTCCTTGTGCCAAAGCGTATTCCGAGGAGATCGGATTCTTCAATGTCGGCGTGAATACCCCCGAGCAGATCACGGGCGGAATGGCCATGATAATGGGCCAGGGAGTAAAGAAGATCCATATTTACGGAGCTCTTACCCCCGAGCAGACGAAGGCAATGGCTGACGGACTCAGCGGTAACGGCGGCGATCTCGTTATAATTCTTCACGACGTTGAGACCGTCGGTGACGAATTCAGCGGAAAGGAAGCACTCCCCGGCTACGTCATTCTTAAAGACAAGATAGCAGTTTTTAACGAAAACGGACTTAATTATTGGAGCACCGTAAGTAAGGACTACAGTCTCTTCCTTACCTCCGATATAACCATGACCGTCCCCGAGGGCAGCGGAAGCAACTGGAAGCCGGTACACCTTGAGACCCATATCTACGGTAACGGCTATAAGATCACGGGACTTCGCGTCGTAAATCCCGAGTACGATAGTAACGCGGGTTACGCGGCGGGCTTCTGCTACAGCATGAAGCAGGACTATTCCACGATAACCGATCTTCATTTTGTTGACGCATATATCGAAGCTACGGTCGAAAACGGCTTCGCAGGCATAATCTCGGCATCGACCTCGAAGGGCGCAGTCATCAGCGGCTGCAGCGTCTCGGGTGAGGTCATCGGCGTTTATTGGGTCGGCGGTATAGCCGGTATCGGCGGCGGAGATATCATCGGATGCGTTAACTACGCGACCGTGACCGCGACGGAAAACGCAGTAGGCGGCATCGTAGGACAGAGCTCGGGCAACGTTATCGGCTGCGTTAATAACGGAAGCGTAAAATGCACGGCAGAGTACGGCGGCGCGGGCGGAATTCTTGGCAGCGCGACTAACGGATCCGTCGTCGGATGTCTTAACCTCGGCTCGGTATTTGCAAATAACAACGGCGCAGGCGGATTTGCAAGGATGATTCCCGATTTCGTTGAAGCGAGCGCGAACTACTGGCAGAAAAACGGCGGTGAAGCGGTGAGCGGCATTTCCGACAGCTTGTCAAAGCAGACGGCAATTCAGATCAAGGGAAGCGTAACTCTCGATACCGCTATCGAGGCAATAAACCTCGCTCTCGAGGGCAAGGGCGTACAGTACCGCCTGAGCATGGATAAAGGCACGGTATATCCGGCGCCTCTTATGGCAAACTGATGTAAAAAAATCGCCAAAACCCCTTGATATATAGGAAAAAATGTGGTAAAATATACACAGTATACCACAAAAGGTATTTCCGTCCGTCGGCGGACGTACCGTTAAAAAATTTTAACCGACGGAGAATAAGAGGTTTATTATGAACAAGACAGAACTTATCGCAGCAGTAGCAGCAAAGACCGGACTCAAGAAGAAGGACGCTGAAGCATCAGTAGCAGCAGTACTCGGAACTGTAGCTGACGAGCTCGCAGCAGGTAACAAGGTTCAGCTTATCGGCTTCGGTACCTTCGAAGTTAAGGAAAGAGCAGCAAGAGACGGCCGTAACCCCTTCACCGGCGAAGCAATCAAGATCGCAGCAGCTAAGCGCCCCGTATTCGTAGCAGGCGCAGCTCTTAAGAACCAGGTTAAATAATTATGCGCTTGGACAAGTATCTTAAGGTCTCGCGTCTTATCAAGCGCCGTACAGTTGCAAACGATGCCTGCGATAACGCAAGAGTGTCGGTAAACGGCAAGGGCGCAAAGGCGTCGTACGACGTCAAGGTAAACGACGTGATCGAGATCTCCTTCGGCGAGCGTTCGCTAAAGGTTCGGGTACTTGACGTAAAGGAGCATACTGCAAAAGCGGATGCTTCGTCCCTGTATGAAGTAATTTCATAACCGAAATCATAAAGCCGCCTCCTATGTCATATATTTTAGTAATATCTGATGGGAGGCGGCTTATGACAGGTAGCGAAAAAAGCATAAGCGAGCATAAAAAGCTCGTACTTACGGACAGAGAGAAGCTCGAAATGTCGGGCGTGACAGACGTTACGTCCTTCGATGAGGAGCACGCGCTTATAAAGACCGAAAACGGTATGCTTGCCGTCGACGGCGAGGGACTTCACGTTACCTCTCTCGACCTCGGACACGGGAATATCTCCTTTGAGGGAAAAATAAACGGTCTGTACTTCTCCGATGCTCAAAAGAGCAGGGGACGAAGGGGACGATGATACTTTTTGAGATTTCAAGGGAGGCGTTTCTCCCTTTTCTTGTCTGTACTTTTCTTATCGGAATAGCGCTCGGCGCAATATACGACGTTTTCCGAATAAGACGAAAGGCGGCGCGGCGGGCGAACAAAATGCGCCTCGACCTCGTTTTAACGGTATTTGAGGATATCGTGTTCTGCCTTTTCGCGACGGTGTGTATGATACTCGCAACGTATAAGCTCCATTTCGGTATCCCGAGATGGTACGCATACGTATCCTGCGCACTCGGATTTTTCTTTTGGCAAAAAACTCTCGGACAGCTTGTGATGAAGCTATCCGATAAAATTATCGACCTTGTGTCACGGGCGCTTTCCCTAATCAAGCGAAAGCTCCTTAAGCCCGCGCTTTTGCGGGTCAAAAAGCTGACTTCGAAAATAACGGCGAAACGCCAAAGATATAAAACAACGGTTTTGCACCCAGAGATCGGAGGAGCTAACGGGCTCCCTCCGGGAGGGAGCTCCCGACGCAGTCGGGTGAGGGAGCCATCGGGCGAGTAGTATTCGATAATAAGTATTTTTGGAGCCGTCCCTGATGAGATGGGCAATTCAACAAGACTTCTCAATATCGCGGGCTCCTTCCGTCTTTTTGCCTTCGGCAAAAATCCACCTCCCTCCCGGAGGGAGGCTTGGGGGCAACGCCGCCTGTATAAAACTAAAAGAAAGGACTGTTCAAATGAAAAAGGGTGCACGGCTCAACTTCTTCATAAAGCTGACGATACTCGTCGTCATCTGCTTCTGCGCGGTAAATATAATACGCCTGCGCACCGAATACAACAGTCTGCGCGCAACCGAAGCCGAGCTTCGCGCTCAAAAGGAGCAATACGAGGAGGAGATAGGACGGCTCAAGGAGGAGCTTGAGCAGCCGATGGACGACGAATACGTTATGCGTATCGCAAGAGAAAAGCTCGGATACTATCTGCCCGACGAGATTATTTTCTATAACGATAGATAACTATTGATTTTGGAAGGTAAATAAGCTATAATTATACTGTATTACGTCGTAATACAGTATTTTATTTTTGGCTTATATAATGACCTATTTACTGAACGATTACGGAAAACTATACTCGGTGTTTCTCGATAACGAGCTCGTGTTCGGATACGGCCGCGCCATGGTGTCGATAAAGCTCTTGTGCTGCGATTTCGAATACGAGGGAAACGGAATTATTCTCTACGGAAGTAAGGAAAACGGACTTCTGCGCTCCTATAATAAGCTGACGCTGTCTGATAAGCCGTCCTTTTGCGCGATGCACGACGGAAGAGCTGAGATAAAGCCGCTGAACGGGAGCAGAATAATACAAAACGAAAAGGACGGCGCCTATTCATTCACCTGCGTAAACGGCGAAAGCTCCTTGACGCTCATGCTTGACGGAAGCTGCCGTTGCGAGGGAAATACGGTATATTTCCGCCGCGGAAGGACGGAGATACGCTTCTCCGAGCCGACGGCGCCGAAGGCAAAGCGCGCAGGATGCGGCTTTGAATATGAAGCGCAAAGGTGTCTTGCGCTCATGACCGAGAATGGAGAAACGTCAGCGGAGAGCGAGCTGATACCGCTTCTTACGCTTGTTGACGGACTGAAGAACGCGTCCTACGAACCGAGCCGGGCGGAAAGCATAAAAGCAATTATTGCGGATATGTCGGAGGAGAGCAGAATAACGGCGCAAGCCGTCCTTAACCGATACTACCGCGCATTTGGCATAGAAAAGAGATGATAATATGCAGGGAGTTTTATTCAATACCCTGACTGTAATAGTGGGAAGCATCCTCGGATGTCTTCTTAAAAAGGGGCTCCCGAAAAGAGTGACCGATACAGTAATGATCGGGCTCGGAATGTGTACCGTTTATATCGGAGTGAGCGGAATGCTCGGCGGCAAAAATCCGCTCGTTTTGATACTTTCGGTCGCCTTCGGCGCGGCGATAGGGGCGATATTGCGCATCGACGACGGTATCCACAAGCTTGGGGATACTGCCGAAAAGAAGTTCCGTAAGAACGGCAAAAGCGAGATTTCGCTTGCCGAGGGCGCGGTCAACGGATGCCTTATATTCTGCGTCGGTGCGATGACGATAGTCGGCTCGCTCAACGCCGGCTTCGGTGATAACGCGATGCTCTATACGAAGTCGATACTCGACCTCGTTTCGTCGACCGTGCTGGCGTCAACGCTCGGAATCGGCGTTCTCCTTTCGGCAATATTCGTATTCGTCTTCCAGGGCGGTCTTGCGCTCCTTGCAGAATACATAAGCCCGATAATGACCGCGGAGCTGATAGCAGAGCTTACCTGTGTAGGATCTCTTATGGTCGCGCTGATAGGACTTAACCTTATGAAGATAACGAAGATAAAGGTCGCGGATTTTCTTCCGGCCCTCGTCTTCGTGCCGATATTCGTATATCTTACGGGACTGCTCGAAAAGGCGGGAATACTGTGATGGGGTATGATATGATGACAGAAAAGGCGTATGCGAAAATAAACCTGTACCTTGACGTGCTTGGAAAGCGCGAGGACGGGTACCATAATATCTTGAACGTTATGACAGAGGTCAAAAGCGACAGCTTTTACGATACCGTAACGGTAAGTAAGGCGGAAGGCAGAAGCATGACGTGTACCGACCCGACCTTGACCGTCGGCGAGGACAACCTCTGCCTTAAAGCCGCAAAGGCGTTCTTTGACGCTCTCGGAAGCGGCGACGGATGCTTTATAGAGCTCGATAAGCACCTGCCCAGAGAGGCGGGACTCGGCGGCGGCAGCTCCGACGCGGCGGCAGTCCTCCGCGCGCTTAACGGGCTGTACGACGGCGTATTTGCGACCGAGGAGCTATGCAAGATCGGCGCAAAGATCGGCGCTGACGTGCCGTTTTGCGTCGTCGGCGGAACGATGCTCGCCGAGGGCATCGGCGAGATCCTTACTCCGTTCCCGTCGCTCCCGAAGTGCCATATAGTTATCAGCGGCGGCGTCGGTAAGGTCTCAACTCCCGAAGCGTACCGCGCGATCGACAGTACGCCCCCGTCGGCAAGAGGAGATATCGAAGCGCTCCGCAAAGCACTCGAAGGCGGCGACCTGAGTGAGATCGGTAAGCACCTCTATAACCGATTTGAAGATACCCTCCCGGCCTGCCAAGAGGTCAAAAAGTGTTTCATCGAAAACGGTGCCATCGGTACACTTATGTCGGGCTCGGGCTCGGCTGTTTTCGGCATTTTTGATACCGAAAACGGCGCAAAAAATGCTCAAAACGGGCTCTTAAACGCCGGTTACAGTGCATTTTTGGTATGAAAATAATCAAAAATCCACCCGAAAGGGTGGATTTTTATTATCGGTGATTCGCCGCTTGACTTTCGAAATATTCTTCATAGCCGCTTACCTGTATCGCGGGAACGTAGGTCTTTGCGTAGATGGTAATCGGTTGTCCGTTTGAGTAGTAGGTAAAAGTTTTTTTGTAAAAGGCGTAGAACGGGATTACTATAGAAGTGTAATCGGGATTTGAAAGATATTCGATGTCGACATACTCATATTCTTCAAAGTTGACCTTGTCCTGCGTTGCCATACACAGCGGGCAGTTGTGTCCGCCGAATACGTAACCCTTATACAAAAGCTTTTCTGCCTCTTTAAGAGATATTCGCTTGGCATTCGCTATGTGGTCGTACGTTGTTGAAACCGCAACTCTGTTTTTGACATAGTAGATGCAGGCATCAGTTAAAATACTGTCACTCACAATGTCGTTTGATGAGTTTTTATAATTGTCAAACAATATTTGAATGCAATCGGAAACGGGTTCTGTCATATATTTGTTCAGCGGATGGGCGTCTTCGCTATAGAAATATACATCTATTCTTTTTGCGCCGTGCGTTAAACTACCACCAAAAGTCCGTACTATTTTTGCATCCTTAAAAGATACGCCGAAAATGTCGAACAGCTTATTTTTTATTGATTCGAGAGATCTCAAAATCTCCTCGTCGCTTAGTCGCTGGTCAATTTGTACCGTTTCTCCGTCCAAAACGATCTCACAGTTATTATCGTCGCTGTAAAGATTGCTGAACCAAAACGTGTTGGATGTTTTATCTTGCCGCAAAGAGTAACTGTATTTGCCCATTTTTTCCCCCGACGTGTATAGTTCATCGTCTTCGGTATCCTTTTTTACACTGTACGTTGGGGTGTCAATGCCGAGGGATTTGGAGAGCTCGGCAATAAATCCGTTAAAAAACTTTTTTAATTCCTTCTTGCTTGACTTTGTGCCGTCGCTGTATTTGTATATCGGCAAATATTTGATGTTTGGTATTTCATTAACATACAAATATTTCTCGTCGGGTACATATATCGTTTTATATGCGTTTGTGCCCCCAAATGCTTTATACCCTGGAGACAGCTTTGCGATGTCCGATGCCGAGTAATGCGCCGTGTTCCAGATCGGAACGATGTTTGAGATAACGGACAGCACCACGCTTGCGATCAGCGCAAAGCACGCGGCAAGCGCGCCGACGCGTACCCAAATGCTTCTTTTGCTTGATTTCCTTTTAAGCCGATTGTCCATCGAAACGAAGCGTTCGACTATGTCGGAATCTATATTACTTACGCCGTCTAAAAACTCATTTTCTTTCATGGAGTGTAGCCCTCCTTTTCAAGCTTTTCACTCAGCTCGCGCTTGATAGCCGCGATCTCCTTATTGACCGTCGATTCGCTGCAGAAAAGCGTTTTTGCGATCTCCTTTATCGGGCGCGCAACGTAATATCTGCTCATGAAGATATACATTCGCCTTTCCGATAGCGAACGGACGAAATCGCTTATAACGCGTCCCAGCTCTCTTGCGTCTGCCTCGGAATACATATCGTCCTCCGATATGAAATCTTCAAGCTCGGATAACGACACAGTTATTTCCGACGCGACTCGCTTCTGCCTTTTTCTTGCCTTGTAGCAGTCTATGGCAGTACGACGCATGATGGTAGCGAGAAACGCCTGCAGAAAGGACGGACGGGCAGGCGGGATAGAGTTCCACGCGCCGATATAAGTGTCGTTCAGACATTCTTCCTCGTCGGCAGTGTTGTGAACGATATTGTGTGCAACCGAAAGCAAAAATCGCTTGTATTTTGCGTCGGTCTCTTTTATGGCTTGCTCGTCGCGTTGCCAATAAAGCTCGACGATATTTTCGTCGCTTATGATAGGTGTCTGCTTGCTTTGAAGTTCCATACCGTACCTCCTTTTCCAATAGTCTGAAGGCCCTTCATAAATACAGTCGACAAAAAACGGAAAAGCTGTAAAAGAAATTGAGTTTTTTATATTATATCATATTGAGAAGAGCGTGTAAATGCTTTGAATGAAGGTGATGTAACATCGTTTCCAAACGGGCTGTCGTGGGCGCCAGCCCCTACCGCGCAAATTTTGGACGTTTCTCGGTAGGGGTCGGCGCCCCGACGACCCGTAAAAAGGAACGTAACATCGTTTTTACACGGGAGGGGAACCCCCTCCCCTACGGAAATAGAGTGAACGTCGTCTTGCTTTCTCTCAAGAAATAAAACCGCCCTGCTCATTTGAACAAGGCGGTTTTTGTGTGTTTATAACGGTTTTGATGAAATTCTCGCGTAGGCGCGGGGGAACTGCGGAGGGGTATCGCAGCGTTTGTCGATTATGATGAGACAGCGTTCCTCGTTTTCGCCTCCGACGAGGGTGAATTTTTTGACCTCGCGCGGCTTGCCGCCGAGCGTGCCGATGCCCGAGAGGGCTTCGGAAAGCTCCTCGTCTGCAAGGCGGCTCTTCATTGATAAGAATACTCCGCCGACCTTCAAAAACGGCAGGCAAAGCTCGGAAAGCACGTTCAGACGCGCGACCGCGCGTGCGCTGACTACTGTGTAGCGCTGACGGTAGCTGCGGTTGTTCGCGAGCGTTTCTGCCCGTGCCGAAATCGTTTTGAGGTTATTTATGCCGAGCTTTTCGGCGGTCGATCTGATGAATTCGATCTTCTTGCCCGTGCTGTCGAGGGCCGTGACCGATATATCGGGGCGTAGGATCGCAAACGGAAAGGCGGGGAGTCCCGCGCCGCTTCCGACGTCGAGCAGATCTGCCCCCTGCGGTATGTCGTTTATGCAAACGGCACAGTCGGCGATGTGCTTGATTATTGCCTCGTCGGGATCCTTTATTGCGGTGAGATTGGTCGTTTTATTCGTTTCGAGAAGCTCGGTCAGATAATCGGACAGGAGCTTCGCTTGCGGATTATTGACGGACACACCGTTTTCCTTTCGTGCGGTCTTCATTTTCTCTGAATACATTTTGACCTCTTTATTTTGAAGGGCTTGTGACGATGTTGCATGGCTCCCTCCGGGAGGGAGCTGTCGGCGCAGCCGACTGAAGGAGCCATCGGGCGAGAAACGCACGGTGACAAATATTTAGGGAACCGCATTTGATGAGGCGGGCAACTTCGCGGGATTATGTACATCGCGTGCTCCCTTCGTCATTTGCTTCGCAAATGCCACCTCCCTCCCGGAGGGAGGCATTGACACACAGCTCGCCCATATGGGGTAGAGTGATTGAGAAGATTACTCCTTCGCCTTCAACCAAATAAGCAGTACGGAAATATCGGCAGGACTGACGCCGCTTATGCGCGATGCCTGACCGATGTCGGACGGCTTTATCTTATTCAGCTTCTGGCGTGCTTCGAGTCGAAGTCCGTCGATCTTCGAATAGTCGATGTCGGGCGAGAGCTTCTTCTCGGAAAGCTTTTCGAGCTTCTTTGCCTCGTTCTTCTGGCGCTCGATGTAGCCCTCGTACTTTATCTGCACCTCTGCTTCGTAGCGCACGCGGTAGGGGAGATTCGGACGCGTTACGTCGAACTCGGCAAGCATTTCGTAGCTCACCTGCGGACGGCGAATTAGGTCGGATAGGCGCATACCTGTCGTCATCGGTACCGTTCCCGCCTCGGTCAGAAGCTCGTTTAATTTATCGGACGGCGGGATAGATGTCTTGGATAGACGTCTTATCTCGTCCTTTATCATTTGCTGTTCGTTTTGGTATGCCTCGTAGCGCTCGTCGCTGATGAGGCCTGCGTATCTGCCGTACTCGATCAGGCGCTCCTCGGCGTTATCCTGGCGGAGAAGCAGACGGTATTCGGAGCGCGATGTCATAATTCTGTACGGCTCATTCGTTCCCTTTGTGACGAGGTCGTCGATGAGCGTACCGATATAGGAGCTGTCGCGCGAGAGGATTATCTGCTCGCGGCCCCGGAGGTCAAGTGCGGCATTTATGCCCGCGATAAGTCCCTGCGCTGCGGCTTCCTCGTATCCCGAGGTGCCGTTGAACTGACCTGCGCCGTAGAGACCTTTTATGCTTTTGAATTCGAGAGTGGGATAAAGCTCCGTCGGGTCGCAGCAGTCGTATTCGATCGCGTACGCGTTACGCATCACCTGTGCGTTTTCAAAGCCCTTTATCGAGTGTAGCATATCCTCCTGAACGTCCTCGGGGAGCGAGGAGGAGAAGCCCTGGAGGTACATTTCGTCGGTGTCTGCGCCCGTCGGCTCAACGAAGAGCTGATGGCGCTCCTTATCGGAGAAGCGGACGACCTTGTCCTCGATGCTCGGGCAATAGCGCGGTCCTACGCCCTCGATAACGCCCGAATAGAGGGGCGACCTATGCAGATTCGCGCGGATTATTTCGTGCGTTTCAGAGTTCGTATACGCGGTGTGGCAGGGTATCTGCGTGATACCGTTAAGCGCTTCTGCGTCGGTATCGCGCGAGTATGGAGTTATATATTCCTCGCCGTCCTGACGCTCGAGGATGTCGAGGTCGATGGTACGGCGGTGTATGCGTGCGGGTGTACCCGTCTTGAAGCGGCGGAGCGTTATGCCGAGCTCGCGGAGATTGTCTGAAAGACCCTTTGAGGGAAGCATTCCGTCGGGACCCGACGAAAATGCGTTTTCACCAACGACGATACGGCTGTCAAGAAAGGTTCCGCTTGCGATTATCACGCGCTCGCATTTCCATTCTGTGCCGAGCGCGGTAACGACGCCCGTTATTCTGCCGTCTTCGACGTTTATCCTTACGATCTCTGCCTGAACGAGACGGAGGTTTTCTGTGTTTTCGATGACGCCCTTCATTACCGAACGGTATTTTAGACGGTCTGCCTGTATTCTTTTTGAACGGACGGCGGGGCCTTTGCCCGTATTGAGAGTGCGGCTCTGGAGGGTGACCTTATCGGCACTTCTGCCCATTTCACCGCCGAGCGCGTCTATTTCAAATACGAGGTGGCCTTTGCCTGTACCGCCTATTGACGGGTTGCAGGGCATATTGCCGATGGCGTCGAGGTTCATTGTGAAGAGAACCGTGTCGATGCCCATTCTGGCTGAAGCGAGTGCCGCTTCGATGCCTGCGTGACCTGCGCCGATGACGGAGATTTTTGTGGTTTTTATCATTGTATTTTCCGTAAAAATGATTTATCCTTTTCGTAAAGAAAAGGATGAAAAGAATGTTTTTCTTTTTCTCACCTTTCTTGCTTGCCCAAGAAAGGTGACCAAAGAACGGCACCAAGGAGACAACGGGTTTGAATTTTGCCTTTGCAAAATTCTGCACACGTTTTCTCCTTTGGAAACCTCTTTCGATTTTAGCAGAAACATTTAAGCGTTTTTTGGTAGGGGAGGGGCAAGCTCGGAGCCCCCAAAGCTCATTTCATTCGCTTCGGGGAATCTCGCGCGCTCCTCCCGTCGCGCTATAATATTATCTCTTCTCAACGAGGAAGAAAAACGGCGACGTCGGGGAATTGACTATGCGGAGCTGCGATACGCAGATCTTGCGTCTATCGAGCTTTGAAAAATACTCGGTGAGCATATTGCCCTCGAGCGTCCCCTCCTCGTGGCCGGGGTAGACTGCGATGAGGAGTCCGCCGTCGTTGTCAAGCAGGCGAAGTGCCGCTTCGACCGCCTTCATCGTCGACTCGCGGAGCGTCGTTACCGACTTGTCTGAGCCGGGCAGATATCCGAGGTTGAACATTCCTGCGCATATCGGCTCCTTTACGTAACTTTCGACGTTTGCGTGCGAATCGAGTATCAAGGTATAGTTTTTCGGGCATCCGCTATCACGAAGCAGCTTTTCGGAGCTTTCGAGCGCTTGCTTCTGTATATCGAAGGCGTAGACCTTGCCGTTTTCGCCGACCTTATTTGAAAGCCAGAGGGTGTCGTGACCGTTGCCCATCGTGAAATCGACGACGGTGCCGCCCTCCTTTATATGGCTCTCGATAAACTGCTTTTCAACTGTTAATAGGTCTATCATTTGTTCGGGTTGATGTAGGGCCAGTATGCCTTGAAGTAGTTAAGACCCGAAACGAGGGTTGCTACTGCGGAGATACCGATGATAACGAAGGATGCGATATTGTTCGTATTATAAACGTACTTGCAGAATACGGGCTCGATGATCGCGACGATAACCGCTACCATCTGCGAAACGGTCTTGATCTTGCCCATGATGTCGGCCGCGATAACGACCTTCGACGATACGATCATACGGAGCGAGGTGACTGCGAGCTCGCGGAAGAGGATGATGAACAGGCACCAGAACATGAACGTTACGTAGAACTTGTCGTCGGAATGCTTGACGAGAAGTGCAAGGTAGGAGCCGATGATGAGAAGCTTATCGGCAACGGGATCGAGGAACTTTCCGAAGTCGGTGACGAGGTTGTACTTTCTTGCGATCTTGCCGTCGAGCATATCGGTAAGCGAGGTTGCCGAGAAGAGAACGAGTCCGACGATGGCGAAGATCAGGTGGAGCATCTCGTTACTCTGATAGAAGTTGAACGCGATGAAGAACATACAGAAGGGAACAAGGATGATGCGGAGAATTGTAAGCTTATTCGGTAGATTCATTTTTAATACCTCTTTCATATCATTTCGCCGAACAGATCGTAGTCTATTGCGTCGGTGATTTTAACGTTGACGAACTGCCCCTCTTTGGGCTTCATTTTTGACGAGAAGTAGACCTTTCCGTCGATCTCGGGGGCGTCCGCTTCACTGCGTCCGAAGAAGGTCTCGGCGACGGGGTCGAAGCCCTCGCAGAGCACCTTGACGGTCGAGCCGATCTTCTTTTGGTTATTTTCCTCGTGTATATCGAGCTGGAGCGCCATTATTTCGTCGTAGCGGTCCTGCTTTACCTGCTCGTCGATCTGATCGGGCAGGTCGTAGGCGGGGGTGTCCTCCTCGCGAGAGTAGGGGAATGCGCCGAAGCGGTCAAACTTTGCTTCCTTTATATACTCGCAAAGCTCGGTGAAATCCTCCTCGGTCTCGCCTGGGAAGCCGACTATCGCCGTCGTTCTTATAACGATTCCCGGAACGCGCTCGCGCAGACGCTTGACTGTGTCGCGGACACAGGCGCCGTCGCCGTGGCGGTTCATTGCTTTGAGCATATTATCGGAGATGTGCTGTATCGGCAGGTCGATATATTTTACGACTCTGTCGTTATTTGCGATCTCGTCGACCAGCTCGTCGGTTATCTTGTCGGGATAGCAGTAGAGGAGACGGAACCACGGGATCGTAGTTGCTTTTGTAAGCTCGCGGATCAGCTTCGCAAGGGAATATTCGCCGTAGATGTCAAGACCGTAGCGCGAGGTGTCCTGCGCGACGATGACGAGTTCCTTTACGCCAAGCTCCTCAAGCGACCTTGCTTCCTCGACGATATCCTCGATCTTACGGCTTCTGAATGCGCCGCGGATGTTCGGGATCGCGCAGTAGGAGCAACGGTTATCGCAGCCCTCCGCGATCTTTATGTAGGCGGTATAGTCGGGTGTCGTGACGACGCGTTCACCGCCGAGGACGAGCTCCTCGTTCGGCTCGCAGGAGAGATATTTTTCTCCCTTGCTTACTGCTTCGACCGCTTTCACGATGTTATGGATGCTTCCCGTTCCGACGACTGCGTCGACCTCGGGGAGCTCCTCAAAGATCTGCTCTCTGTATCGCTCTGCAAGGCAGCCGCAACAGATTATGCCCTTGAGCTTTCTGTGCTTCTTCAGCCACGCGACGTCGAGAATGTTATCGATCGCCTCCTGCTTTGCGCTTTCGATGAAGCCGCAGGTGTTTACGATTATTATATCCGCTTCGATGTCCTCGGGAGTAATGTCGTAGCCCGCGTCGACCAGCTCGCGAAGCATAACTTCGGTGTCGATCTGGTTTTTCGGGCAACCGAGGGAGATGAAGCCGATTATCGGTTTTTTCATTTTAATTCCTCGTTTTGTGTTAGATATGCATACACAGTAATTATAATACTTTTCATGCGATATGTCAAGGAGAAATGCGTGGTGAATTGGCAGGAGCGTGTGGGATTGAGGGATAGCCGTCGATGACGGCGCTGTAGGATGCGACGTCCCCGATGTACCCTACAACAAAGTGCCGAAGTATCGCCACGCCGTCTTGCCTTCCCCTCAGGGGAAGGTGTCAACCGCAGGTTGACAGATGAGGTGTTACAAAACGATCTAACATCGTTTTGGGGGTGAAAGGGTAATTGGAAAATGTTACAATGCCCTCTCACCGCCTCCGGCGGATGCTCCAAGCAGATGCCAAAGGCATCTGCGGGGGAGCCATATGTTACATCGTTTTTGCGCTCCCGTTGTGCCTTACCCTACAAAATACGAATAACAAAAAGCACCCTTTCGGGTGCTTTTTATATTACTGATAATCGCTGTACCAGACGCGGCACTTATAGAAGCGTCCCATCGTTGACGGGATGGTGCCGACGATATTCGAGCCGTTCGGGATATAGGTGAGGTAGGTGGTGTTCCAGCCGCCGCCCTGGCCGTTATCGTTTCCGCCGTCGTAGAACATATATATCTGGTCGCCGTTTTCGAATCTGCCGACGCCCTTAACGTGGTTCGTCGTAGCGCCGACTACGCCCTCGTATGCGTCCTTTACGGTCTTATTGACCTTATCGTAGATATAGACGTGAGATGCGGTCGAAATTATAAGCCAGTCGTCGTTTCCGAAGTAGGGCTGGAGGTCGTGCAGACCCCTTTCGGGAGTGGTGAAGCTCATTTCCTCGTCCTTTACGACGGTTACCGATCCGTCGTCGTTGGCAGTTACCTTATATGCGTAAAGCATATCCTTGCCTGCTGCCCAGAGGACCTCGTTCTTGGGGTCCCAGAGGACGCCGTGTGCGTCTTGATACGGGATCTCGACTCTGATCTTCGTCGGATCGTCGCTGTTCAGGTTATAGAAATGGATGTCGTGGCCGACGGTGCCGCCGACGGCGATCACGCCGTTAGGCATAAGCTCGACGCTGTGTGAGTTTTCGGGTGCGTCGTTTACCTGCCAGAGGATCTCCTTCGTTTCGTAGGATACCATCTCAACGTGCGTTCCTACCGTGATGAGGACTACGTCGCCGTAGGTCGGGTGGTTACGGAGCTTGAAGCCGCTGATTCCGGGGGTGGGCTTACTGCTCCAGACGAGGGACGTTGCGTCCATTCGCCCGATAGAGATATCGTATACCTCAACGCATCTTGTAGTCTGGTTGGCCATACCGACGAGCATATTGCTGTGCTCTCCGACAGTTCCGCTTACGTATAGGTCCTTGGGTACGCTCTTCTTTTCTATATCAATAGCACTTAACAACATTCCTACACCTCTTGCGATCGCAAGATCGCTTCCTCCGACTACGACTATTTTTCTTCCCATTACCTTTACGCGGTATTCTTTCTCTCCGATTCCCTCGGAGAGGGTCTTCGATTCCTCTCTGCCTGTGTTACCGATGAGAAATTCGTATGCGTTTTTATCGGCGCTTGCGGTGACGTAGCTCACGCGGAAGACGCCGCCTACGTTTTTACGAAGCTCGGAGCTTAATAGGGTAGTTGCGTTGTTTACGACCGAACCCGCCTTTGAATAGGAGATGATGGTAAATCTCGCCTGACCCTTACCGTCGACGAGCGAGAGGTCTTTGCCCTCGGACTTTGATTTTTCCGCTCCGCACGCGCAGAGCGCAAGAAGCGAAGTCATTACTAACATAATGGCTATGATCTTTTTCATGAACGTTATACCTCACTTTACGTTTTTGTGAAGATCCGCACATAGGAATTTCCTTGCGCGCTCGACCGAGTCCTTCGAATTGCCCCAGTCCTCTTTTTCGTAACGGTAATCGAATTTTTTGCAGAACCACGAGACGTCGGCTCGGAGCGTGTCGAAATAATCGTATACGGGCTTTGAGACGGCTTTGTAGAAGTCTGGGTAGCCCTTCTTCATTTCGTTCTTTGCCGTTTCGAGCCACATTCTGAAGTGCGGAAGGCATATATACGGCTGCTTCTGTACCTTTGCACGGAACGCCTCGTCCTCGGTCCAGAGCAGAGCCGCGTTTGAGAGCATTCGGGAGAAATTATGGTCGATACGTGAGCAGATGTAGCAGGAATCGTCGAGCTTGGAAAGGCGCTTCGGCGCCGCCCCGCCTACCTTGCCGACGAGGGCGAGTAGGGCGTTATCGTCGATCTCACGGCGGAGCTGATCGAGGTGCGATTCGAGCATCAGACCGAGCGGCAGACGCTTTTTCGCCTCGAGAAGACGGTCGAAATGAGTCGGGCAGAAGCCCTGCTCGTTCGTCTTTGCTCTCGTGTCGGGCTCCATCATCGATGCGCCGAGAATGAGATCTATCTCGTTTTGCTCGAGTGTGTTGTAAAGCCGGCAGAATGGGCAGCCGAGAGAATGGTCCTCGGCACACGCTTCAAACGCCTCGTTTACCGGTATTGTGTAGATCGTTTCGCTCATACCGTTTCCTCAAACCGCAACGGGGAATCTTCCGATCTTTTCGCCGTGCTGATAGTTTTCAATCTTGAAGCTGTCGGGAGTGAAATCGTAGAAATTATTTACGTTCGGGTCGAGCGTTACCTTCGGCGCGTCGTAGGGCGTGCGCGAAAGGAGCTCCTCGACTATCGTGATATGACGGTCGTAGATGTGTGCGTCGGCGATGACGTGGACGAGCTCGCCCGCCTGAAGTCCGCTTACCTGCGCGAACATCATAAGGAGCGCCGCGTACTGCGCGACGTTCCAGGCGTTTGCCGCGAGCATATCCTGCGAGCGCTGGTTGAGAATGGCGTTGAGAACTCCGTCGGTCACGTTAAAGGTCATACTGTACGCGCAGGGATAGAGCGCCATTTCGTGAAGGTCGGCGAAGTTATAGAGGTTAGTCATAATTCTGCGCGAGCAGGGATTATTCTTGAGGTCGTAAAGAACGCGGTCGACCATATCGAACTCGCCCTCTTTATACTTATGCTTGACGCCCATCTGATAGCCGTACGCCTTACCGATGGAGCCGTTTTCATCTGCCCACGCGTCCCATATATGAGAGCCGAGGTCGTTTATATTATTTGACTTCTTCTGCCATATCCAGAGTATTTCGTCCACCGCCGAGCGTAAAGATATCGGGCGGAGAGTGATGAGGGGGAAATCCTCACGCAGGTCGTAGCGGTTTACGACGCCGAAAAGCTTTTTCGTGTACGCGGGGGTGCCGTCGTCCCACTTCGGACGCACCTTTTCGTCGGTCACGAGCGTTCCTTTTTCGAGGATATCGCGGCAGGTATTTATAAATGCTCTGTCAGCAGAACTCATATTCATTCTCCTAATAGTTACTTTAACAATATTCTACAACATTTTCCCGTTAAAAACAAGAGCATTTACCGCCTTTTTGCGCTTTTTGGCGACATTTTTTGTCGTTTATTATGAGAAATTGCATCAAACTTTTTATGCTCTTTCGCTAATTGCCGAAAAATCGGGAATGGTATTGATTTTTTTGAATATTGTGGTATAATCTTCAAGGAAAGTTTGACAGATATGTTTGAAAGGTAATTCTTATGTACGACAGAGTAGTGGAAATAATTGCAAATCAGCTTCAGATAGATGTCGATATGATCGACGGCTCATCCAAGGTCATGGAGGATCTCGGCGCAGACTCGCTCGACGTTGTTGAGATGCTTATGTCGATGGAGGAAAGCTTTGGGATCTCCGTTCCCGACGAGGACATCGAGGAACTCGTAACGGTAAGCGACGTCGTCGCTTACGTTGAGAGCAATATGTAAAAGTATCCCGCCTCGGCGGGATTTTTTCGTTATATGAAAACAGCTCCGAAGATCCCGGAGCTGTTTTTATTGTGCACCAAAACCACGCGTGAGGAGCGTGGTTCAAAAAAGGTTAACCGATGAACAGAAATGATGTAAAGAAAAAATGTAGTTTAAGGGTAGTTTGTGCCAATGGCTCCCTCCGGGAGGGAGCTGTCACCGAAGGTGACTGAAGGAGCCATCGAGCGAGAAACGTCCGATAGAAGATATTTACAGAACCGCCCTAATGAGAAGGGCAACGCTCTATAATTCCATTCATCGCGTGCTCCTTCCGCCTTTTTGCTTCGCAAAAATCCACCTCCCTCCCGGAGGGAGGCAAAGAAACGTCCCTGAACCCATTTACGGGTAGCAAGTATCCAATGCATGGCTGGCAGGTGGGACTAAAGCGCACTTGTGCGCAGCCACAAGGATTAGGACTACGCCCGAAAATGAAATACCCCCCGCTACGCGGGGGGATATTTATTATTCGTCTATATCTCTTATGTGTTCCGACGCGGTGAAGAAGCACTTCGCGTAGCTGACAAGCGAGATTATCATGAATACCGAGCAGAGAGCGACTATGCTGTAGGTTCCTGCCGTCGATATATCCTTGAACACGACGAGTGCCGCCATGCTGATAAAGAGCACGGCCGTACATATCTTGCCCGCAAAGAGCGCGCCGTCGAGCATTTTTCCGCTGTGAAGCAGTCGGCAAGCCATT
The DNA here is from genome assembly GCA_017466625.1 of Clostridia bacterium. Classification (GTDB taxonomy): domain Bacteria; phylum Bacillota; class Clostridia; order Oscillospirales; family CAG-272; genus Colimorpha_A. Next base: position 38,699 of record JAFTTT010000127.1, read on the forward strand.
ACGAACATAAAGCCCTCTTTGATTATAAAAATGACGAGCAGAGGGAGTATTTCAAGGTTACGTATCGTAAGGCAGAGGATAACGACGCCCTGCGTGAGCTTGTCTGCAAAAGGGTCGAGCATTATTCCGATGCGTGAGCGCATATTGAATTTTCTCGCGATTATTCCGTCAAACATATCGGTGACGGCAGACGCGACAAAGACCGCGGCGGCAATTATATAATCCTTTGCGACCTGTGCCTTCATATACAGTACCGCGTAGATGGGAATAAGAACTATTCTGAAAACGCTCAAAAGATTGGGAATCGTAAAAATTTCCTTTTTGGAATATCTCATTATGTTCTCCCTGACGTTTGATGATTGGGTATTCTTCGAGTTATTTTTAAGCCGTTTCTTCGGTTTCCGCTTCCGCCTGCGCCTTCTTTTGCGCCTTTGACTTAAGACGCGCGGAGACGTCGTTTTTCAGTATCGTGTAGATTATTGATGCAAGCGGAATGAATACAAGCATTCCAATGACGCCGTAAAGGGCTCCGCCGATGATTAGTGCGGCGAACGTCCACATTGCGGGAAGACCGATGCTTCCGCCGACGACACGGGGATAGATGAGGTTGTTCTCAAGCTGCTGTATGATGAGGAACATTATGACGAAGAGAAGTGCTCTCATCGGGCTTTGGATCATTATAAGCATTACGCCGACTATACATCCGATGAATGCACCGACGTAAGGAATGAACGCCGTGACGCCGATAACGACGCTGATAACCGGCGCGTAGGGGAAGCCGAATATCGTCATAGCAACGAAGAATATCGAACCGAGGATTATCGCCTCAAGGCACTGACCCGAGAAGAATCTCGTGAAGGTCTTTACGGTGAGGTCGACAAGATACTTTGCCTTGGGGGCGTGCTTTTCGGAGCAGTATGCGTTTATGATATCTTCGGTCTGACGGCGTATGCGCTTCTTGTTCGCGAGAAGGTATATCGAGAAGATGACCATCGTAACGAGGTTTGCAAGGAAGGAGATCAGGTCGTTAAGCGAATTCTTGACTGTGTCGAAGATAAGTCCTGCGTTTGAGGTCAGAGTCGAGATGACCTTATCGAAGTCAATCTTATCGACCATCGCCTTGAGGTCCTTGGTGTCGAAATTGTATCTTTCGAGAAGTCCGAGCAACTTCGGATAAAGCTTCTCGATCGACTTTATGATCTCCGTTATCGAATCGACGAGCGCGGGGATCATTATTCCCACGACGAAGCAGAGCGCCGCGATCGCGAGAAGATACGACAGTATCAAGCTGACCATGGTTATGAATCTTTCGGGAAGCTTCTTTTTGGACTTCGATTTGCGGTTTATAAAATTGAAAAATTGCTCGAATTTTGCCATCGGAGTGCCGAGAATGAGGGCAAGCACGATACCGAGAAGAAGCGGAGAGATCACGGAGTAGACCGCAACGATAAAGCCGCCGATCCTATTGAAGTTCATCACGGTAGCGTATATGAGTATTACGGCGGCTGCGAAGAGCAGGCCGTTTTTGAATTTTTTCTTATCGAACTTGTCCATTTCGTTCTCCTTGAGATCAAAGCGCTTGATGACGTCGGCGCTTACAAATACAATTATACGCTCTGCATATTGCGTTTTCAAGTTTATATCTGCAAAATTCACATTTTGTTCATATCGAAACGCCGCTCTTTTTCTTTATCGACGCTTATTTACAAAAAACTGTTTACAAATCTCCAAAATCTGCTATAATAATAGAAGTAATAGAAATTTCGGAGGATAACTTGATAATCCAGCTTGACGAGGCAAAACGCACTCTTACCGACGTGCGTCCCGCTATAGAAGAACTTAAAAATGCGCTCCGTATTGAGGAGTTAAACAGGCAGATCCAGGAGCTTGAAGCAAAGACCCTCGTTCCCGACTTCTGGTCGCGCGACGACTCGGGTAAGATACTTCAGCAGATAAAGGATAAAAAGACGACGATAGAGAGATACGAGGAGCTTTGCTCGCGTCTCGAGGACACTCTCGTGCTTATCGAGATGGGCGTTGAGGAAAACGACGAGAGCGTCGTAGACGAGGTCGTAAGCGAGGTCAAGGTGATACTTGAGACCGAGGAAAAGATGCGTCTTGAAACGCTTCTTACCGGTGAGTACGACCACAATAACGCGATCCTCTCCTTCCACCCCGGCGCGGGCGGAACCGAGGCGCAGGACTGGGCGCAGATGCTCTACCGTATGTATACCCGCTGGGGCGAAGCTCACGGCTACACCGTAAAGCTTATGGACTGGCTCGACGGAGACGCGGCAGGAATCAAGAGCGCGGTAATATCAATAGAGGGACTTAACGCATACGGCTTCCTTAAGAGTGAAAACGGTGTTCATCGTCTCGTCCGCGTTTCTCCCTTCGACGCATCGGGCAGACGTCAGACGTCGTTCGCATCGGTCGAGGTAATGCCCGAGTTCGACGATATGAGCGACAATATAGAGATCCGCGAGGAGGACCTCGAAATAACCGCTCACCGTTCTTCGGGTGCCGGCGGTCAGCACATCAACAAGACCGACTCGGCTATAAGAATTCTTCACAAGCCGACGGGAATCGTAGTCGGCTGTCAGACGCAGAGAAGCCAGCTTCAGAATAAGGAATACGCGCTTCGTATGCTGAAGAGTAAGCTTATGGAGATCAAGCAGAGAGAAAATCTCCAGAAGATAGACGATATCAAGGGTGTAAAGACCGATATAGAGTGGGGCTCGCAGATACGCTCTTACGTGTTTATGCCGTACACCCTCGCAAAGGACACCCGTACCGGCTTCGAAATTACCGATATAAACTCCGTTATGGACGGTAATATCGACGGCTTTATCAACGCATACCTCAAAATGACAAGCTCAAAAGAAAATGCTTAATGGGAGGCAATACAATGCTTAAACAGACAAGATTTTACCTCGGACTTATGCTTATAGTTCAGTCCATTTCCTGCTTCTTCCTCGTTATCGCGTATCTTTTCAAGGACAAGAAAAACACCGCAAGTCCCTTTATGATCCTCGGCATCATCTCGGGCGTTGCGGGCGGCTTCCTCGTTGCCGAGAAGGTCAAGGAGAGATACGAAAGCGAGCTCATCCTCGACGCGATGAACGACATCTGCGAGGAGGACACCTTCCGTCACGATATCCCCGTTGACGAGACGGCAGACGAGACGGAGTTTAATTGAGAACTGAAAAATCCTCCGATTTTCGGAGGATTTTTTATATGTCTTTCGGAAGCGTTGTGAGAATGCCGTTCAGGTGCTTATCGTAGCCGGCTTCGGTAAAGGATAGCTTGCCGTTTTCGTATATGACAGTTGAGACCGACGCGTTTGATACCCACGATACCTTTTTCATATAGTCGACGCTTCCGTAGGCAGTTATCGCCTGGAGGGAACGGATGGGGGTCGCGTGAGTTGCTATGACGACGGTCGAATCGGGATTCTCCTCGCCTATTCTTTTGAGACAGGAGTAAACTCGGTTTCCAAGCTCCTCGACGCTCTCGCCGTCGGGGCAACGGCAGTTGCCGGTGTCCCCGAACCATTTTCCAAACAGATCGGGATATTCCGCCTTTATATCGTCGTAAAGGACGCCCTCCCACTTTCCTGCGTATATCTCGCGCAGGTCGGGATCTGGCGTGACGGGAAGACCGAGCAGGTCGGCTGTCGCCTTTCCCGTTGTGAACGCGCGGTCGAGGTCGGAGGCGTACACCTTATCGACCTTATAGTTTTGCTTTATGTATTCGGCGGTCGCCATTGCCTGACGGCGTCCGAGGTCGGTCAGCGGAGCGTTATAGTGACCTGTGAATCTCCTTTCGAGATTCGATACGCTCTCGCCGTGGCGGATCAAAAGAAATTTTGTCATTGGTTTCTCCGTGTGGGAAAATAGAGTAACATCGTTTTTACGCGGGCGAGCAATGCTCGCCCTTACAAATAACGTAGCGAAGCATCGAGGCGCCCTCTTGCCTTCCCCTCAGGGGAAGGTGGCCGAGCAAGGCGAAGCCTCGCCGAGGTCGGATGAGGTGTAGCCGCCGCAGACGGCGTTATAAAATATAGCAACATCCTTTGATCAAACGGTTGCTTCGCAAC
>JAFTTT010000128.1 GCA_017466625.1 Clostridia bacterium
GAAGAGCTTAACGTCGGATTTGTAGCTTCCGTAGCTCTTGATGGGGTCGGGCATAACTATTTTTCTCTTGTCTATGACGACTCCGTGCTGTGCCTTAAGCTGCTCGGCGATCTCCTTTGAGGTGATAGAACCGTAAAGACGGCCCTCGTTACCGCCGGCAACTATTTTGACAGCCAGGTTCGAGAGCTTGTTTGCACGCTCCTTTGCGTTGGCAAGGTCGGTATCGTGCTTGAACTGTATTGATGCTTCGCGGTTTTTGAGCTCGTTCATCGCCTTGGCGTCTGCCTCGACCGCAAGCTTTTTCGGGAAGAGGAAGTTGCGCGCATAACCCTCCGAAACGTTGATAAGCTCGCCTTTCTTTCCCTGCGATTTTACGTCCTGTGTTAAAATGACTTTCATTGTTGTTGTCCTTTCTTATGCTATGCTGTTTTCTGCCATATACTCGTCGATAGCGTTCTTTAGCATCGAGAGCGCCTCGTTCATAGATCCCGTAAGCTTTGTTGCCGCAGAATCAAAGTGTCCGCCGCCCTGGATCTTCTCGAGGATCAGCTGAACGTTTATCTCTCCCGACGAACGGGCAGAAACGTGAATACTGTCGTCGATACGGCAGAGCGCGAATGACGCTTTCACTCCTTCAACGGTCAAAAGCTTATCAGCCGCCTTTGCCGCAGATATTCTGTCGGAGTTTGTGTTGTCGGGCGAATCGTTAACGGATATCGCCATCATCTTTCGGTAAACGACTACGTTAGATTCGAATTTAGCTTCCGATATGAAATCGGAAAGAGCCGACTTAAAGAGAGTGAGTGCGTCGGAGGGGCTTGCACCTTCTCCGCGCAGATAAAGTGCCGCACCGAACGTTCTGACGCCTGCGTTACGGGTAAACTGCTTCGTGTCAAGAAGAATACCGGAGTACATTATATCTGCCTCATCCTTGGTCAAGCTGCCCGACGGCATGGACTGGTCGAGTATCTCTGCCACAAGCTCGGATGCCGATGAAGCAGACGGCTCGATATAGGAAATGAGCGGCGCCTCGTCGAATTCGGCGGTCTTTCTGTGATGGTCGATATATACGACGCGCGAGGATATCGAAACGACCTCGGGCGCTTCAAGCTGGGTCTTATTGTTTACGTCAACTATGACAGTGAGCGTATCGCTTGCGATAAGATCCTGCGCTTCGGAAGCATTAACAAATACGCTGCGGTCACGGTATTCCGGCTGATTCTTTATTCTGTCGTAACATTTTCTGAAGTTTTCATCCTTGACGTTTGCCACGATGTTAAAGGGGACTCCGCAGAACGCGCAAAGACGGGCAACTCCGAGGGACGCACCGATGCAGTCGAAGTCGGGCATCCTGTGTCCCATGATGATTACGCGTGAGCTTCTCGATATCTGCGATGCAAGCTCGTTTGCAATAACTCGGGAACGCACCTTGGTTCGTTTCTGAACGGATTGCGATTTACCGCCGTAGAACTCGAGCCCCTTTGCACTCTTCACGACTACCTGGTCTCCGCCGCGCTGAAGCGCCATATCGAGCGCATCGGATGCAACCTTTTCCTTTTCAGAGAGCGTTCCTTCAACGTCGGAAACGCCCATTGATACGGTAACGGAGAAACTGCTCTCGCCGACTCGCACCTCACGCACTCTATCAAGGACCTCGAATTTCTTTTCAACGAAATCGGCCATTTCGGCGGCGCGGAAAAGGAAGACGTATTTGCTGCTCTGATATTCTTTTAGAATGCCGTTAGCGCCCTCTGCCCATTCCTTTAAGATCTTGTCGATCTCGTTTGCGGCATTACGGACACCGTCCTTTGTATACTGTGAAAGCTCCTCAAGGTTGTCTGCAAGAATATAAGCGACCTGCGTTTCTTCCTCTTCAAGCTGCTTTTCAAGTGCCTCGAAGGCAGTATTGTCCTCCCAAAGAGAAAGGAGATACTTCTTGTTTTTTGAGGAGACCTGGAAGACTCTAACATAGTAGCTTCGATCTTCAAGAGTCATTCTCGTACCGTTTTCGGAATCCCCCGTTTTAATCTCGGAAAGAGATTTACCGACAAAGTCCTCGAAATTGATGCCGGTAATATTTCTTCTGCCGAGACGGTCTGTAAATGCGGAATTATACCAGATGATCTTGCCGTCGGCATTACATATCATGACCGGCTGCGGCATTTTAATCATAAGGTCGAGCGTCAAGCTGCCCAAGAAGGTATCACTTTCAGCGGAACCGGTTATCGGAGCCATTGCACCGTAATTGAGCATCAGCACCATCGTCGTGGCATAAGCCAGGACAGCTATGATCCAGATAAGGTGACTGTGTGAGCCGCTGAACGCGTAAATTGCACCGGTTACCGCAAGAAATGCGACGGTCACTATCGTGGTAGGGAACAGACGCGTAAATTTCATTCTTGTTATCAATTCGTTTAGTTTAGCTTTCATATTTTGCGCTCCTTATTCTTGTTTTTTCGGCTTGCGCTTTGAAGCAGATGCCTTGAATGTGTCGAACAGGCCGTAGAATATACATAGTGAAGCAAAGGGAACTACCCCGCTGAATACCGATATTATAAGCGTGAGCGGACGGAACAGACGCGGACGCGGGATACCGTTCGTCACGATGGGAGTAAGCGAAGTGAGAAGCCCCGTTAAGAGTATTACGGGGAGGATGATGATAAACATATTGAGCGCAGTCAGGGAAACCAAATTGACAGACTCAAATATCATTACGCATGCAAAAGCGATGAGAAAGAAAACCGCAGTTACGGGAGACGGAATAAGGTTCCACGATCCGGCATTGATTTTCCTCGTTGCAGTAATTTCAACAAGCTTTCTGTAAAGCCAGGCGATCAGGAATCCGACAAATGTCATAAACGCGCTGATAACGGCAGGGATCAGGCAAATTATTACGTTCAGATATCCGACGACGTTCGATTCGGCAATGAGCGAGACCTTGCTTCCGGCAACGCTTACGAAAAACGATTCGTAAAGAAGCTCGGATATCTGTCCGAAGAAGAACGGAAAAGCACCTCTTATCGCCGAAAGGGAAATATCGCCTTGCCGTACGTACGTGACGTAAAGGCATGCGGCAACTACTTCGACTGTAAGGTAAGCACTGCCGATCGCAACTGCTGCCGAACGCGAGAGCTTGTTCCTTGCGATACAGGGAATCGAAAGAGTAAACGGAATATAGGATATCGAAAGAAGCGCAAACAAGGCGTTTTCTGTTATCATAAATGCAGCAACCCACCCGATAAATGAAGCGCATAGAGAAAGGACGGTGCTTTTGTCGGTTGCAAGATAGCAGGATGCCGTTGCCGTTACAACGTAGAACATCGCAAACAGCATTATGTCGGTAAC
>JAFTTT010000129.1 GCA_017466625.1 Clostridia bacterium
AAAAGCGCCTTCTAAAATCAGTTGACATTTATGTATATTATGTGATATAATAACTATATATGGCCACTAGTCGATTTTGAGTTCAAGATTTCGTAGGATGGTTTTCTTGCCTCGCCAGCTGTAAGCTCGTGAATTGAATTCATCCTTATTCATTTTTTCGATCAGCTCGACATTTACGTGCGGGGTGAGTTCTTCCTTAAAGAAATCTATGGGCGTAATTACTGATGATCTGTTCATAGGACATGCTTCGCGACAGATATCGCATCCCCAAAAGCATCCGCTGTCGAGTATCAGCTTTTTCTCCTCGGAGGTCAGCTCGCCCTTTTTCTGGGTGATGTCCGAAAGGCATCCGTTTTCACACGGACAAGCGCTTTGGCACGCACCGCAGTGGTTACAGAATTTTACGTCGGTAAGGTCGTAGCTTTCAAATTCGGCATCGGTGAAAATTTCACCTATGAAGGTGTAGGATCCATATTTATCATTTATAAGCTGAAACAGGTCCCCGACGACTCCGAGTCCGCATTTTGCTGCGGCATAGGTCTCACCGATGGGCGAATGGTCTGCAAATCCCTTGAACGAGTATTCGGGGTATTCAAATTTGAGCCGATCTTCGATGCGCGAATACAGCTCCTTAAAGTAGATATGATAATCGCGCGCAACTGCGTAACGAGAGATATTACGGTTCTCGAACTCCCCTGCGTAGTAAGGAACGAGAAGCATAATCACGCTTTTAGGTGCAAAATCGGTAAACGAACGACGGTACAAGCTTTCGTTGATGATCTTAACCTCATTTATCGGCAGAATGCCGAAGTATTCAATTTTCTCTTCTTTCAAAAGTTTATTAATCAAAGTTTTCATAACAGCATTTTATCACACAAAAACTATTTTGTAAAGGTACGGTATAAAAATGGCAACAAAGGTCAAGGAATACGGCGATCAGAGTATAGTCTCCCTGAAAGGCGCCGACAGAGTAAGAAAGCGCCCCGGCGTTATATTCGGCTCGGACGGTCTTGAGGGCTGTGAGCACAGCGCTTTTGAAATAATATCTAACTCGGTCGATGAAGCACGAGAGGGATACGGTAACGTTATAAACATTACCGCTTATGCCGACCATTCAATAGAGGTCGAGGACTTCGGACGCGGTATACCGCTTGATTGGAACGCGAAGGAAAAGCGTTATAACTGGGAGCTTGTTTTCTGTGAGTTATATGCCGGCGGTAAGTACAATAATAACGCCGACGCATCATCTTACAAATATTCTCTCGGTCTTAACGGCCTCGGCGCTTGTGCTACGCAGTACAGCTCCGAATATATGAACGTAAAGTCATATAAGGACACTAAGGTTTATTCCATCGACTTCAAAAAAGGTAAGCCGTTGACCGAGCTGTCTGTAACGGAACTGACAAAGCGAGAAAGAAGGACAGGCACCGTCATTCGCTGGCGCCCTGACCTTCAGGTATTTACAGATATAGCGATCCCGAAGGAATACTATCTTGATATGCTCAAAAAGCAGTCGGTCGTAAACCCCGGAATCACCTTCCATTTCCGTTGGCAGGAAGGCAAGGCCTTCGAGGAATACGATTTCGTATATGAAAACGGAATTATCGACTACGTAAGTGAGCTTTCGGGCGAAAACTCCCTTACCGCGCCCGTTACATGGTCTACCGAAACGAAGGGTAAGGACCGTGACGACAAGGACGAGTACACACTTAAGCTCGACGTTGCGTTCTGCTTCTCAAATACAGTCAGCGTCATCGAATACTATCACAATTCAAGCTTCCTTGAACACGGCGGCTCGCCTGAAAAGGCAGTTAAGAGCGCATTTGTGGCAGAGATCGACAAGTATCTTAAAGCAAACGGAAAATACCTTAAAAACGAAGCCAAAATAACCTTCTCCGACGTAGAGGACTGCCTTGTATTCGTATCAAACAGCTTCTCGACGCAGACGTCGTATGAAAACCAGACGAAGAAGTCTATTACAAATACCTTTATTGCAGAGGCGATGACGCAGTTCTTGCGTCATAACCTTGAGATCTACTTCATCGAAAAGCCACTTGAGGCGGAAAAGATCGCGTCCCAGGTCCTTATCAACAAGAGAAGCCGTGAAAGAGCCGAGACGACCCGTCTCGACATCAAGAAAAAGCTTAGCGGCTCCATGGACGTCGCAAACAGAGTTGAAAAGTTTGTTAACTGCCGTTCGAAGGATCCCGAGATCCGAGAGCTTTACATCGTTGAGGGTAACTCCGCACTTTCGTCCTGTAAGACGGGACGCGCGGCAGAATTCCAGGCGATAATTCCCGTTCGCGGTAAGACGCTCAACTGTCTTAAGGCGCCTTACGACAAGATATTCAAGAGCGAGATCATTACCGACCTTCTTAAGGTCATCGGATGCGGAGTTGAGATCAAGGGAAAGGTCAAGGGCGATATCGTTCCCTTCTCCCCCGAGTCGCTTCGTTGGAGTAAAATTATAATTTGCACCGATGCCGACAAGGACGGATTCCAGATCAGAACTCTAATCCTCACCATGTTCTACCGTCTGCTGCCGACACTTATCAAAATGGGCAAGATC
>JAFTTT010000130.1 GCA_017466625.1 Clostridia bacterium
AAAGCATACCGAGAAGTCCGCTTGCAGCCGCGCCAACGCCGGGAACGGCAGAATCGCCGTATTCGGGGAACTGCGAGGGCTGCATCGGCAGAAACGCGCCGACAAGAGTGCCGAGGTCGCTGAGCTCGAGCCCGTACATCGTCTCTCCTATTGCGCTTGAGCCGATTATGCAGGTCGTGCCTGCGTTATATACCGAAAGGTCTACCTTTCCGTTATCGAGAGTAACGTCGGCAAGCATTGCGCTTTCGCCGTTCGTTCCCGTAATGAGCGTCAGAACGGCACCGTTCAGATGCGGGATCTCAAGATCCGGAGTCTTATTGAAGGTGATCTTCGAGGTCGTTACCTGCGGCTCGACGTATTCGATGCCCGAGAAGGTAGCTTCAAGGATCTTTCCGAGATATTTGGTTGCCTGCGATTCCTTTTCCTCGGGTGCGCAGGACGTGAAAAGCGATCCGAGGGAGAGCACGGCCGCCATAAGAAGTGAAATTACGGATGTAAGTCTGATTCTCATATCGTAATCCTTTCAAAAGATAATTCACAGAAATTTTATCACAGAGCACGAATTTTGTCAAGTTTTGCGGCAATATTTACCACAAAATATTACCTTATATTATATGAAGCGTTTTAGGCAACGTTTTTATATGTGAGCGTTTGGGTGTGATTTAATAAAAGTTTTTGGAGTTTCAGAACCTTTTTTCAAAAAGGTTCTGAGAACAGAAAGCAGACGGCGTTTGCCGTCTGCTTCATATTCAGTTCTTTGCCAATGTTTCGCAGTAGATACAGCGGTATTCCGCGCGGTCTGCGTCGGTGAGAGTGAATATCTGCGGAAGCTCCTGCTCGGTCGTCGTGATACAACGGGGGTTATGGCAGGTCACGACGTGTACGAGCTTTTCGGGGAGTGACATCTTCTTTTTCTCGACGTTCTTTCCGTCCTTGATTATGTTGACGGTCGCGCCGGGGCAGATGTAACCGAGCACCTCGGTGTCAAGAACGATATCGTCCGCGATCTTTATGATGTCCTTTTTGCCCATCTTACGGCTCGGTGCGTTCTTGATTATCGCGATGTGACAGTCGAGATGATCGAGCCCGAGAAGCTTATAGACCTCCATACCCTTACCGGGGGTGAGATGGTCGAGAACTATTCCGTTTTTAATAGAATCAATATTCATATCGTCCTCACAGTCCGAGAAGCTTAAGAATAAGCGCCATTCTCATATATTTTCCGTTAAGGACCTGCTTGAAGTAGCAGGCGCGCGGGTCGCGGTCGACCGCAACGCTGATCTCATTCACACGGGGCAGCGGATGCATTACTATCATATCGGGCTTTGCACTCTCGAGCTTTTCGGGAGTAAGAATATAGCTGTCGCGCAGACGGAGATAATCCTCCTCGTTGAAGAAGCGCTCCTGCTGAACTCTCGTCATATAGAGAATGTCAAGCTCGGGCATTACCGACGCAAGGTCCGACGTCTCAACGTACGGGACACCCTTTTTGTCAAGCTCGCGCTTGACGTAGTCGGGAACGGTCAGCTCGTCGGGAGAAACGAGAACGAACTTTACTCCCTCGTATCTTTCCATGGCGGAGATAAGCGAATGAACTGTGCGTCCGAACTTAAGGTCGCCGCAAAAGCCGACGGTGAGATTATCAAAGCGTCCCTTTTCGCGGCTGATGGTAAGAAGGTCGGCAAGCGTCTGTGTCGGGTGGTTATGACCGCCGTCGCCTGCGTTGATAACCGGGATAGATGCATTCATCGCCGCAACCATCGGCGCGCCCTCCTTCGGGTGACGCATCGCGATGATGTCGGCATAGCAGGAAATTACCTGCGCGGTATCAGCTACGCTTTCGCCCTTGGATGCCGAGGACGATGCCGCCGACGCCATGCTGAGCACGTTTCCGCCGAGCTCGTACATTGCCGCCTCAAAGGAAAGGCGGGTGCGCGTTGACGGCTCGAAAAAGAGCGTTGCAAGCTTCTTTCCCTCGCACTTATGCGCGTATTTGTCGGGGTTTGCGATTATGTCCTTCGCCGTAGCGACGAGCTCGTCGATCTCAAAGACCGACAGCTCCTTGATATCAATTACGCTTCTCATTATTTAGCTCCGTTAATAGCAAGATAGTTCTTGATTCTCGTTACGTTTTCCTCGTTTGAGGGATCTTCTTCAAGGTATTCTATAATGTCGTAAACGTCGACGATCGAGTATACCGGGAAGCCGAACTGCTCTTCGATCTCCTGCATTGCGCCCTTTTCGGTCTGACCCTTTTCCTTGCGGTCGACCATGATAAAGGTAGCGGCAACCTTGGTTCCCTCGAGGTGGGAAAGAATCTCCATGCTCTCTCTGATCGCGGTTCCCGCGGTGATAACGTCCTCGATTATGACGATATCCTCGCCGGGCGTCGGAACGTAACCGACGAAAACTCCGCCCTCGCCGTGGTCCTTGACCTCTTTACGGTTGAAGAAGAAGGGAACGTTCAGTTCTCTCTTTGAAAGAGCAACTGCGGCAGAAACTGCAAGGGAGATCCCCTTGTATGCCGGACCGTAGAGGACTGCCTTCTTTTTGCCGAGCTTTTCCTCGTACGCTTTTGCGTAGAACTCGCCGAGCTTCGCGATATCGTCGCCCGTCTTTATCATTCCCGCGTTGATGAAGTAGGGGATCTTTCTACCGCTCTTTGCGGTGAAATCGCCGAACTTCAGAACGCCTGCGCCCTGCAGAAATTCAATAAATTCTCTCTTGTAGCTTTCCATTCATCTGTCCTCCAATATTTATGCGTTTTCCTTTTCGGAACCGATCGGGTTCACGATACTGTATCCGACGTTTATAAGGTGGTCGGCAACTCTTTCAAGACCTGCGACTGTCGATGAGAAGTAGGGGCTGTGGTCGACCGAGCAGTTACCCTCGGCAAGACGCGCAAAGTGGCGTGCCGTCAGCGTCTTCTTCATTTCGTCGACCTTTTCCTCGAGCACGAGAAGCTCATGCAAACGCTCGCCGTTGAGGTTTTCAAAGGCGTCCTTCGAGATCTCGAACATCTGACCGACGACCGCGCACATTCCCTTGATCTCGTCAACGGCCATGTCGGAGAAACTAAGCTCTTTATCCGACATTTCAGCGCCGATCTCGTAGAAGTTCTCGGCGTGGTCACCGATACGCTCAAGGTCGTTAAGCACGTGGAAGTAAGAACCGATTATCGTTTCGTCGCTTCCCTCGATGGTCGACGAAAGCTTGATGAGGAAGCGCGTGAGCGCGCCGTTCGTAAAGTCTATTATTGCCTCGTTTTCAACGACCTTTGCGCCGTTCAGCTTTGAACGCGTCTCAAGGGCATTGAAGGCGTAGCCGAGATTCGTTTCGACAAGCCCCAGCATATAGTCCATTTCCTTCTTGACCTGGCCGAGTGCGACGGACGGCATAGCGAGAAGGTTGTCGTCGACGAAACGGAGGGATCGGGTTTCATCCTCTGTCTTCTTGTCCTTGATGACTGCCTCGGAGAATTTAACGAGCTGCTTTACAAAGGGAAGCATTATCAAGGCGTTTGTGACGTTGAATATAACGTGGAAGAGCGAAACTCTCATCTGCACCGACATAACATTTTTGTCATTAGGGAATATTGCGGTAAGAAAACGCACCATCTCGTCCTTGAATATCCACATTGCGACGGTAAACAGCACCGCACCGACAGCGTTAAAGGTGAGGTGGATAAGTGCAACACGCTTGGCGTTTGCCTTTCCGCCGACGGCGGCAAGAAGTGCCGTTACACAAGTACCGACGTTAGCACCGATGACGAGGAATATCGCAAGATCAAGCGTAAGCGCTCCTGCGCCGACCATAGTGATAATAACACCTGTTGCGGCGGAGGAGGACTGAATGAGCGCAGTGAAGAATATTCCTATAACCACGAGCAGAAGCGGAGCAATGAATCGAACGCCGCCGTTCATAACTGCCTCGGATGCATTTTGGAACATATTGAGTATGAGGGGATTTCTGAATGCACCCTCGCTTCCCATTATCTCAAGACCTACGAATATAAGTCCGAGGCCGCCGATAAGACTTCCCATGAGCTTCATTTTTTCCTTCTTGGAGAAGCCCATCATTATACCGGCAAAGGCAAACAGGTACATTGCCATATTAAAATAGTCGTTTTTAAGCGAAACGAGAAGTCCCGTCACGGTCGTACCGATCTTCGCACCGAGCAGTATCGGAGTCGCCTGCATAAGCGTCATAACGCCGGCAGAAACAAGACCGATGACCATGACGGAGGTTGCAGACGAGCTTTGAATTATCGCTGTAACACCCGTACCTACAGCGAGCCCCGAAAAACGGTTATTACTTATCTTGCCGAGAAATTTCTTCATTCCGCTTCCGGCACTCTTCTCGAGCGCCTCGCCCATGAAGTTCATTCCGACGATGAATACTCCTACACCGGCAAGCAGCCAGATCAAACATCCTAATAATTCCATAATTTTTTACTCCTTTTTACAACTTCTTCTCATCTCGCCTTGCGCCGCAGAGCGAGGAATAACTTAAAAATGACCGAATTGTCATTTATTATACAGAATGCGACAACAGTCGCGCTAATGGGATGCTATGGCTCCCTTGTGTAAAGGGAGCTCCGCCGTCAGGCGGTGAGGGATTGTGAGCGTTCGATACAACCCCTCCGTCTCGCTTTGCGAGACACCTCCCCTTACACAGGGGAGGCATTAAAAATCAATCACAAAATTCCTTAACGCATCTCTCATACGCCGCGACGGGATCAGGTGAAGCGGTGATGGGACGACCGACGACGATGTAATCTGAGCCGATCTCCTTTGCCTGCGCGGGAGTCATAACTCTCTTCTGGTCTCCGACGTCGCCGTCAGCGAAGCGAACGCCGGGGGTTACGGTAACGAAGCTCTTACCGCAGGTATCGTGAACCTTGCCTGCCTCAAGCGGCGAGCAAACCACGCCGTCAAGACCGCTGTCAGAAGCGCATTTTGCATAGTGCATAACTACCTTGTCGATCGGCTCCTTGATGAGCAGGTCGTTTTCCATGCTCTCCTGGTCGGTCGAGGTGAGCTGCGTTACGGCGATAAGGATCGGGCGGGTGCCGTCCTCGCGGGTAAGTCCCTCGATAGCCGCTTCCATCATACGCTTCGTTCCCGACGCGTGGAGATTCGTCATATCGACGTCAAGACGCGAAAGGACCGCCATCGCCTTTTTAACGGTGTTCGGGATGTCGTGAAGCTTAAGGTCGAGGAATATCTTGTGTCCGCGCTTCTTTATCTCGCGTACGATCTCGGGGCCTTCCGCATAGAAAAGCTCCATTCCGATCTTAACAAACGGCTTTACGCCCGTGAACTTATCAAGAAATTCAAATGTTTTTGCCGCGCTGTCGAAGTCGCAGGCGATGATTACGTCTTTTCCCATTTTTGTGTCTCCTGTAAATTTATGATTTTCATTGTTTCGGGCGAACGCAGTACGCCCCTACCGTGATGCGGCGAAGATTTGCCGCGTTGTCTTGCCTTCCCCAGCGGGGGAAGGGGGACCGCAGACGCTGCGTCTGCGGTGGATGAGGTGTCTACAAAGCGAAGAAACTCAATCTATCTTCAGTCCCTGAAGCGATTTGATTCCGTACTTTTCCATTACGGCGGGCAATTTTTCGATAATATCTCGACAGATAAAGGGATCAATGAGGTTCGCAGCTCCGACTTCAACCGCCGTCGCGCCTGCGAGCATCATCTCGATCACGTTCTCGGCGCTCGAAACGCCGCCCATTCCGACGACGGGAACATTTACCGCGTGGCTGACCTGATATACCATACGGACTGCAACGGGGAATATTGCGTTTCCCGAGAAGCCGCCCATCTTATTAGCGATAACGGGCTTTTTCGTCTTGAGATCTATTCTCATTCCGAGAAGCGTATTTATAAGACTTATTCCGTCAGCGCCCGCATCTTCACACGCCTTTGCGATGGAAACGATGTCGGTCACGTTCGGAGAAAGCTTGATTATAAGCGGCTTTTTCGTAACTGCACGTACCGCCTTCGTGACGGTTGCTGCCGCCTCGGGCGAGGTGCCGAACGCCATACCGCCGCCGTGAACGTTGGGGCAGGAGATGTTGACCTCGTACCAGCCGATCTGACTTTCCTCTTCAAGGCGCTCGACGGTGTAAACGTAATCCTCGATGGAGAATCCGCTTACGTTCGCCATAACGGGCTTCCCGAACACCTTTTTCATTTTGGGAAGCTCCTCGGAGAGCACCTTTTCAACGCCGGGATTCTGAAGTCCTACCGCGTTTATCATTCCGTTCGGACATTCCGCGATACGGGGAGTGGGGTTACCGAAACGCGGGTCGCGCGTCGTTCCCTTGAAGGAGAACGAGCCGAGGATATTTATATCGTAAAGCTCGGCAAACTCATAACCAAAGCCGAACGTTCCGCTTGCGGGGATTATCGGGTTGTCAAGCTCGATACCGCAAAGGTTTACCTTTGTGTTTACCATATTATCTCCTCCCTTTCGAGCACGGGGCCGTCGCGGCAGATGCGCTTGTTTCCGTACTTTGTCTCGCAGGAGCATCCCATGCAGGCGCCAAAGCCGCAGCCCATTCTTTCTTCAAAGGAGAACTGACCGCTCGTGACTGCCGTTGCCTCGATCGCCTTGAACATCGGCATCGGGCCGCAGGTATAGAAATACGAGTAGGTGAGGTCTTTCATCACGTCGGTGACGAAGCCCTTTACCCCGTAGCTTCCGTCTACCGTGGTAACGTAAACGGTCGCGCCGAGAGAGATGAACTCGTTTTCATAGAATATCTCGTCCTTATTATTGAAGCCGAGAATGACCGTCACGTCCTTGCCCTCGGAGATAAGCTTCTTGGCGAGCGCGTACATAGGGGGAACGCCGACACCGCCGCCGATAAGGAGGGGAGCGTTTCCGCTTTTGCTTGTGTCATAGCCGTTACCGAGCCCCGTGAGAATATCGAGCTCGGTGCCGACAGGCATGCCCGCCATCTGCTCGGTTCCCTCTCCGACGACCTTGTAGATTATCGTGAGCGTCTCACCGTCCCAGTCGCAGACCGAGATCGGACGGCGAAGAAATAGTCCGTCGAGCTTTATGTTGACGAACTGACCCGTCGCAGTTATGTCGGAGGTGTCTCCGACGAGTACCATTTTGTAGACGGTGCTCGTCAGAGCTACGTTTTCTTTTATCGTAAAAATTGACTGTTTCATTTTTTGTCCTGTTGTTTTGGGATTTGATTGTGATGCGTCGGTTCTTTGGCTCCCTCCGGGAGGGAGCTGTCGACGAAGTCGACTGAAGGAGCCATCGGGCGAGAAACGTATGAAAACGAATATTAATGAACCGCCCTAATGAGATGGGAATCGCTCTGTGCTTCCTTTCATCGCATGCTCCCTTCGTCATTTGCTACGCAAATGCCACCTCCCTCTCGGAGGGAGGCACTTTTACGCATCAATGGTCGATATCGTCAGGGTCGTTTCCTCAAGAACGTCGAGGAGAACGCGGACGGTATCGAGCGCGGTGAAGATGGTGACGTTATTGTCGGTCGCGTAACGGCGGATCTCGTGTCCGTCAGACACCTGTCCGACAGAAGCTATATCACGGGTGTTTATTACGTAAGCGATATGTCCCTGGCGGAGCGATTCTGCGATCTCGTCGCTTCCCTCGCTTATCTTCTTGAGCACGTGAGTGCGGATGCCGTTCTGCTTCAAGAATTTCGCCGTACCCTCGGTCGCCTCGATGTTGAAGCCGAGGTTGTAGAATCGGCGGATAAGAGGAAGCGCCTCCTCCTTGTCCTTGTCTGCTATCGTCGCAAATACGGTGCCATAGTTCTGCACCTTCATGCCCGACGCCTGAAGCGCTTTGTAGAGAGCGCGGTTGAGCTTATCGTCGTAGCCGATAGCTTCACCCGTACTCTTCATCTCGGGCGAGAGGTAAGCGTCAAGACCGCTTATCTTATTGAAGGAGAATACCGGCACCTTAACGTACCATCTCTTCTTCTCATCGGGATAGATATCGAATATTCCGAGCTCCTTAAGCGACTTTCCGAGAATGACCTCGGTCGCGATATCGGCGAGCGAGTATCCCGTCGCCTTCGAAAGGAAGGGAACGGTACGCGACGAGCGCGGGTTGACCTCTATAATATAGACGTCATCGTTTTCGTCGACAATAAACTGAATGTTGAACAGACCTACGATGCCGATTCCGACGCCGAGCATCTTCGCGTAGCGGAGGATAGTGCCCTTGACTCTGTCGGAGATCGAGAAGGTAGGATATACGCTTATCGAGTCACCGCTGTGTATACCGGTTCTTTCAACAAGCTCCATGATTCCGGGAACGAAGACGTTGCGTCCGTCGCAGATAGCGTCGACCTCGACCTCTTTACCCTGGATGTACTTGTCAACGAGAACCGGCTTGTCCTCGTCGATCTCAACTGCGGTCTTGAGGTAGTGGCGGAGCTGTTCCTCTCCTGCAACTATCTGCATTGCGCGTCCGCCGAGCACGAAGGAGGGACGTACGAGAACGGGATAACCGATCTCGGCTGCCGCCTTGATGCCGTCCTCGATCTTGGTTACCGCCTGACCCTTTGCACGCGGAATATCAAGCTCGTTGAGCAGATTTTCGAAGGCATTTCTGTCCTCTGCGCGGTCGATAGCGGCACAGTCGGTACCGATTATCTTAACGCCGCGGTCGGTCAGCGGCTGCGCGAGGTTGATCGCCGTCTGTCCGCCGAGGGAAGCGATAACGCCCTCGGGCTGCTCAAAGTCGATGATCGCCATTACGTCCTCGGGCGTAAGCGGCTCGAAATAGAGCTTGTCTGCCGTCGTGTAGTCGGTCGAGACGGTCTCGGGGTTATTATTGATAATGATCGCCTCGTAGCCCGACTTCTTTATCGTCTGTACTGCGTGGACGGTCGAGTAGTCGAACTCTACGCCCTGTCCGATACGGATAGGTCCTGCGCCGAGAACTACGATCTTTTTCTTGCCGGTAAGACGGGATTCGTTTTCGGTCTTTGCGTAGGTCGAGTAGAGATATGCGATATATTTTCCCGTGTGAAGCGTGTCTACCATCTTAAATACGGGAATGATTCCGCCTGCCTTGCGGAGATTATATACCGAAAGCTCGTCGATATCCCAGAGCTTCGCTATCATCTTATCAGAGAAGCCGAGCTCCTTCGCCTGGCGGAGGGTCTCCTTATCGCCGCGCTTGACGCGAAGCGTGCTTTCCATCTTGACGATCTTCTCAAGGCACTCAAGGAAGAGCTCGGTGATAGCGGTCGCCTCGTGGAGCTGCTCGACGGTCGCGCCGAGACGGAGAAGCTGGGCGATAGCGTAAACGCCGTCAGCGTGGAACTTCTTGACGTAGTCGAAAAGCTGCTCCTTCGTGTAATTATCGAACTTTGCGAGGTGAACGTGGCAAACGCCGGTCTCGAGCGAACGGATCGACTTGAGGAAGCATTCCTCAAGCGTCGAGCCGATTCCCATGACCTCACCTGTCGCCTTCATCTGCGTTCCGAGAATGTCGGAGGCGGTTGCAAACTTATCAAACGGGAAGCGCGGGAACTTCGCAACGATGTAATCGAGCTTCGGCTCCTTATCGCCCGTTCCGCCCGCAACGGGGATCTCGTCGAGGGTCATACCGACCGCGATCTTCGCGGTAACTCTCGCGATAGGATATCCCGACGCCTTCGACGCAAGTGCGCTGGAGCGCGAAACGCGGGGGTTGACCTCGATGAGGTAGTATTCGGACGAATCGGGGTTGAGCGCGAACTGTACGTTACAGCCGCCCTCTATCTTAAGCTCGCGGATGATCTTGATCGCAGAATCGTTGAGCATTTTAAGGTCGTGATCGTTGAGAGAAAGGATAGGAGCAACGACGATACTGTCACCCGTGTGAACTCCGACGGGGTCCATATTTTCCATTCCGCATATCGTTATCGCGCGGTCGGAGGAGTCGCGCATAACTTCAAATTCGATCTCCTTGTAGCCCTTTACGCTCTTCTCGATAAGGACCTGATGAACGGGGGAGAGCTTGAAGGCGTTAAGGCCGACAGTCACAAGCTCCTCCTCGTTATAAGCAAAGCCGCCGCCGGTACCGCCGAGGGTGAAGGCGGGACGGAGAACAACGGGGTAGCCGATGCGCTTCGCCGCTTCCTTTGCTTCCTCGATCGAGTAGGTTATCTCGGAGGGGATAACGGGCTCGCCTATCGACTGGCAAAGCTCCTTAAAGAGCTCTCTGTCCTCTGCACGCTCGATGGATTCCGAGCTTGTGCCGAGAAGCTCAACGCCGCATTCCTTAAGGACGCCCTTTTTCTCAAGCTGCATTGCGAGGTTAAGTCCCGTCTGTCCGCCGATTCCGGGGACGATAGCGTCGGGACGCTCGTAACGGAGGATCTTCGCGATATACTCAAGGGTGAGCGGCTCCATGTATACCTTGTCGGCAATGGAGGTATCGGTCATTATCGTCGCAGGGTTACTGTTACAGAGAACGACCTCATAGCCCTCTTCCTTGAGCGCAAGGCACGCCTGCGTGCCCGCGTAGTCAAATTCGGCTGCCTGTCCTATGATGATAGGGCCCGAGCCGATTATCAGAATTTTCTTTAAGTCTTTTCTTTTTGCCATTTTATTTTTCCTCCGTTAGGGTTAAATTACATTGTGTGATTGCGGTGTTTTTTCTCACCTTTCTTGCTCACCCAAGAAAGGTGACCAAAGAACGGTGCCAAGGAGACAACCGATAAAAACGCTACGGCGTTTTTATACGTTTTCTCCTTTGGAAACCTCTTTCGACATAAGGAAGCTTTGCAGCGTCCGCTCTGTCACTTGGTAGGGGAGGGGCATGCTCGGAACCCCCAAAGCTCATTACGAGCTGCAATAAATAACCTTCCCATCATAAACCGTCATTAAGCACTTGCCGTAAACGGTCATATTTTTAAAGGGCGTTGCCCTTCCTTTTGTCTTAAACTCGTTCGGGTCGATACTGTAACACGCGTCGAGGTCGAACACCGTAAATCCGACGTCGGTCTCGATGTCAAAGCGCGTTCTCGGCGCTTCGCTCATAAGATACACGAGCTTTTCGAGCGTGATGACTCCCGTTTTTACAAGCTTCGTGTAAAGGACGGGGAATGCCGTTTCAAGTCCGACCACTCCCATCGCGCTCTTCTCGAGTCCGCGTCCCTTTTCCTCGTCGGAATGCGGCGCGTGGTCGGTCGCGATCATATCTATCGTTCCGTCGATAAGACCCTCTATAAGCGCGTCTCTGTCCGATGCCGAACGAAGCGGCGGATTCATCTTGAAGCGTCCGTGCTCTTCAAGATCATCATCGCAAAGAGTCAGGTAGTGAGGACCGGTCTCGCAGGTTATATTCACGCCCTCCGCCTTTGCCTTTCTTATTACGT
Organism: Clostridia bacterium; assembly: GCA_017466625.1. Classification (GTDB taxonomy): domain Bacteria; phylum Bacillota; class Clostridia; order Oscillospirales; family CAG-272; genus Colimorpha_A. The sequence continues at coordinate 11,372 of JAFTTT010000130.1, forward strand.
CGACGCTTTCCTTCGTCGATATGTGGCAGACGTGGTAAGCGCAGCCCGTCTTTTTGACGAGGTCAATATCTCTTACTATCGGTCCCCATTCGCTCTCTGAGCAAATACCGCGGTGACCGTGCGCCTTCGCGTACTCGCCGTCGTGTATATATCCGCCGTTGAGGAGCGAATTGTCCTCGCAGTGCGCGGAGATTATTTTCCCAAGCGACGCGGCTTTTTCCATTGCCGCGATCATCATACTTTCGTCCTGCACTCCGCGTCCGTCGTCGGAAAAGCCGATAACGTCGGGCGCCATTCCCTCCATATCGGAAAGCGTTTCGCCCTTTTCGCCGACCGTGATAGTGCCGAACGGGAGCACCGCGACCGACGCGTCGCGCTCTATTATATCGAGCTGGACCTTGAGGTTTTCGATACTGTCGGGAGTCGGGTTCAGATTCGGCATCGTGCATAGCGCAGTGTATCCGCCTGCCGCACCTGCCATAGTGCCGCTCTTAACCGTCTCTTTATAAGAAAAGCCCGGCTCACGCAGATGTACATGAACATCAGCAAAGCCGGGAAAAATATACTTACCGGAAACGTCAACAACGGAGTCGGAAAAAGGGGAAGCGGAAAAGGAAACGGTTACGTCCTTCTTTTCGAAGTGACCGTTTGTGTATACGTATCCGCCTTTGAGTGTAAGTTCCATCTTTTCCTCCGAGAAAAACGCGCGTAGGTATCTTGAGATCGTATTTCGTATATTGTACCATATTTATAATATATTGTCAATTACTTTCGCGCGCACGCAAATAAAAAAATAAGGAGAGATTTCGCCTCGTTTTTTGTGCAAAAAACCATAATGTCATTGACAAAACCGTTTCGGTGTGTTAAAATAACCCTCGCGCGGGTGTGGCGAAATTGGCATACGCATAAGATTTAGGATCTTACGCTGAGAGGCGTGCAGGTTCGACCCCTGTCACCCGCACCATAATCAAAAGAGGAGGCATTCGCCTCCTCTTTTGATTATCATGAGAGTTTACACGGTCGGTTCTCTCTTTCGCCTTGGCGAAAGACAGCTTTTCGCACGGAAACGATTAAAATCACACTCTCATTCCCCGAAAAGCCGGTTCTTGACCCCTGTCACCCGCACCATAATTAAAAGAGGAGGCATTCGCCTCCTTTTTTAATTTATTAGGATATCACCGCTTTTCTGCGCTATGTTTCTTAATAAGCATTTTCACGTCTTTGAGAAGTTTTATATCCGCCTCGGTTATTGAGGAAAATTCTTCTAAATTCAAAAGATACCGAGGATCAAGTTTGAGAATCTGACATATGCGTCGGAGCTGTTCGAGATTTGGTTCTTGAACATTGCGTTCAATCTTTGAATAATTGGACTGATTCATAGGGATAGCATTCGCCATATCTCTTTGAGATAAGTCCAGATCCTCTCTTGCATTTCGAATCTTTTTGCCAATATTCACTTGCTATCCCCCCTTTTAGACTATTATAGCATTTTTGACTAAATCTATTGACAATTAGTTAAAAAAAGATTATAATTGAATTGCAAGTTAAAAATCAACTAAAAGCGCCAGTCTGTGACTATTAATAACATTCATAATTTTGTCTATAATAGATATCTTAATCTACCGGCACACAAGACATAAACGGTAACTCCATTAAGGAACGATTTGTGTAACAAGTAATTTTAAAATAACGACTTTAAATATATGCAGAAAGGAGATTAAAGATGTTTTACATGAAAATTCAAAAAGAGTTTTACAGTGCATCACTTGGAATATTTGTTGCCAGATATCCTCCGAGATGAGATTTAAATTTAGCTATGCACATACTTCTAACTTATATGATAACATTAACAAAAAAAATTTTGGAGGATTTTTTAAAATGTCAATACCTTCTTTTATGACACTGACTAAGCGTATGAATTCTAATTTGATCGGAATCGTTGGCGGTCCTGATTTTAAACACCCCTCAACGCCGTATTGCTATATTGGAAAAGCGGAAGATGGAAAGCTTTTAGGATTTATACAAAAATACGCCTTTGACAAGTTAATGATCTATGGCGAAAAAATTGAAGATTACATATTCAGCCGCGAGGATGTTGCCGAGAGCAAAGTCATTGGTACTAATGTTCCTTTTGCAATAGGTTCTCAGCAAAAAGTCGGAACCAAATATGAGGTTTCGTTCAAAAACGGAAAAAAAGCTACTATAACAATTGTCGCAAATGAAGCGCAAATAGCTGATAATGTATTGATGTAATCAAATAGCGGATAGTCGTAGTGCTATCCGCTTTTTCATTCGATACCAAACTCATATTATGCTATACTACTCCAACGAAGATGGGAGGAGCTGCTTACCTGCTTCTGTTACGTTAATACGCACGGCATAATTTTTTACACGAAAACGGCGTTTGACGAAAATAATTAAAGCTATATTAAAGGAAGCGCATTGCGCTTCCTTTTTTCTATGAAAATCATCCTAATTTTTCACTTTTGCATTGACAAAAAATGCTTTTTGTTTTACAATATAATCAATAATGGGGGAGAATGATTTTGTTTTGATTTCTACCCCGAAAATCGGAGGAAAAACATGGCACAGAATAAGAAGACATCTGCCGAGCTCCGCGAAGAAGTAAAAGCTTCCTCGGCAGACGCAAGAGTCCTTCTTTCGTCGCTTTTTGACGAGGGTACCTTCCTTGAGTTCGGCACCTACGTCAAGTACGGCGAAGGAAATTTTGAAGGAGTTATAACCGGCTGCGGTGCGGTCGACGGCCGTCCCGTTTACGCGTTCGTTCAGGACAAGTCGGTTGAAAAGGCGGCGTTCACTTCCGCTCACGGAAAGAAGATCTGCTCCCTTTACGATTCGGCGCTCAAGGCGGGCGCGCCCGTTGTCGGCGTATTTTCCGGCGCGGGAGCAAAGGTAAGCGAGGGGATCGACTGTCTTTCCGCTTACGGCTCCGTTATGAGCAAGATCAGTGAGGCAAAGGCGCTCATACCGCAGATCGCGGTCATCAACGGCGCTTGCGGCGGTGCTTCCGCCGTGCTTTCCGAGATGTTCGATCTCACCGTATCGACCGAGAACGGAGACAGATATCTCATCGCAAACGGCGTTTCTTACGCAAACGCTGATATAAACACGACAGAAAGTGAGCTTGCATACGAGCTTCGCCGTCTCCTTTCGCTTCTTCCCTCGAACTGCGAGGAAGGAACAGTCGTCGGCGACGACTGCGAGACGATAAACGAGCCGCTTGACGTTACAGCTTACGTTGACGGCGACGTAAAGGATCTCATTTCCGCTCTTTCCGACGACCGCGCGCCTCTTTACCTTTCGGAAAAGCTCGCGCCCGAGGCCGTAACGGCTCTTATGACCTTCAACGGCAGAGTTGTCGGCGTTGCCGCTAACCAGCCGACTGAAAACGGCGGCGCACTCACCTGTGCGGCGGCAAAAAAGACGGCTCGCTTCGTCAATTTCTGTTCCGATTACGATATTCCGGTAGTTACTCTCGTAAACACCGTCGGCTTCAAGGGAAGCTGCAAGAACTACCTTTCGGCCCTTTCCGAGCTCGCGTTCGCATACAACAACTGCGAAACGGCAGTTACCGCGATTATCGGTAACGCCTTCGGCTCGGCATACACGCTCATGGGCTCCAAGTCCATCGGCGCGTCCTTCGTGTTTGCTCTTGACAATGCGGTAATTTCGGTGCTTGATCCCGACACTGCGGTCGAGTTCCTCTGCGACTCCGAGCTTAAGGAAGCCGCTGACCCGAACGCATCCCGCGCTTCGCTCAAGAACGAATGGATCTCCGGTCCCGCCTCACCTCTTACGAACGCTCGCTCCGGCGATATCGACGATATCGTATCGGGCTCCGAGCTCAAGCAGAGAATGGCGTCGGCACTCGAGTTCCTCGCTTAACGGTGAACGCTATGTTTTATATGTCGCTGTTTAACTTTTCGGAAGAGGTCGCGTCGAAGCTGACCCTCTCCGAGAAGATCGAATCTATATTAACGACCGGCATCGGCGGATATCTTCTCGTCTTCGTCGTTCTCGCGCTCATCTGGTTCATTCTTGCCATATTCGGCAAGGCGTTTGACAAAAAGGACAAAAAGCCCGAGGAAGCGCCTAAAGCAGCCGCAGTTACGCCCGCTCCGATCCCCGAGCCCGTCGCTCCCGCTTCAACAGAGCAGGACGACACCGCGATCGTCGCCGCAATAGTTGCCGCGATCTCTGCCTACACCGGCAAGCCCGCGGGCGGATTCAAAGTCGTATCATTCAGAAAAAAGCACTAATTGAAAGGAAGATAAAAAATGTCAAAGCTTTATAACGTTACCGTAAACGGCGTAGTTTACGAGGTTGAAGTAGAAGAGATCGGCGCAGGCGCTTCCGCTCCTGCCGCTCCCGTAGCTCCCGCAGCTGCTCCTGCACCTGCAGCTCCCAAAGCAGCTCCCGCACCCAAGGCGGCTTCCGCTACTCCCGGAAACGGTACACCCGTTACCGCTCCCATGCAGGGAACTATCCTTAAGGTCGCAGTTTCGAACGGACAGTCGGTCAAGAAGGGCGACCTCGTATGCCTGCTTGAGGCAATGAAGATGGAAAACGAGATCTTCGCTCCCTGCGACGGTACAGTTACCTCCGTTACCGTTTCTTCCGGTCAGACCGTTGCGACCGGCGCAGTTATCGCAACCATCGCATAAGGGTAAAAACCTATGATCGAAGCATTAAAAACATTCTGGGAGTCGACCGGTATCGCGATCGCGAGTGCCGATACGACTCTGCTCATCAAGTACCTGATAATGTACGTCATTATCGGTGCGCTCCTCTACCTTGCGATCTGGCGTAAGTTCGAGCCGATGCTCCTCCTTCCCATCGCATTCGGTATGCTTCTTGCGAACCTTCCCGGTGCGAACCTCATTCACACAGAATGGTTCTTGGCGAAGGATATCGACTACGGCATGATCCTGCGCAAGGGCGGACTTATCGACATTCTGTATATAGGCGTCAAGCTCGGCGTTTATCCGTCGCTCATTTTCATGGGAATCGGCGCGATGACCGACTTTACTCCCCTGCTTGCAAACCCTAAATCGCTTATGCTCGGTGCGGCGGCACAGTTCGGTGTCTTTGCCGCATTCGCAGGCGCGCTCTTCCTCGGCTTTAACGAAAACGCCGCTGCCGCTATCGGCATCATCGGCGGTGCCGACGGCCCGACTGCAATTCTCGTCACAAAGGAGCTCGCTCCCACGCTTCTCGGCGCGATCGCTATCGCGGCGTATTCCTATATGGCGCTCATTCCGATCATTCAGCCGCCGATCATGAAGCTCGTTACGACCAAAAAGGAGCGTCAGATCAAGATGACCTCGCTCCGCAAGGTATCTAAGACCGAGCTTATCCTTTTCCCCGTAATAGTTACGGCTGTCGTATGTCTCATTCTTCCCGATGCGGCTCCCCTCGTCGGCTTCCTTATGCTCGGTAACCTCTTTAACGTTACCGGCGTCGTCGACCGTCTTTCAAAGACCGCGCAGAATGAGCTCATCAACATTATCACGATATTCCTCGGAGTTTCGGTCGGTGCGACCGCAAACGCCGCAAACTTCCTTAAGGCGGAAACGCTCTGCATCATCGCTCTCGGTCTTACCGCTTTCTGCCTCTCCACCTTCGGCGGACTTATCGTCGCGAAGCTTATGTGCAAGCTCACGGGCGGAAAGATCAATCCCCTCATCGGCTCGGCAGGCGTTTCGGCTGTTCCGATGGCGGCAAGAGTTTCGCAGATGGTAGGTCAGAAGGAGGATCCGAGTAACTTCCTGCTCATGCACGCAATGGGTCCGAACGTCGCAGGCGTTATCGGCTCGGCAGTCGCCGCAGGTTGGTTCCTTTCGATGTTCAGATAAGAGGATTCCCACTCCCACATAAAAACGGTGTTACTCAATACCTTCTCCTGAGGGAGAAGGGGGACCACCGAAGGTGGTGGATGAGGAGTATGTTCCCTTTTTAGACACCTCATCCGTCATTCGCATAGCGAATGATACCTTCTCCCGCCGGAGAAGGTAAGACAACGTCCCAAAGATTTTAT
>JAFTTT010000014.1 GCA_017466625.1 Clostridia bacterium
ACACTCATTTTTTTCCTAATAGACCTTCTTTTAGCGGCGCCGCTCTTTCCGCGGTCCTTTGAAAGAAGCGAACCGACAAAAGCCGCAGCGGTAACGGTTATCGTGCTGACGATGGCGTAATAAAGCTCGAAGCCCGAGCTTATAAGTGCGCCGACGGTAATTACGGCGCTGAAGATAAGACCGCTTATGATCCCCGAAAGATAGGGACATTCCTTTGAAAACTTACCGGCAAAAAAGCCGCCGACAAGCGCAGAGATCACCTGCAATACCTTTGGAAGCACCGCCGTCATCAGATCAAGAGCTTTGCTTTCGGTAAGAAATGCCGCGGACGCAAGAATTGCGGCAAAGGAAATCAAAAGCGATACGGCCGCGCCCTTGAGGGCGGGAATAAAGGGAGACGCGTTTACAGTTTTGATCATTTTCTTCTCCTTCGGGGAAAACAAAAATCCCCTTCAAAAATATCCTTTGTAAAGAATATTCGTGAAAGGGAATTTTTATTCCGAAATATTACTGGGGCTTCTCGCCTGAATCGGTTGCGGGCTCATCGTCGCGAAGAACGGTTCTTACCGCGCTCTTGAGAATGGTGAGCTTCGAGCGGTCGTTACCCGTCTCGATCATCATCTTGTCGTCCTTGATTATAACGACCGTTCCGATGATTCCGCCAATAGTTATTATCTCGTCGCCGACGGAAATGCTGTTACGCATTTCAGCGGTTTCTCTTTCCTGCTTCTTCTGCGGACGGATAGCAAAGAAATAGAAAACGACTATCGTAAGCACGAGCATTATTATTGTTCCCCACATAAGATATCATCCTCCAAATCATAAAGTACGAGATGATTATACCTTATTTTTCCGTGGAATACAATAGAAAAAGAAAATTTAATTATTCATTTACAATTACTATCTCGATCTCGTGACCGTTCAAAACGGCGCTGATCTTGTCGGGTATCGGCTTGTCGGAGGCAAAGAAAACGCTGATCTTTCCTGCCTTTACGGTATAGTTTTCAACGCAGTATTTGACACCTCCGTCTTTGATAACCGACGCATCGGTGTAATTCTTGTGTGAAAGAGAAAAAACGTGACGGATAATCAGCAGACCGTTTTCGGAGGAGTATCCCCCGTCGGTTATCGGCAGAGTGATTCCCGAAACGTTAAGAAAGCATTCGCCGTTTTTCATTTCAAGAACGGTGTTCTTCAGATTGTCGGGGGAGGAAAAGGATATTCTTATATTGCTCTCATCATCAACCGTAATATCCGCTTCGTAGTCCCGACCGTCGAAGCTTATATACGCATGAACGTCGAGCGGATACGTGAAGTTAAACCTCTTCAAGCTGTTTCCGCTTCCGCACGAGACGAATAAAACAAGAATAACGGCACACAGTGCCGTAAAAATAACTGCCTTTTTCAAAAAGATCACCCCCGCAGACAATTACTATGACGCGAGGGTGATAATTATTCGTTTGGTGGAGTGATTATTGCTCTGCGGTTGTAAAGCTTTATAAGCTTCAGCATTTTTTCGGATGCGTTGAAAATATACAGGGTCTTGTTCCCGCTTTCCTCGTCCTTTTCAACTGCGTAGAAAACGTACGGATCGCTTAGCGAGGAGGAAAGATCGCGCACCTTGTCGAAGCTTTCCTTTTCAAGCTCATCAATATATCTGCCCGCGTACGGCGCAATTTTTTCAAGCGTTGAAATATCAACAGAACAAAGCTCCTTGCGCTTTTTTCGGTTGTATACGACGGAGAAGAACAGTTCATTTCCGATAATTCTGTAGTCATAATCAACGCGGCGGAAGTAAAAGCAGGAATATCCAATGGAAAAAGCAAGAAGAACGATAAGTGACAATACACCGACAATTAACCCGTATGCACCCAATAAAAGATTAGATATCAGTAACGACAGAACGGTAGACACAATAGGCACGGCTATCTTGCAGATGTTGAAAAGCACACCTCTTGATTTTTGAACCGAATACTCGGCAATGTTAGAATAATCGTTCATTGTTTTCTCCAAAGAAATTACTTAAACAATTATAACATTAGCGTTTGATACTGTCAAGGCATTGATTTTTTTGCCGAAATGTAGTATAATATCGGTATGATACTTATTATAGCCGAAAAGCCGAGCTTGGCGCGGAATATCTGCGCAGGCATTGGGCAGATGCAAAAGAAAAACGGATATTTCGAGGGGTGCGGATACCTGGTAAGCTGGGCATTCGGACACCTTTTCGGGCTTTGCGATATAGAAAGCTACCGACCACTTCCCGAAGGGCAGAAGTATTGGTGCATGGACAACCTCCCGTGCTTTCCGAGTGAGTTCCGCTACGAATTACGCAAGGGCGATAACGGAAGCCGTGACGACGGTGTTATCCGACAGTTCAAGATAATCGAGGACCTATGTAACCGCCCCGACGTCGAAAAGATAGTAAACGCAGGGGACGCCGACCGAGAGGGAGAGATAATCGTCCGTACCTGCGTAACCAAAGCGCTCAAAAGCCCGAAGCCGCTTCTTCGTTTGTGGCTTCCCGACCAGACGCCCGAGACAGTCGCTGCGGCGCTCCGCGACATGAAGAGCGAGGACGAATACGATAACCTCGCGAACGAGGGCTACGCGCGCACCTTTATCGACTGGCTCTACGGCGTAAACCTCACTCGTTACGCAACGCTCAAGAGCGGAAAGCTTCTCCGCGTCGGACGCGTCATCGTACCTATCGTGCTTGCAATCTACGAGCGCGATATGGCGATAAGAAACTTCGTTCCCGATATCTATTACGCGCTCGTCAGTAAAGCCGAAACGAACGGCGAGATGATAGAGCTTCAGTCAAAAACGAAATTCGATAAAACCGAATTCGTCAAGGCAAAAAACCTGTGCGATCAGTATAACCAAACGGGGGCAACAGTCACCGAGGTCAAAAAGAAAAAGGACACGCTTTCTCCCGGAAAGCTCTATTCGCTTTCGAAGCTCCAGAACGTGCTCGGTAAAAAGTATAAGATGTCAATGGCTGAAAGTCTTGAGATCGTTCAAAAGCTTTACGAGGAGGGATATCTAACCTATCCCCGTACAAACTCCGAGTATCTTGCAACGGCAGAGAAGGACAAGATAAGAAGAATAATCGAAAACTGCAAAAAGCTCGGATATCCGCTTGCCTTCAAGGATAAAAAGACGATATTCGACGACAGTAAGATAGAATCACATTCGGCGCTAACCCCGACCTATAAGATCCCTGACAAATCGCGCCTGAGTGAAAAGGAAATGCAGGTCTATTCGACTGTGTTCCGCCGCTTCGTTGCAGTATTCTGCGCCGAGGACTGCGTCGTAAATAAGAGTGAAATTAAGATCGCAGTCGGCGACCTTGAGGAATTTACGCTGAAGGGAACCGTCATCGTCGAGCGCGGCTGGACGAAGTATGACGATTACAGCGGAAAGGACAAGGTCCTCCCTCAGCTTAATAAGGGCGACTCGGTGAATATCAACTTCGAGCCGGTCGAAAAGGAAACGAATCCGCCGAAGCACTACACGATAGAAACCCTCAATAACTACCTCA